>WTFZ01000107.1 GCA_011523835.1 Synechococcus sp. CO36386bin_29 | reverse complement strand
TGCGCAGGGCCGCCTGGGGATCCAGCTGATCACTGGCATGGCAGAAGCTGACCAGCGTCTCGTTCTTTGGGGGTGGCTCCCCGACCCATCCCGACAGACGCTCCAGGGAAGCGTGTCGGATCTGGCTCCAACCCTGCTTGGGCTGGATGGGTTCTGTCTCTGCTTCTTTTTGGGTTGGGTGGAGCACCACCAGCATCGAGGCCGCTGAGCCGATCGGCTTGGTTGGTTCCGGATCGGGCGCGGGGGGTTGGTAACGATCGAGATCCATGCCCAGGGGGAGTCCCTGCTGGAAGCGTTGACGGCCGATGCCGCCCAGGTGCTCCAGGGCGCTGAGAGAGGAGCCTTCAGCTGCCATTGGTCTCAACCCATCTCGGTAGGCCTGGAGGTGCACTGGCGGCAGGTCAGTGAACAGGCTGCACTGTCCCAGGGCGATCTCGCGCAGGCGGCCACTGCTCAGCAGTTGCTTGGTGTCTTTGAGATCCCGGTGGGTCGACAAAAGATCATTGGGATCCAGCCCGCTGTCTTCGGGAGACCACTGGGCAGGTGCGCGCAAAAGGGCGATGGGCAATAAAGCTGGATCCAGCAGCTCCTGTGGAAGTTGGGGCAGGTGCTGGCTGAGCTGCAGCTGCCAGCCCTGAATCTCTTCGGCACTGGCGACGCCAGACTGCCAGCGCTGCCAGGCCTTTGCATCAAGCGTGGCGTTGGTTTGGCCGCTTAAAGGCTCCACGGCCTGATCGTCGGAGCGTCCAGTCAAGCGGATGCGGCAAGGAGGTCGATCTGCTGATTCAGCAGGTCCCTGGCCAGGCAGGGTGTGGGTGCTCGCATGAGTTCATGTCTCAGTTTTGAGGCCCCTGGGAACCCCGTGCAGGTCCAACCCATGTGTTTTCGGGCGATCAACAGCCCATGGTCGCCCCGATCCTGCACCAGACCGTCCAGTTGATCCCGAGCCAGCGCGAGTCGCGCTGACGGGGTAGGCGTGGGGGGAATGGCACGACCGGCCAGCGCCGCGTCGATCTGTCCCACCAGCCATGGCGCTCCCATGGTTCCTCGGCCCACCATCACGCCTGCTGCACCGGTCTGATTCAGGCAACGCAGGGCATCGTCAGGGGTGTTGATGTCGCCGTTTGCGATGAGCGGAATGCTGAGGGCTTCTCGAACTTGGGTGATGGCGGACCAATCGGCAAGGCCTTTGAAGCCCTGGTCGCGGGTGCGTCCATGCAGCGTGAGCAGTTGTGCCCCTGCTCCCTCCAGTTGTTTGCACCAGAGCACGGGATCTGCATCACTTCCACACCATCCCAGCCGCGTCTTCACGGTGACGGGCACTGCCACTGCACCCGCTACTGCTTCCACGATTCGTATGGCCAGTTCGGGATCACGGATCAACCCGGAACCGCCGCCCTTGCGCGCAATTTTCCTTACAGGGCACCCCATGTTGATGTCGATCAGGAAGGCTCCACTGGCTTCAGCTCGCCGTGCGGCATCGGCCATGGCCTGGGGGCGATGGTCAAACAGTTGAACACCGATGGGGCCAGATTCGTCGGCGAGTGATTCCACTTTGCAGCGACCATGTCCCATTTCGAGGCTGGTGGCATTCACCATCTCGGTGAACAACAGAGAATCCTTTGACCAACGCCGTACCAGTGCTCTGAATACTTTGTCGCTGACACCGGCAAGTGGTGATTGGAGCACTCGCGAGTGCAAGCAGCGTGGCTTTCCATTGCCTTTCAGTGATAATGGCTTCTCAAAAAATGGGTTCGCCATGATTCAGTCTGGCTTGGATTCAGCTTTGGTTCGGGAATTGAGCGCGCGAAGATTCGATCTATCTCGTTGTGATGACAATATTAATCTCAGGGGGGATGCTGCTTTCCACCAGATTGTTTTGGTCAGATTGTTGAATTGTTCTATTGTTTCCGAATAGCGTTTTCTGGCTGCTTTTCGTAGTGACTTGATGCGTTCAAGCTCGATTCGTGTTTTTTGGAGTTCGACCTGAATGGCGTTTAATTCCTCTGATTTTTTGTAGTGAACGGCAAAAAGGTCTTTGAATTTGGATGCAGAACTATCGTCGGAAAGGTCTCTATTCGCCTGGATTAAAGAGTTGCGAAGACTGGCTAAATCGAGTTCATTTTTCCGCTCGTCTGGTGTGGCTTTGATGTTGTAGGAATCCAGCGAGGATTTGATCTTGCTGCTCACGACTTCGATGGGGTTTTCGGGCGCAAGTGACTGGTGATTGTGTCGTAAGTTGATGTCAAGAAATTGTTCTGAATAGATTTTGAATTCCTCTTCGAGGATTTGTTGCCCAAGAAAGTCGGATAGAAGCTGGATCTCGTGCCGGGTTTCGGTCAGCAGCTTGTCAAAGTTGACTAGCTTCAGTTCGCCGCTGTTAACGCTTTCGAGAAGATTGATGTAATACGTGCACCACATCGAAAGCGCTTTCTCTGCGTTGATTGAGTCTCGATTTTGTATTGAGATTGCCGTGGATAGTGGGTCGCGGTATGAGGCGATGAAGTGATATGGAGTTCTGTTGATTTTGCAGATTTGTTTCCAGAAAGGTGCAAGGTTGCAAAGCCTTGGATCCTTGAGGCAGGTGATTCTCTTGTTTTCAATTTTATCCTTAAGCAAAGAAGATGCTTCGCTAGCTTTTTCTTCTGCGAGCATTAAAAGCTCGTCGGTTTTGATGAGTTTTGGTTCCTCCCAGAGTTGTCCTGTTCTTCTCAAGAGGTCGTCATTGAAGGAGATGAAGTCGTTGTCTTCCCAGTAGCCTTTTTTGTTGTCTTCGCTTGCATTCATTAGGTTGGTGCTGTGGTGAATGCCAAGCGTGGTCATGGCTCGAGACAGAGCGCTCGAGCCGCTTCGGTGCATGCCAGTGATGAAGACGACTTGTGGACGACCAATTTTGTTTTCTGTCGGTAAATCTTGGTTTCGTTGGTGGTTCATTGTGCAGCTTTGATCATTCTGTGTTTGATTATTTATGCTGAACAAGGTTTAAGGCTCGACGAGCGTGGATGTTTAGGAGTGCTGTCTTCTTGGTTGCTCTTGGATGTATTGCGCCGTGGGTTTTTGGAGGCGCTTTCTGATTTTGGTGTGATGATATCACTTTGTATTGAAAGCCTTTGGCTTGTTTGTAAGTTTTCTCTTTGCCCCAGCCGCCTACCCTTGATTCAATCCTGAACTGTTTTGCTCGATGGAGCTTTGGCCCATCAGTCGTGATCTCTTGAATCAGATGTTGGAGGATCGCTGCAGCGATCGGTTTGTGTGCGAAAGAATTTGGGAGCGTTTGGGATACCTGCCCCGCGGGTCTCAGTGGTGCTGCGGTCCGGACACGCCCGCGGAGTGGGCGGACGCCTTCCCAGAGGCTCCCGAGTTGATCGCCGAGCGTCCGGCGTCGGTTCGTTTGACGCGCTCGGTTCCCAAGGAGCACAAGCAGCTGCTGAAGCAACAACTCAACTTCTCGGGGTATCGGATCGGTGAGTTGTACCCCCGCCGCACCCGAAGGGCCACGGCCGTGAACTGGCTGTTGGCCTGGCTGGCCCAGCGGGGCGAGCCCCTGCCGGAGCAGGGGCCCCTGGGCCCTGAGCTTCCCCCTCCTGCCGATCCGGTGCAGGGGCACCCCGGCGATCTGCCGGTGAAGTGATCCGATGGCCTGACTCAGGCCTGAATCGTGATGGGTGTGCCTTTCGGGGTGTTGTGGAACAGCCAGCGGGCGTGGTTCATCGGCATGCGCACACAGCCATGGCTGCGGGGCACGCCG
>WTFZ01000035.1 GCA_011523835.1 Synechococcus sp. CO36386bin_29 | reverse complement strand
GTCTCCATGACAGCTCAAGCAGGAATTCAATGATTTCAGTATGCCGTTGGGCATGGAAAAGATCATCTCCCCATGCATACATGCCATGTCCTGCGACCAGCAGTCCAGAGGGAGCATGATTGAGGCATTGGCTTGCTCTTTCGCTTAGGCATCTCAGGTCTTGATCGTTCGCGATGATCGGCAGTTGAACAGTTGTGTTGTGTGTCGTGATTCCTGCCAGACCCTTGAGCATCTCCCACCCCTCGAGTGTCACCTGACCTGCTTCCTGATGCAGTCTGGATAGGAGTGTTCCATTGAATGAATGTGTGTGTAACACGGCGCCTGCAGAGCATTGTTTGATGATTTGCAGGTGCATCAAGGTCTCTGCGCTGGCCTTCCCTTGGCCATCAACGACGTTGCCTTGGTCGTTCACTTCGATGAGATCCGTTGCTTGGATCAACCCCTTGTCTACTCCACTGGGTGCCATCAAAAGCCTTAACGGCTTCTTGTCGCAGACAACACTGAAATTTCCGCCGGTACCATCACACCAGCCACGTTGGTGCAAGCGTTGGATGACTTGGATCAGATGGTGTCTCTGGTTATCTCGATGCATGGTTTAACTCTGGCAAACAGAGCACCAATGGGTGCTTCGCCCCCCCAACCGTGTTCGTTGAATGGGGTGACCACAGGTCAGGCATGGCTGACCTGTTCTTCGATAGACCGACGCTTGACCTCCGTAGTTGCCGTTCACACCCTCAAGGTCTCGAAAATCGCTGAAGGTGGTTCCTCCTGCTCCGATGCTGATCTCAAGGATGTGGACAAGGCTTGAGCAGAGGCGCTTGAGTTCAAGGAGGTCAAGTTCGCCGGCCTTGCGATGCGGTGCAATGCCTGCTGTAAAGAGACTTTCGTCGGCATAGATATTTCCTGCGCCAGCGACGACTGTCTGATCGAGAAGGGCGGCTTTGATCGAACGTGTTGATCCTTTCAGTTTCTGTTGAAGATACGGTGCGCTGAAATCTTCACTGAAGGGTTCTGGACCAAGTCGTTGCAGGCCTGTGATCACCGAGTCGATGGAACTGCCTCTTGGGACAAACCACATTTCTCCAAAGCTCCGCATGTCGACAAATCGGAGTTCCTCACCTTCATGGTTCCAAATGCGTACGCGCGTGTGGCGACAGGGAGCTGCTGGTTTGGGATGCCATTGAAACTGCCCAGTCATTCGCAGGTGAACTCCCCACACCCCATTCCGTGTTCTGGTTAGTGGTTCGTGCAGTTGCGCCATCAGGTATTTGCCTCGACGCGACCACTCACCCACCTCCTGACCTCGTAAACCAAGACGCAAGGCTTGAGGACCTCCTTGGCTGGCTACAGCTCGATCGCGGAGGACCTCGATGTCTTTGATGACAAATGACTTAAGACGGTCCGCCAGTCCCCGGCGAACCGTCTCGACTTCCGGTAGTTCCGGCAACGGACTCAGGCTGGTTCGAGTTCTGACTCAGCGAAGTTGTTCGTGTTGATACCGCCCTCAGACCCAGAAATACCGTTGTAATTGACTTGCTCAAATCGCACGACAACTGGATACCGGATGCCGGAGGTGTCGATGGAGGCAACTTTGCCAACTTCGTTGTACCAGTAGGACTCAGGGCGCTTGATGCGCACCATGTCACCGCGGGAGATCGCCATCGCTGCGCTGGAACTGGGATGCAAAACGAGCGTATCTCGGTGGTGGCAGCACGATGCCCGAGCGTCACACAATGTCGTCGCTTTTTTGCTTCTTGTCAGTCGCTCGCCATGGCAGCATCCAACCCCTGCCGAGTTGCGGTTCGTGTTGTCCTCGTCCTCTGAACCTCCTGTGCTGGAACTCGATCTGCCTGATCCAGAGCAGGACGACATCAGCACCATGGAGTTTCTGGCCAGGCTTGAAGAAGCATGGGCGGTCTGCGACAAGTTTGATCTTCAGACCGAGATCTGGAGAGGAAGAATCCTCAAGGCTGTGCGTGATCGAGAGAAGCGAGGTGGCGAAGGGCGTGGTGCCGGTTTTCTGCAGTGGCTCAGAGAGCGTGAGATCAGCAAGACACGGGCTTACGGACTGATCCAGCTGGCGGAGTCGGCTGAACAGATGCTGGAAGACGGCGTGCTGGAGCCAACCAGCGTCAATCAGTTTTCCAAGAGAGCGTTTATGGAAACCTCTCTGGCTGAGCCGGAGGTTCAGTTGATGATTTCTGAAGCCGCCAATGAGGGTCAGGAGATCACGCGCAAGCAAGTGCGTCGTTTGTCCGATGAGTTCATGGCAGCGACGAGTCCCCTGCTACCAGAGGAGATCCGTGAGAGAACCCAGCAGAACCTTCTTCCACCCAAGGTTGTGGCTCCACTGGTTAAGGAGCTCGCCAAACTTCCTGAGCTCCAGCAAGATGATCTGCGCAAGGTGCTTCGCGATGAGCCTGAGCTCGATCGCATCAAGGATGTCACGCACACGGCGCGCTGGATCACCAAAGCCACCGAATCCGGTGAGTCTGTCCGTGCGTTTCAACAGGGTGAGCTAGATCTTGAAAAGGCAATGCAGGAGGCCCAGAGGCTCGATGCACTTGGACTCCTGGCGGATGCCGTCGGTCAGGCTCATGCACTGGAATCCGCTGTTCTCAAGCTGCACACCTCTTGGCGACGGCTAGGAGGTCTTCAAGAACGACTCTGGGTGGAGAGCGGCAGCAGCACGCCCTATTTAAGAGATGTGCTCTCAGCCCTGCAGAGCCTCAGCGGACCTACCATGCGCATCTCTTTGGGGGAACTGGCAGGAGGCAAGCGGGTTCGTCTGCAACTGGTTGAGGAGTCTCCGGATCAGCTGGAACCACCGACTCTCTAGATCTAGCGGTCGTTAATATAAAAACGCTACCTGTGGTGTTTCGTGGATCTGCTGCTGGCGACTCTGCGGCATCATTACGGATGGACATCGTTTCGATCTGGCCAGCGTCCAGTCGTTGAGTGTCTTCTTGCTGGACAGGATTGCCTCGCAGTACTCCCCACCGGCGGTGGCAAATCACTTTGCTATCAGCTACCGGCGCTTGTCCGTTCAGGCCTGGTGGTGGTGATTTCTCCGCTCGTCGCCTTGATGGAGGATCAGGTGCTTCAGCTTCGCCGTCGCGGCATTGAAGCGGCCTGTCTGCACGGTGGTATTGAGACCGCACAGCGTCGTCGAATCCTTGAACAGATCGACGCCGGAACTCTCAGACTTCTTTATCTGGCGCCCGAGCGGCTGCAGGGGGAAGCGACCCGCTCAGTGCTGCATGAGCAGTCTGCCTCTGGCCAGCTTGTTGCTCTGGCTGTTGATGAAGCCCACTGCATCAGTGCATGGGGCCATGATTTCCGCCCCGACTACCGGCGACTTGGGCAGCTGAGAGATCTCTGTCCTGGTGTCCCAATGGTGGCCCTCAGTGCCACAGCAGCACCTCGTGTTCGCGCCGACATTCTTCGCCTGCTGCATCTTCGCCGTCCGTTGATTCAGGTGGCATCGGCGCGGCGAAACAATCTTCACTACGCCATGCGCCGGCGTGTGAAAGACCCCCTTCAGGAGGTGGTTGCGGCTATCCAACACGCCAGAGGCGCATCACTGATCTATGCCAGGACGCGCCGTTCTGTGGAGCAATGGACCGAGAGGCTTCGTTCAACCGGCATTGAGGCCATCGCTTATCACGCTGGTCTTGATCAGCAGGTTCGACTCCGTGCTCTTGAACATTTTCTCGGGAGCGAAGATCCCGTGCTCGTGGCCACGGTCGCTTTTGGCATGGG
>WTFZ01000156.1 GCA_011523835.1 Synechococcus sp. CO36386bin_29 | reverse complement strand
CTTTTCTTTTTCATTACCCAGATGGCGACATTATGTCAGGAGAGCTGCATGTTCAGGCCGGCCGTCCAGTGACGCTGCGTATGGAAGCCAAAGATGTCATCCATGCATTCTGGGTTCCCGAATTTCGCCTCAAGCAGGATGTAATTCCTGGACAACCAACATTGCTGGATTTCACCCCGACCCGACCGGGTCGCTATCCAATCGTGTGCGCCGAACTCTGTGGTCCTTACCACGGTGGAATGCGCTCAACCGTTGTGGTTGACAGCGCTGATGATTTCAATGCCTGGCTTCAGGCAAACCGCAAATCCCCTGTGCAAGAGGCATGACGCTCACTGTTCCCCAACAATCACCACCAGCTCCTCAATCCCTGCAACCCACTGGGTGGTTGCGCTATTTGAGCTTCAGCGTTGACCACAAAGTGATCGGCCTGCAATACCTGGTCTGCGGGTTTGCTTTTTATCTGATCGGTGGGGCCTTGGCAGGCGCGATCAGGACAGAACTGGTCAGTCCCATCTCGGATTTCATGCCCCGGGATGTCTACAACCAAGTGCTCACTTTGCATGGAACGGTAATGATCTTTCTCTGGATCGTGCCGGTGGTGAACGGTGCCTTTGGCAACTACCTGATTCCCTTCTATGTGGGGGCCCGGGATATGGCATTCCCCCGACTGAATGCTGTGGCTTTCTGGCTGATTCCGCCAGCAGGTCTGCTTCTGATCAGCAGTTACTTCATCACAGGAGCGGCTCAGTCGGGTTGGACGGCTTACCCACCCTTGAGCCTCACCACTCCAGCGGCTGGTCAGATCATCTGGATTCTGAGTGTCCTGCTGCTGGGAGGAAGCTCCATTTTTGGAGGCATCAATTTCATTGCGACGATTCTGAAGTTACGCCGACCAGGCCTGAAATTGATGCAACTGCCCATGTACTGCTGGGCCATGCTGGGGACCAGCATTTTAGTCGTTCTCTCCACACCTGTGCTGGCGGGAACATTGATCATGCTCAGTTTCGACATCGTGGCGCACACCGGATTTTTCAATCCCGGATTAGGTGGCAATGTTGTGGTGTACCAACACTTGTTCTGGTTTTACTCCCATCCCGCTGTGTACATCATGGTGTTGCCAGCCTTTGGACTGGTGAGTGAAATTCTCCCGATCCATTGTCGTAAACCCCTGTTCGGATACACCACAATGGTGTACTCGATCATGGCCATTGTGGTGCTGGGGCTGGTGGTCTGGGCCCATCACATGTTCACCAGCGGCACTCCTCCCTGGATGCGTCTGTTCTTCACGATTGCAACAGCCTTTATTGCCGTTCCCACGGGCATCAAATTCTTCAACTGGCTGGCCACTCTCTGGGGAGGGAAGATCAGCCTCAACAGTGCTGTGCTCTTCTCCTGCGGTTTCATCGTCAATTTCGTGCTCGGGGGCATCACGGGTGTGGCACTGGCGCAGGTTCCGTTCGATGTACATGTTCACGACACCTACTTTGTTGTTGCTCACTTCCACTACATCGTCTATGGAGGCTCGGTGTTTGTGATCTTTGCGTCGATCTACCACTGGTACCCAAAGGTGACGGGGCGACTGATGAATGAACATCTCGGGCGGTTCCACTTCCTGCTCACTTTTGTTGGCTTCAACCTCTGTTTCGCGCCGCAGCACTGGCTCGGACTCAACGGAATGCCCCGCCGGGTAGCGGAATACGACCCGCAGTTCCAGCTCATCAACCAATTCAGCAGCGTTGGCGCCCTGTTGATGGCCATCAGCACCCTTCCCTTCCTCTGGAACGTGATCGCCAGCGCATTCCGGGGGGACATTGCCGGTGACAACCCCTGGAATGCCCTGACACCCGAATGGCTCACCACATCGCCGCCACCGGTCGAGAACTGGAAAGGAGACGCTCCTCTGGTCACGAACCCCTATGCCTACGGCACCCCAGAGAACGAAATCGATCTGAGTTCAGTCACTGGCAGTGACATCTGGAGAAACGGACAATGACATCTCTGACACCTCAGGACCAGATCGAGCATCAGCTCCAGCATCACGAGGAAGAGCATCCGGACCATCGCATGTTCGGACTTGCCACCTTTCTTGTGGCCGATGCCATGACATTCGCCGGCTTCTTTGCCGCCTACCTCACGTTCAAGGCCGTCAACCCGCTGCTGCCAGGGGCCGTCTATGAACTGGAACTGCCCTTACCCACCTTGAACACCATTCTGCTCCTCGTGAGCAGTGCCACATTTCATCGCGCAGGGGTGAATCTTCGCCAGGGCCTCAATGAACGTTGCCGTTACTGGTTGCTGGCGACAGCAGGACTGGGTCTGGCTTTTCTCATCAGTCAGATGGTCGAGTACTTCACGCTCCCCTTCGGACTTGCTGACAACCTCTACGCAAGCACCTTTTATGCCCTTACAGGATTTCACGGCCTGCATGTGACCCTGGGCGCCTTGATGATCCTGATTGTCTGGTGGCAGTGCCGGACTCCTTCAGGGAGAGTGAGCGCCAGCAATCACTTCCCTTTGGAAGCTGCTGAGCTCTACTGGCATTTCGTCGACGGAATCTGGGTGATTCTCTTCGTCATTCTCTATCTCATTTAACGCAGCGCCCCAGCTTCGGGCTGGGGTCTTTTGCGCTCAATTCCTTGCCTTCAGGACCATCTGAAGCCAGAATTGATATGTCTCTCTTAAATGAGATGTTGGTCGGAGACGAATTGCTGTCCAAGGCCCGGGCTCTCAGCAACCGGCCTGAAGATGAAATTGCTCGCGGATGCGGTTACGTCGGCCCGAGTGGACGTGTCTTGCGCAAAAGCTTCTATCGCGCACTGGTGGAAGCCAAGGGTTACAAACTCCCCTCCAGCTCACCCAGCACCGGGGGAACACGAGGTCGACAGGCTGACTTCCGAACCAGGGTGCACGGCAACGGCAATCTTCTGATCGGGCATGCGTACACGCGCCGTCTGGGTCTGACACCGGGGCAGGAATTCAAAATCGAACTCAACCCAGAGGCCGGCTCGATTGTGCTGAATCCAATGCACGAGTCAGACATCTCTCTCGACGACATCGAGAGTTGAAACAAACCGGCAGATCACACTGAATCCGCCAACTTGTTTCCATCCAAACGCAGTTGCACGCTGCTCAGGCCGCGGCCGGAGGGTTCTGATCGTCGTGCATGGAGCTGCTGAACACGATCAGCTCGAGTCCGCTGAAGAGGAAACTGATGCCCACCAGGGATCCGAGCACCCAGAGCAACATCACGGATTTCAAGGTGACGATCAACAGCCCGAGGATGAAGGTGATCACGCCATTGGCGATGGCCCAGCCGGCTCCAGGTCGGTTGCTGTGAGCCAGCCCGCTGAAGAAGGCCACGGCACCTTCCACCAGGAAAACGATGCCGATGGCCAGGGCAAAGGCAGCAACCTGCTGAGCCGCATCAGCGGGATCACGAAAGTTACTGATCATCGAAGCGCCGGCCACGATGAGCAGGGTTGACACCACAAGGCGCCAGAAACAGATCCAGCGGCCCATGCGACCGGAGCGGGCAAGGTTGCTGATCCAACCCACCAGGCCACTGATCAGAAACACAACAGCGATCAAACCAGTGGCCCAGAACGAGGCGATGACAGGAAAGATCAGGGCCAGAATGCCAAGAACGATTAGAAGAATCCCCTCAGCAATGGCAAAGGCCTTGAAGGTTCCAAGGGAACTGGAACGGTCCTCAGAGCTCATGAAAAGTTCATTGGGAACAACTCTCGCAAGGTATTGAGGTCACAGAATTCCTGCCAGGCTTTTGTGATCGAGGCTCAGCTCCAGCCATGGGCGGCAAGCCAGTCAGCGCTGAGCTCCCCGGAGCGCTCTCCTCCATCACTGGCTGCGAGAAGCCGTTCTGTATAACGCGCGAGCAGATCGATCTCAAGATTGACGTCGTCTCCGACATCGAGATCCCTCAGGGCGGTCACGGACCAGGTGTGGGGGATCACAGCAACCCAGAACCGTGTGCCCTGATCGCAGCTCCCAGCGACGGTGAGACTGATGCCGTTCACCGCGACGCTGGCTTTATCGCAGATGTAGCGACCGAACTGGGAATCCTTCCAGCGCAGTTCCACCGTCCAAGACTGGGGAAGCGACTCGATGGAGACCACCTCACCTGTGCCATCCACGTGACCACTGACAAGATGACCTCCCAGCCGGTCCGACAGTCGCAAAGCGGGTTCGAGGTTGACAGCGCCTCCCCGGGAAGCCTTGCGACCGAGTGACGTCCTCTGCAATGTCTCCTCACTCACATCGGCAAGGAAACCATCACCGACCAGCGATGCCACGGTGAGACAGACACCATCAACGGCAACGCTGTCGCCGAGCTGAAGCGGAGCGAACGGGGCACAACCCTCAACAAGCAGGCCCCGGCCCCGACGTTCCACCCGTCCGACCGCTTGCACTAACCCCGTGAACATCGGTTCCCTTCAGTGCCCTTATTCATGGTCATAATCGATGCAGCGGCGGAGCCGTCCGTGGTGGAGATGAGTGTGGCCGGCATCGCCCTCGATGCCACGAGCAGAAGCCCGATTGTGCTGCTGCGCGACCCGTCCCGTCGCCGTCAGGTGCCGATTTGGATCGATCAGGCACAAGCCCACAACATCATGGCTGGCCTGAACGGAACGCCGCAGCCCCGCCCCCTCAGCCATGACCTCATGGCATCCCTTCTGGAGGCAGGAGGACTGCGGCTTGAGCGGGTGATCATTCATGCCATTGAAGACAGCACATTCCGTGCTGTGCTGCGGCTCAGCCCTGATCACGATGTTGCACAGCCAGTCGCGCAGGATGAAAGCGAGCCGAATCCGGAGGGGGAGTGCCTCGCGGAGATCGATGCACGCCCCAGTGATGCCATTGCCCTGGCCATTCGCACCGGCAGCAGCATCTGGATGCTGGAAGAGGTGGTCGCTGAAGCCTCAATCGCTGTGGATGCTGAAGCCGACGCTGAGGATCAGGATCAATTCCGGCGTTTTCTGGATCAGCTCAGTCCTGCCGCACTGGTGCGCCACCTGGAAAACAGGGACTCGCAGGATCCCAGGGATGCACCGACTGACTCAACAGACGTTTGAGCAGGACACCTGCGCCAATGACACGACGGCGTGCCTTCGGGGACGGCCCATCCGTGAGCCTCTTCACCCTTGGCACCATGCGAGCGCTGACATCCAAGGTGCAGATGCTGTCCGTGCTGCGAAGCGCCCACCTGGCAGGGATCAACCACGTGGAAACGGCACCGGCGTACGGTCCGGCGGAAACCTTTCTGGGACAAGCGCTAAGGCAGCTTGATCGGGAAGAAGCCACTCCAGCGGAAGGCAGCTGGATCATCACCAGCAAGCTGCTGCCAGGCCAGCCCCTGGACCAGGCCCGTCGGGCACTGGAGGCCAGCCTGAAACGTCTCGGTCGTCCCAGGCTGGACAACCTGGCGATCCACGGCATCAACCGAGAGGAACACCTCCACTGGGCTGTCAGCGGTGACGGAGCCGCACTGATCGACTGGGCACTCGCCAGCGGCAAGGTCGGGCAAGTGGGATTCACCAGTCATGGTTCCAGTGCCCTGATCCAGCGGGCGATTCACACCAATCGATTCCGGTTCTGCGGCCTTCACCTCCACCTCCTGGATCCGCAGCACCTCCCCTTGATGATGGAAGCGTTGAGCCGGCAGATGGGAGTGCTCGCCATCTCCCCAGCCGACAAGGGAGGTCGGTTGCAGGCCCCGAGTGATCAACTGATCAACGACTGCACTCCCTTCACTCCCCTTGCGCTGGCTTATCGCTTTCTACTGGCCGCAGGGGTGAGCACACTCACGGTGGGAGCGGAGAAACCCACCGACCTGAACCTGGCTAATGCACTGGCCAACCAAGACGGCCCCCTTGAGGAGCAGGAAGCGAAGGTTCTTGCCCGCCTGGAGGCGCTGAGACGCGAGCGGTTGGGACTGGAGTTCTGCGGTCAATGCCGTGCCTGCCTGCCCTGCCCCCAGGCCGTGCCGATCCCCGAGCTGCTGCGGCTGCGCAATCTGACCCTCGGCCACGATCTCAGGGAGTTCGCCGAAGAGCGTTACAACCTGATCGGTCGAGCGGGGCACTGGTGGGAAACCGTGAAGGCCGATGCCTGTGCACAGTGCGGTGACTGTCTGCCGCGATGTCCTTATCACCTTCCGATCCCCAGCCTGCTGAGAGACACGCACCACAGGCTTGCAGCAGCACCGCGGCGGCGCCTATGGGGCTGACGCTCTCCATCGCGTCTGCAGACGGAGAACCTCGTCGGCATCCAGGGGATAAAGGCTCCAGCTTCGGCTCCAGACCTCCTGGGAGGGAATCACAACTGAACGCAGATCTGCTGGGATCCGAGACCCAGCCTCCAGAAGCACCTCCCGCGGAAGAGGTGGAATCCAGCCCTGAGCGAGAAGGCGTGCTCGCAATGGAGAGGTCCAGGCCTGAGAAACCCAGGCCTGAGGCAGGGGCTCAGCCGTCAGCGCAGGACGGGCCAGCAAGGTCCAGTGCAGAGGAGATCCAGCCTCCGGCAGCACGGCGGTGAGACGCGGATCCCTCTTCAGAGCCTGCATGCAGCGCTGGAGGGGCAGCACAGCCACCCGGGCGTCACCCTGCAGAAGCCAGTTCAGGCCATAGCGATCATCAAAACTGATGGCCGCCTGTCTGAGACGACGAAGCCCGTCGGGGTCATCCAGGTGATCCGCCAGGGACATCAGCAGGCGCGGGCTGTCCGGCAGCAGCACCTTGCCCTTGAACGCAGGATCCAGCAAGGTCATCCAACCGGCATCCACCGCCGGCAACGCCAGGCCCTCCCGGCGAAACAGCAACACGTAAGGACTGAAACCCACGGGGAGCAGTTTGGAACGCCAGTCCGATGGTGCCTCCCTGAGAAAGCGCCGCCCAAGCGATCCGAGCTCAGCTTCGAGCGCTGGAGCGGCCACCGTCTGAAGCTGATCTGGAGTGAACGACGACAACCAGCCGTCCGTCAGAGCCAGGAGATCGGTGGGCTTGGGCCATGGGGTCTGGAACGGAGACGGTCCGCTGAGGGGTTCAAACTTCCAGGGAGCAGGAAGCTGGCGTCGCCACAGGGCGGGAAGAATGTCTTCAGGAGCGCGGAGTGTTGGCTTGATTCCCGCCTGAGCGCAACCTGTGAGGCCGGCAGCCACACCAAGAGCACCGATCTGCAGCAGCGTCCTGCGACGCAGGGGTGGCAGGGAGAAAGTGGCAGCCTTCATGACCCGAACCTACGGGGCGGACGGACGCGAGGCCGTGGCCTGCAGCAACCGATCCATGGCGTCATCACACCGCTGCAGCAGTGTGGCGTTGTCGACCCCGCGCAAAGAAGCCAGCAACGCCAGACCACCGGCACCGACTCCTTCCTTCACATAGCCGGCTTCAAAGTCGCGCAATTGTTGGTGGCGACTGTTGAAGAAACGCAAGCCGGCTGCATAGGCCTCCAGCGCGATGCCGAAATGCTGTTCAAGGCGAAGCAGCAGGGCTTCGAGCGATGAAGGCCCGGAGGCTGTCTCCAGTGATTCAGCAGCCAGCCAGGCGGTGGTCCCCAGCATCACCCTGGTGGAGAGCATCTGCCGCTGGGACATCGGGAGCGCAGCCAGTGCCAAAGCCAGGACCGCCACCATCTGGCTGCCCCCGGCAAGAAGAATCGGCTGATCCACATCCACCGCGCCCAGCAACACTCCCATCGTCAGAGCCTGAAACGGATCCCCAACCGCCGCCAGCAACGCCTGCGGATCGATGCTGGAGCACTCGATGGCGGACAACCCCTCCGCAACGAGCCGCTGCTTGAGGTCCATTGGTGGATGGAGCGCACTGCCGCTCACAAGTTGCGCCACAGGAAGACCAAGACCCGTGAGCACCGCCAGGGCCGTCGTCGTTCCTCCAGGCACGCACTCCGCCAGAACCAGAGGCCTGCGCAGGCTGCGGCCCAGCCGTTGCCCCTGATGGATCAGATTGTTCACCCGCCTGGGATCCATCGCTGCACCACCCCTGATGCAGTGCGCGGGACCATGGGATGGGGCCTCGAAACGCAAATGGGGGAAGGGTGGATCGATGGGGAGCCCGACAGCGGCCACCTCAACATGCAGTGGAATCGTCTCCGCGACGACCCGGCTGATCAGCGCAGGGGAGACACCAGCAGGAAGAGGTGGCAACGGCCAGCGGGGAGGCACGCCAGGACCATGAATCAGCAGCTCGGCATCGGCGAGAGCAGTGGTGCGACGGGCTGCTGGCGTGCATCCGGCGGCGGAGATCCCCGGAACCTCGGCCGAGCGTGTGGAGGCGAGCACAAGCAAACAATCTGGTGTAGGCAACTCCAGGGATGTCCAGCGGTTCAGCAGGGCTGTTCCTCTGGACCCTGCGCACGACCCTGTCAGCCGGCGGCAGCCAAAAGGAAGTTCAGAGGGGATCGAGGGCAACCAGACCATGCAGAAGACGCGGAGGCTGCGGAAGCGGTGCCTTCAGCCGAGGAAAGATCCAGTAGGCCAGAGCGTGCAAGGCCAACACATAGATCAGCTGCTGAATCACCACCAGCACGAGCGCCATCATCTGAACCAGAAGAAGATTCGGCGCCAACGGAAGCTGAAGGAGCTCGAGCAGTCGATCGAGCAGCCCGGCACCGGCTCGTGTGATGACAACCCAGAGGTTTTCACCCACCAGCAGGGAGAGAGCCACGACCCTGACCAGAAAGCCAAAGGCTCCGATCACCAGACCGATGCCCCAACTGATCCACCAGCTCTGCCGGTGTTGCCAGCACCAGCCCAACCAGAGTGAGAGAAGGCCGTAGGGGAAGAGCATCAAGGGTCCCCGCACCGGCCCCATCAAAGCGACCAGCAACAGGATTGACACCGCTAGGCCTTCAAGACCTGCACGGCTGCCCCGACGCACCGTGAGCAGGGCAAGGGGAAGGGGAAGAGCCAATCGAAACAGTGAGCCACCCACCGGGAGGTAGTAGAGCGCGAGCCAGATCAGAGCGGCAGCCGCCGCCAGGTACGAACACTCCATCATGCGCAGAGCCTGTCGGTGGCTGAGGGCTGGAGGCATCAGGGCAATGGAGTCGCTCGTTCATCCATCAGCGCAGACGGCTGCGCCATGGAGCTTTTCTCGATGGTTTCCACCTCAAAGCCAATTCCGGCCTTGCGCAGGGCCTTGGTGACCCCCTCCGCGGGTGCCGCCGGGTCTGCCGAAAACAGCCGGAGGGTGATGCGATACGGCAGCCTGCGTGCGCTCGTGGAGGGCTGGGGAGTGGCCTCGGTTTTTAAGGTCTCGCTCTCAGCAGCCTCGGCTTTCACTGTGGCCTCCTTGCCTGAAACCTCTTTGCCGGAAGCCTCCTTGCCGGAAGCCTCATTCACTGACACCCGCTCGATTGGCTCCTCCTTCACTGATTCCACCTTGGACTGAACGGAGGGCGGTGGATTGCCTGACGAGGACTCGCTGCTTGAACCGTCAAAACTGTCCGACAGCTGTTGACCAAACGGCGTTCCATCACAAGCCTGCACAGCCATCAGAGCCAGAAGAGCGGCGGGGAGCAGCTTCAGAGACATCAGGAATCAGCGGGCCGGATCACCCGCACCGCACTGGCCCGCAGACGTCCCGACTTGGTCGTAGCCGGAGGCTTTTTCGCCGCTGGCTTGGCTGCCGGCTTTTTAGCGGCAGGTTTCTTCGCCGCTGGCTTTTTGGCAGCCGTGGATTTGCGACTGCTGGATTTTTTCGTTGAGGCCTTCGCGGCCAGCAGCTCGACCGCTTCCTCAAGGGTGATGTCCTCGGCGCCCTTGCCTTCAGGCAGGGATGCATTGACCTTGCCCTGCTTGACGTACAAGCCGTAAGGACCGTCGTACACCTGAATGGTCTCCTCACTGCCCTCCGGTTTGCCCAGATCCTTGAGAGCTGTTCGACCGCCTCTCCCCCGCTTCGGCATCGCCAAAAGCTCGAGAGCCCTCGTCAGGCCGACAGCCAGCACATCGTCCTCGCCCTTGAGTGAGCGGTAGTCCTTCTCCCCCTTGCCCTTGTCCCACACCACATAGGGACCGAAACGTCCAAGGCCGGCCTGAACCTTGCCGCCATCGGGATGCTCCCCGAGCAACCGCGGCAGACGCAACAGTCCCAGGGCATCGTCGAGGCTGAGATCCTCGGGTTTGACCCCCTTGGGCAAGGAGGCACGCTTGGGCTTCGGGTTCTCATCACTCACCTGGCCCCGTTGAACGTAAGGGCCGTACTGCCCGAACAGCAGATACACAAGATCACCGGTTTCAGGATCTTCTCCCAGTGCTTCCGGTCCGTCGGCTTTCTGCTTCAGGATGAGTTCCGCCTGATCGTGATCAAGATCGGCCGGAGTGATTTCCCGCGGCAGCGTGGCCTTGATCAGTTCCTCCTCGCCATCATCACCAACCCGTTTGGACTCCAGGTAAGCGCCAAAGCGTCCGATCCGAACGACACAGGGGAGGCCTTCGAGGTCGATGGTGCGTGAGGCACCGGGATCGATATCACCTTCCCGTTGGTGCACCTGGGATTCAAGCCCTTCATCGCCCTTGTAAAACCCTTCGAGATAAGGAAGCCACTGCACCGTCCCGTGGGAGATCTCGTCGAGCGTGTTCTCCATCCGAGCTGTGAACCCCGTGTCAACAAGGTCGGGGAAGTGCTCCTCGAGAAGTGACGTCACGGCGAAGGCTGTGAAGCTCGGGGTCAGGGAGTTGTTCTGAAGAGTGGCGTAACCACGATCAACGATGGTGCCGATAATGGACGCGTAGGTGGAAGGCCGGCCTATCCCTTCCTTCTCGAGCATCTTCACCAGGGACGCCTCGCTGAACCTCGCCGGAGGCTGGGTCTGGTGACCGAGCGCTTCAACGTCCTTCAGCGTGGGAGCGTCGCCAACCTTCAACGCAGGAAGCAGCACCTCCTGGCCTTCCAGGGCTGCATCCGGATCATCACTGCCCTCCACGTAGGCACGGAAAAATCCCGGGAAATCAATGCGCTTTCCATTGGCTCTGAACACGGCCTCAGCAACGCTGAGATCCACCGAGAGCATGGTCAAACGGGCCTCAGCCATCTGACTGGCCACGGTGCGCTTCCAGATAAGTTCGTAGAGAGCCAGATCCCTCCCATCCAGACCAGTGTCTTGGGGAGCCCGGAAACTTTCGCCAGCGGGACGAATCGCCTCGTGGGCTTCCTGGGCATTGCGGGACTTGGTGCTGAACTGGCGAACCGACTTGCTGAGATACTCCTTTCCGTAGCGGGATTCAACACAGCTTCGTGCTGCGCTGATGGCCTGATCCGACAGGTGCACTGAGTCCGTGCGCATATAGGTGATGAAGCCCCGCTCATACAGCCCCTGGGCGCAGCGCATGGTCTCCCGTGCTGACAGCCGCAACTTCCGGTTTGATTCCTGTTGAAGCGTGCTGGTGGTGAAGGGCGGAACGGGGCGGCGCACGGTGGGCTTCTCCTCCACGGCCGTCACGCTCCAGTCCGCGGTCTCAACAGCCGCTGACAGAGTGCGGGCTTCGTCCTCGCTGAGAAGACGGACTTTGCTGCCCTCCTTCAGGCCACCGGTGCTTTCGTCGAAGTCATTACCGGTGGCAATGCGTTGCCCCTCGAGATGGGTGAGCTTGGCGTCAAAACGCGTGTCAGCTTTCTCCAGAGCGGCTTTGAGGTCCCAATAGCTTCCACTGCGGAACGCCCGTCGGGCCCGTTCCCGCTGCACCAGCAAACGCACAGCCACCGATTGAACCCGCCCAGCCGATAAGCCCCAGGCCACCTTCTTCCACAGAAGAGGGGAAAGGGTGTATCCCACCAGGCGATCAAGGATCCGACGGGTCTCCTGGGCATGCACAAGCTCCATATCGAGCTCACGGGTCTGGTCGAGAGCACGACCGATGGCTTCCTTGGTGATCTCGTGGAACACCATTCTCTTCACGGGGACCTTGGGAGCCAGAAGCTGCAGGAGGTGCCAGCTGATGCTCTCTCCTTCGCGGTCTTCATCAGTCGCCAGCAACAGCTGATCCGCCCCTTTCAGTGCGTCCTTGAGCTCTCTGACAATCTTTTTCTTGTCCTTCGGAACCACATACAGCGGCTCGAAGTCGGCTTCGGTGTTCACACCGAGATTGGCCCATTTCTGCCCTTTGTGAGCCGCTGGAATCTCGCTGGCATTGTTCGGCAGATCACGCACGTGGCCCATGGACGCCTCAACCCGAAAGGCCTTGGGCAGAAAACCACGGATGGTTCGAGCCTTGGTAGGGCTTTCAACAATGACCAGGGTGTGCGCCACAGGCGGGTCGTTATCTCCGACCCTTCTTTATCGCACCGCCGCTCCGGATGCAGCGAATTGCCGCTTCATCTCAAGCCCGATCGGCAACGCCGCTACAGTCCCCCCTATTGCTCTGCCCTGCGCGCACCATGCCCGAGATGGGTGCTCTGCTTCTGTCCACTACGGCATTGGCAGCTCCTGGGGAGCTGCTCAACCTCTCGCTCAACGCGAGTGCTGTCGCACCGGAAGGTGCTGTTCTCCTCGCCATGCTGGCCACGCTTCTGGTGGACCTGGCTGGTGAAAAGGTTTCAACACGCTGGGTTCCCCCCATCTGTTACGCAGGTCTGGGGACCGCGCTGCTGCTGCTGGCACTTCAGTGGAATGCCCCCTTGGAACCCTCCTTCCTTGGTGCCTTCCTCTCCGACCATCTGGCGATCGCCTTCAGGGCCGTCGTAGCGCTCTCGACCCTGCTGTCGCTCATGATCAGCTGGCGTTATGCCGAACAGGGCGGAACCCCCATCGGTGAATACGCGGCCATCCTCCTCGCCGCAACCCTTGGCGGGATGCTTCTTTGCGGAGCCACCGATCTGATCAGTGTTTTCGTTTCACTGGAGACACTGTCAGTGGCGAGCTATCTGCTGGCGGGATACATGAAGCGCGATGCCCGCAGTTCCGAGGCCGCACTGAAGTATCTGCTAGTTGGGTCGGCCGCGGCCGCTGTCTTCCTGTATGGATCCTCTCTGCTCTACGGCCTGAGCGGATCCACCAGCCTGGAAGCGATCGGGCAGGCTCTCCTCACTAGTCCCACCCCTCTGGCCGCCCTGGCCCTGGTGTTTGTCCTGGCCACGGTGGCCTTCAAGATCGCTGCCGTTCCGTTTCACCAATGGACACCTGATGTCTATGAAGGCTCACCAACTCCTGTGGTTGCCTTCCTTTCCGTCGGTTCGAAGGCTGCTGGCTTCGCCCTTGCCCTCCGACTGCTCGTGGGATGTTTCGGCAGTTTCGACACCCAGTGGAAACTGCTGTTCACCGTGCTGGCCGTGCTCAGCATGACCCTGGGCAACGTGGTTGCTTTGGCCCAGACCTCAATGAAGAGGATGCTGGCGTACAGCTCCATCGGTCAAGCGGGCTTCGTGATGATCGGACTGGTCTGCGGGACCGAAGATGGCTTCGCCGCAATGATCCTCTACACCGCGGCCTACCTGTTCATGAATCTGGGGGCGTTTGCGTGCATCATCCTGTTCTCGATCCGCACAGGAAGCGATCGAATTTCTGATTACGCCGGGCTTTATCAGAAGGATCCACTCATCACGCTCGGCCTCAGTCTTTGTCTGCTCTCGCTCGGAGGGATTCCCCCGATGCTCGGCTTCTTCGGAAAGATCTATCTCTTCTTTGCTGGCTGGGCGGATCACCAGTACGTCCTGGTTGTTGTGGGTCTGATCACCTCGGTGATTTCGATCTACTACTACATCGGTGTGATCAAGATGATGGTGGTGAAAGAGCCTCAGGAAGCCTCGGACGCAGTCAAGGCTTATCCAGAGGTGCAATGGTCCACGCTTGGGCTACCCCCGCTGCGGGTCGCGCTTCTGGCCTGTGTTGTCGTGACCGCAGTGGGTGGAATTCTCTCCAACCCCCTCTTTGAATGGGCCAGCGATGCTGTGGCCGGCACCCCGCTCCTGCAGCAAGCGATCGCCAGTGTGAACGGATCCCCCCTTGGCTGACTCCAACCTGCCCAACCGCCGGCCCGTCGCTGAGTTAAAAGCCGTCAACAAGGTTTACGGCTCAGGCGACACTCAGGTGCGAGCACTTGACGGGTTGGATCTCACCGTTTTTCAAGGAGACTATCTGGCCGTGATGGGTGCCAGTGGTTCCGGCAAGAGCACCGCCATGAACATCCTTGGCTGCCTGGATCGCCCCTCAAGCGGTACTTACCGTCTCAACGGCAGCCCTGTTGAGCAGCTTGATGATGATGCTCTGGCCGATCTACGCAACCAGGAACTGGGGTTCGTGTTTCAGCAGTTCCACCTGCTTCCCCATGCCACGGCACTGGAGAATGTGATGCTGCCGATGGTTTATGCCGGCATTGAGATGAACACGCGACGGGATCGCGCGCGCGCGGCCCTGGAGCGTGTGGGCCTGGGTGATCGCCTCCAGAACAGACCGAATCAATTGTCTGGAGGTCAGCAGCAGCGGGTGGCCATTGCACGGGCGATCATCAATCAACCCGCACTTCTGCTAGCCGATGAACCGACAGGAGCGCTGGACTCACGCACGACGGACGACGTTCTCAACCTTTTCGACAGCCTGCACAGCCAAGGCATCACCGTGGTTCTGGTGACCCACGAGGATGACGTAGCCGCCCGCGCCGAGCGTGTTGCCCATTTCCGGGATGGACAGGTGGAACGCTGGGAGATTCCCTCCACTCATTCAAGCCCTTCAAAACACCTCTGATTAAGGTGTGGAGGCATCAGGACTGGTTCGCATGGGAGCCCCTGCAGCTCCATCCATCCGCATCCTTTTGGTGGATGACGAAGCCCGGTTGACGGATCTTTTGAAGATGGAACTGGAAGTGGAAGGGTATGAAGTGGTTGTGGCTGCTGATGGAGCATCAGGCCTCTTTCACGCCCGAGAGACGCCTGGCCCTGATCTGATTGTTCTGGATTGGAATCTGCCTGATTTCACTGGCATTGACATCTGCCAAAGAATCCGAACCAGTGGAGTGACGACGCCGATCCTGATGCTCACCGGGCATGACGACATCTCCGATCGGGTCACGGCCTTGGATGCAGGCGTGGATGACTACCTGATCAAGCCCTTTTCGATCGAGGAATTGATGGCCAGGTTGCGGGCCATGCAACGCCGCGCGAGCACGTTTGCAACCGCGAGTGGTGATGGAGCACAGCCGGAAACCCTCAGCGTTGGAAACCTCAGCATGAACACCAGCACCAGGGATGTATCCCGAGGTGAACGGGTGATTCAGCTCTCGGTCAAGGAATACGAGCTACTGAACTTTCTGATGCGCGGCCAGGGCAAGGTGTTGGAGCGCGCAGAAATCATGCGCGGAGTCTGGGGAGAAAATTTCTATGGAGATGACAATCTTCTGGACGTCTACATCCGCTATTTGAGACAGAAGGTGGAATCAAAAGACCTGCCCACCTTGATTCACACCGTGCGAGGGGTCGGGTTCATCCTCAGAGAGGAGACACCTGCGTCAGGCTCCTGAGCTTGAAGCGTCCGGCCTCTCGAGGCTGTTCATCAGCTGCCCGACCAGCAGAGACACCGCATCGTCCCCGGATGCTGTCAGTGGATTGAGGTCGAGATCGCCGGGATCGGTAGCAACCCAACCGTCACCGTCAGGGCGGCGAAGTTCGAAGTGAAGATGGGGTCCGGTGCTGAGGCCGGTGCTGCCGACACGCCCGATCACCTCACCTTGACGCACGGTCTCCCCCGCTTTTACAAAGATCTCGGAGAGGTGTCCGTAGAGCGTCCGACGCGTCGGATTGCTGTGGGCAAGCTCAACCGCGATGCCGTAGCCGCCGGCGAGACCACTGCTCAGAACGGTTCCCGAGAGGGCTGCCACCACTGGCGTTCCTTCCGGAGCAGCAAAATCCTTACCTGCATGCATCAGCCATTGGCCCACGATGGGATGGATCCGCCAACCGAAGTCACTGGTGGTGATGGCAGATCCAATGATCGGAAACAACGGTTGTCGGTTGCCGTTGCCAGGGATCGCAGCCGGACGGGGAGACACCGCGAACACCGATTCCAGGCGAAAGCCACCCGATGAGCCGGCGAGAAGAGCTGAAACCGGTACGGAAATGGGAGGCATCGGACGTTGATCACGGCCGTTCAACACCACGCGGGTGTCACGCCGTTGATGACGACCACGAAGAACAACCCCGTTTCGGCACTCCCGCTTTGACAGTGCACCTGAGCGACAAGCCTCCTGAAAAGCTCCCGCTTCGGTCGGACGAAGAACGTCACCGGTTTCGAGCTGCTTGCGCTCGGCTGGGGTGATGATCCGATTCTTCTCCAGGGATTCGAGAGACTGATCAAAGGTCCCTGTGCTTCGGAAGTCGCTGTCCGGAGAAGGAGCCAGAGGCAACGTCAGAAGAATCGGAGCAGCAAGCCAGCGAAGAGCCAACAGATCGAAGTGATCTCATCGTGCGAGACATTAGACACTTCCGCCATTGCTGTCACCCCATCGGGTCCAGCTGCACGTCCGGGTGCCCTGCCCCAGCAAGAGGCATCCGTCCAGACCCAGTCCTCGAATCTGCCAATCATTCCCACTGCTGGGGTCACGCACGCGATCACTCCAGAGCCGACGCTCCACTTCACGCACTACAAAAGCGGGGTCGCGAGCCAGCTCCATCGACCGGTTCAACGCCGTGAGAACGGCACCTTGCCAGAACCTCAACCGGCAACGACCGCGTGGCAGAAGCTGCTTGAGCGCCACGGCTCCGGAAGGGACGGCATTGCACAGGTTGAGTCCTACGCCGACGCGGGCTTGCCGAACCAGGCTTCCACGAAACACCAAGGTAGGCAGAATCCCCGCCAGCTTTCTGTTGTGCACCAGCAGGTCGTTCGGCCACTTGATGCGCACCGGCACAGCCTGGGATTCGAGCTGTTCCGTCAACGCCAGGGCCACGACCAGGCCGAACAGTCCCGTGGCCTGAATCGGGTGAGGCCAGGGCATGGCTGCACTGAGCCAGAGGCCCCCGCGCGGCGCCAGCCACACCCGTCCGTGCTGACCGTGACTCTGGGTTTGATGGGTGGCGAACACAGCCCGGGGCTGATCACCACGCCATGCTTGGCGCTCCAGCCACCGCACCAGCTCGAACTCCGTACTTGTGCAAACCTGCAAGCTCCTCAGCCTCCAGGGCGTTCTGCCGCGATGGCGCAGATCCCTGAGAACGGGAGCGCCTCCTCGGACCACCGGTCGCATCAGCTCTGGAGCGCCCACCAGGGTGCAAGCCGGTCGACAGCAGACTCGAGTTCGCAAGAAGGACGCACCAAGGCCAGTCGCAACCATCCAGCTCCAGCCGCTCCGAATCCAGATCCCGGAGTGAGCGCAACGCCGCAATGCTCAAGCACTTCAGCAGCCAGCCGCTCATCACTCCAGCCCTGTGAGCGGGCCCAGGACGGCAGCGGCATCCATAGGTAGAGGGCCATCGAGGGCTCTGGCACAGACCAGCCCATCCGTTCCAGGGAGCGCAGCATGCGATCCCTGCGATCCCGGTAGACAGGGCGCAGGGATCCAGGCCAATGGGCAAAGCGATCCAGTGCCAGAACGGCACCCTGCTGCAGAGCACGACATTGATTGAAATCGACAACTCCCTTGAGCTGACGAAGAGCGCTGATCAGAGGTGCAGCCCCCACGGCGAAGGCGAGACGGAAACCACCCAGGCACCAGCCCTTGGAGAGGGAGAAGAACTCGATCCCCCGCTCCTTCCATTGAGGACAACGCAGCAGAGCCGGAGCCTCTCCATTCAAAGCGAGGTCGACATAGGGATTGTCATGCGCCAGCACCAGATCGTGACGATGGCAGTGCTCCATGGCCTCATCAAGCCAGGCCTGATCCCCTGTGCAGGCGGTTGGATTGTGAGGGAAGCCCAGAACCATCAGGCGCAGTTGTCTCCACTGCTCCGTTGTGAGACAGGAAAAGTCTGGAGCCCATCCCCTCTCAGCCTGGAGCGGCAGGGTGTGAATCCGGGCATCCGCCAGTTCGAGCCCTCCCCGATGAGATGGATACGACGGATCAAGGATTAGGGCGCTGTCCCCAGGATCCAGAACGGCCATCGGCAGATGGGCCGTCCCCTCTTGCGAACCCACCAACAACAAAACTTCCCTCTCAGCGTCCACGGCCACGCCGAAGCGACGTTCACACCACGCGGCGGCGGCCTGGCGGAACGCTTCGGTTCCAGCATGCAGGCAGTACGACGCACTGAGAGGATTTCGTAGGGCAGCCGCCATGGCCTCGATCACCTCCGCTGGTGCAGCCAGATCGGTTGACCCGAGCGAGAGATCAATCAACGGCTGATCGGAATGACAATCACCAAGGCAGTACTGCGCTTTGCGGCGATCATTGCGGTCGAAAACACCACTGCCCAGCCGGGCCAGGCGTTCAGAGGTGAGCATCCAGAAAAGCCTGCAGCTGAGGCCGGGCGATCGCCCCCTCGTGACGAGCGATTTCCGTGCCATCACGGAAGAGGATCAACGTGGGAATGCCCTGAACCTGGTAGGCATCGCGGGTTGCAGGATTTCCATCCACCTCCAGCTTTCCCACCTGCAAACGCCCGGCATAGGTCTCGGCAGCCCAGTCCATCAAAGGGACCATTAACCGGCAGGGACCGCACCAGGGCGCCCAGAAATCCACCAAGACTGTTCCGGAGGCCTTCAGAACGTCCTGTTCAAAAACGGCATCGGTGAAGTCGGAAACAGCAGCGGACACGGCGAACGCAGAAACTGATCTTGATCCTATGGACGAAAGTGCTCCAGAGAACGATCAGAGCTTGTCGATCGAGCGACGCAGCTCTTCCAGATCCTGATCGACCTCAGCAACCTTCACGGGCTTCACCTTGTCATCAGCCTGTGGTAAGGCCACAGCCTCAGGACCTCCCTCGAGCTGACGACGCAGGGAAGCCAGTTCATCATCCACATCGCTGCCGCCTTCCAGGGCCGCGAACTGGCTTTCCAGATCGGCTCCTGCCAGTTCAGCCGCTGCCTGGCTGGTGGCTTCCATGGACTGGACCTTGTCCTCCATTCGCTCAAAGGCGGCCATGGCGGAATTGGTCCCCATGCCATTCACAGCACTCTGCAGTTGCTGCTGCGCCTTGGCGGCCTGGGCCCGGGCCTTGAGCATGTCCTTCTTCGTGCGCGCCTCAGCAATCTTTCCCTCAAGGGTGACGAGGCTCTTCTTGAGGGTCTCCACCTGAGCCTCTTGCGCCTTCACCTGACTGCTGAGGGAGGTGGCGGTTTCCTGAAAGGTCTTGCGGCGGGTGAGAGCTTCCCGAGCCAGATCCTCCTCGTTTTTCTTCAGGGCAAGCTCTGCCCGCTCGTACCAGGTGCGCGACTGGGCCTCGGCCTGGTCGGCTTGGCTGCGGAGACGCTTCTGACTGGCGATCGCCATGGCCACCGCCTGTCGAAGCTTCACCAGATCGGACTGCATGTCCGCGACCGACTGATCGAGGATCTTGACGGGGTCTTCCATGCTGCTGACCGCAGCATTGGCATTCGCGCGAACCAGACGACTCAGCCGGTCAAAGAAACCCATGGATCAGGGCAAGCGGTCTTCAGAGGCTAGCGAGAGGTTTCGCCACAGCTTCCTATCGTTGAGGTTTGAGTGCTGACCGGTCATGGGAAGGGCTCCGGAATCGCAGCGACGCCGCTTCGGAAAGGGAGAACTGATGGTCCCGGCGACTCCTGTTCCGGCGCAATCGCTCCGAGGCTGTCTCGAAAGGCTGAATCAGCAGTGGCGCCAGGATGGCTCCATGGCTGCGCTGTGGCAGGACTGGCCAAAACTTGCCGGATCCACCCTGGCGGAACATTGCCGGCCTCTAACCCTGCGACACGGCGTGCTCAGCGTGGGCGCCAGCCATCCCCAGTGGCGCCAGGCATTGCTTTACAGCAAGCTGCAGCTTCTTGCCGCGATCCGCGCCGAAGGCCACCCCGTGCGCGACCTTCGCATCGTTCAGCATCACAGCTCACGAAGGCCTGCCCTGGCTGACCCTCTGGATGAATGGAATCGCCATCCGAGCCGAACGGATGTGCATGGAATGGCGACCTGCCCCCGCTGTGGATCACCGGCTCCGACAGGCGAAATGGCGTATTGGGGGCATTGCAGTTTCTGCAGAAGCGCTGACCTGAGCGCGCAGATGGCCAACGGCGCTGATCAATAGCGCTCTGGCCTTGGATCCCGCCAGGTGAGGTCGACCCCACGCGCCCGCAGCGCTGCAGACCGCTGCTCAAGACGGCTGCGATCCACGCGCCAGAGCGAATAGATCCCCGAGCGGCTCAGGATTTCAGGAGCCAAACCCTGCCAATGATCCCGATCGGCGGTGCGTTCATCAATCACCACGAGCACCGTGTCTGAGCTGTTGGCATCGTTGAGGGGGATGCCTTGAAATCCCTGGCGCTGCTCGTGGCTGAGTCGATCCGCCAGATTCACCAGTGCCGATTTCGATTTGCCCTCGTATAGCACCACCTGACGGGTATAGAAGTGCAATGAGGGTTTGAGAACGCCGATCATCGCCACGGGTTCCCCAGGTCGCCGTTGGCTCACCACCGTTCCAGCCACCTGGCGGACGGGACGCTGGCGCACGCGATCGCCGAGTTCGATCATCGGCAGAAGCGCAACAAGCTGAAAAGCCACCAGTGGCCCCTGCACAGCGAGCAGGCGACCATCCATGGTCCGAAGCAAGGTGATCAGGCCAAGCAAGGTCGCCACCGTGAAGCAAACTGCCGCCCTGAGCACCAGACCACTGGCCAGGAGCTCAGCGGGAAGCTGGGGCATCTCCGGGTCCTGAATCAGGGGAATCCACAGGGGCGACACCCAGAGACCCGCCGCAAGCACGGCGGCAAGCAGCAGAGTGAGACTCCACATCCACAAAATCAGTGGACGCTTCCTCAGTGAAGGGGCCTGGGCCGTCAGGGCGATCACCAGGGCAGCGGCGGGGGTGGCCGGCAGCCAATAGCTGGGCAGTTTGGTCGCCGCCAGGGTGAACAGAATCAGCAGTGAAAACACCCAGCAACCCGCGAAATCGCGCAGGCTCTGCGCAGCGGGCACTTGCAGACGGGATCCTTCGCCCCGAAACGCGGCCAGGCAGCGGGCAAGGCCGAGCAGGAGCAGGGGCGTGAACGGGAGAGACGCCACCACAAGCACCGGGCCGAAAAACCACCAGGGCTGGAGATGGTCATTCACCACGCTCGTGAGGCGTTGAAGGTTGTGATAGCCAAAGAAGCTGTCCCAGAAGGGCTGGCCCTCCACCACCAACTCGGCCACGTACCAGGGCAGGCTGAGCGCGGCGGTGATCAGCAAACCGGGGATCGGGCGCAGGAGCCGCCACAGTCCGGAGAGATCCCTGCGAATCAGGGCATAGAGGCTCAGGGTGATTCCGGTGAGCACCACCGCCACGGGCCCCTTGGTGAGCACCGCAAGGGCCAGCAGCACCCAAGCGAGCCACCAGCGCCGCGTGGATCCGCTCACGTAGCAGCGCCAGTGGCAGAGCAGGCTGAGACTGAGGGTGCCGCTAAGCAGGGCATCGCTCACAGCCGTGCGGCTCCAGATCAGCACCAGGGGAGAGAGGGCAAAGGCCAGAGCTCCAGCGACCGCAGTCCGCCGCGGGTGGGCATCGCCAGCCAGCGGAAAGCGGAGCAGGGTGTCAGCCAGCATCAACATGGACGCCATCGACGCCAATGCCGAAGGCAAGCGCGCGGACCAGGTGCCGAGGGGGTCCCAGGAAGACGCCCCCGGCAGGCTGTAGCCCAGCCCCATTAGCCAATACACCAGGGGTGGCTTGTCAAAGCGCGGCAGGCCATTCACTCGGGGGGTCAACCAGTCCCCTGTTTCGGCCATGGCTCGACCGGATGCTGCGAAGAGAGGTGGAGTTTCATCCACCAAGCCAGTGCTTCCCAGCTGCCAGGTGAAGATCACCACAGCCAGCATGAGCACGCACCAGAACGCTCCTCGCCGCTGCTGAGGCGTAAGCGCAATGCTGTCAGGCGGATCCTCTGTCATCGAACGATCGTCCCATCAATCCGAGACAGACCCCCGCGGATCCAAGTCTCCACCCGCATGGCCAGACCTTCCTGACTCGCCCACTGTTGAGCCCATTCACGGCAAGCACGTCGCTTAATGGCACCAACCCGCTGCGTGGCGCGGGTCAGGGCATCGCGGTCATCGGGGGGGACAAGCCAGCCCGTCACTCCGTCTTGAACGATCTCCCCTGGCCCCCCGCGGTCGTAAGCCACCACTGGAACGCCACAGGCCAGGGCCTCCACCACCACATTCCCGTAGGCCTCGTTCCATTTGGGCGTGTTGAGCAGTGCCCGGCAGGCCCCAAGTTCTCTCTGAAGCTCCGCAGTGGACTTGAAGCCGCACCACTCGATCGTGCCCTGCGGCACGTCCGCCTCAACGCGCTGGGCATAGGCGTGGTCTTCCACCAGACCCCAGACCCGCAGCGTTTCCCCGAGAGCCGCAGCCACAGCCGCTGCATCCTCGAGACCCTTTTCCGGTGCGACCCGACCAGCCCAGCCCAAGGGACCCGATGGTGCGAGCTGAAGGTCGTAGCGAGACAAATCAAATCCATTGCCCACCACCTCTGGCGGGGCCACCAGATCAAAATCCTGGGCTTGACGGCGGGTGTGAAAAGCGAGCCGGCGCTGATCCCAGCGGGCCACCGCAGCCACGGCGCGATCCATCACCTGGGAGACCGACCCCATGCTCACCAGATGGAACAGGGCCGCGGGGGCATGGGGCGTCAGCCAGAGAGGCAGCCAGTCGTATCCGAAATTGATCACCGCATCAGCCTGGGAGCCCAGATCCAGCGCACGCTCCCAAAGGCGGGGGAGCACCCCGTCATCGGGAATCTGCATCGGGGCCCCACGGTCAGCATGCTGCCAACTCGGCTGATCCACCCCCTTGCACGCATGGAGCTCCACGGTGTCTGCGACCACCGGCAAGCGCGACCCCTCCGGAGCCACAAGCGACAGCTGATGGCCGCGGCCCACCAGGCCACGCAGCACTGACCCGAGGGTGAGTTCTACGCCTCCCCCCCGCCCACTGCCGAGCTGACCAATGGGGGTGCTGACCAGCACCAGATGCAGGGGACGTTCCGTCATGCTTTCAAGTCTCCGGGCTGGGGCGCAGCGGCGCGCAACAGCGGATCCCAGAGCTTCTGCCGCTGACTGACCAGCAGAACTGAAGCCAGCACGAGCAACACAGCAAGCCATTGCAGGCCCGCAAGGCGTTCTCCAAGCAGCACCCCCCCTGAAGCAAGGGCAAACACAGGAGTGAGGAAACCCAGGGTGGTGAACCCGGTGAGGTCCTCACGGTTGGCGAACCAGAAGAACAGGCCATAGGCCAAGGCACTGCCAAGGATGGAGGCGTAGGCCATCTGAGCCCAGTCCAGGCCGGTCCAGGGAGGGAGCATGGACGTGGCCGGATCGAGCCCGTGCCAAATCAGCAAGGGGATGCCCCCGGCCACCATGTGCCACCCGGTCACCGCCACTGGATCACTGCGGCGGCAGGCAAAGCGACTGATCACTGTGCCGAAGGCCATGGTGAGAGCTGCCAGCAACATCCATCCTGTCCCGGACTGCCATCCGGACTCCCATGAGGTCAGATCGGCCTCCAACCACCAGTGATTCAGCAAGGGAGCGGGGACCCCGAGGCAAACGATTCCGGCAAGCCCCAGCGCCAGGCCGAGCCAACCGAATGGATTGATGGATTCGGCAAACAGCCAGCGCGCCAACAGCGCCACGATCAAGGGCTGGGAATCAATCAACACGGACCCGAGCCCTGCACCAGTGCCTTCGATTCCCTTGGCGAGAAAGATCTGAAACAAGAAGGCGTCCACGAGGGTGAACAGCACAAACCAGCCTCGGTCGCCGGGGTCGATCTTCAGGGAGCGACCGAGCCGGGGCACCGCAAGCAGCAGAACAGCACCTGCAGGAAGAAGCCTGAGACAGGCCACCAGCTCTGGCCCTCCGGAATGCACCAGGGGAGCCATTGCAGCCATGGCCGTCCCCCACAAGGCGAAGGGCAGAACCATCAACAGCCCGCGCTGCAGGGAGGACATGAATTCGGGCCGACAGGGTCCTTTTTAAGATCCGGCGAGTTGAACGGAGAGTCATGGTGTGGCCGTGGCGCCGGAAATCCAGACGTCGCATGGCGAGAATCGCCATCGAAGGAGCCATCAGTGGGTCCACCCGCCGGCGGGTTCTCAAGGCGCTCCGCGAGGTGCAGGAGCGTGAATTTCCAGCCTTGCTGCTGCGCATCGACAGCCCTGGAGGCACCGTCGGTGACAGCCAGGAAATCCATGCCGCCCTGCTGAGACTGCGTGAAAAAGGCTGCCGAGTGGTCGCCAGTTTCGGCAACATATCCGCCTCTGGCGGGGTGTACATCGGCGTCGCAGCCGAAACGATCGTTGCCAATCCCGGCACCATCACCGGATCGATCGGCGTGATCCTTCGCGGCAACAATCTCTCGGAGCTTCTCGACAAGATTGGGATCCGCTTCGAAACCGTAAAAAGCGGGACCTACAAAGACATCCTCTCTCCGGATCGAGCCCTCAGTCCTGAGGAGCGGCAGCTTTTACAGGATCTGATCGACAGCAGCTACAGCCAATTCGTCGATGCCGTCGCTGAAGGACGCGGACTCGAGCCCGACGCGGTGAAGGCGTTTGCCGACGGCCGAGTCTTCAGCGGTGCGCAAGCCAAGGATCTTGGCCTGGTGGATGAACTCGGCGATGAAGAACAGGCCAGGGTTCTGGCGGCCCGACTGGCCGATCTGGATGAGGAACGCTGCAGACCCGTGACTCTCGGGAAGCCCCGCAAGAGCCTGCTCCAGGGGCTACCAGGCTCCTCATTGCTCAGCGCGATGCACCAACGGCTCAACACAGAACTGGAACTGAGCGGTCAACTCCTGTGGATGCACCGGCCATGACCCTCCCCCTGCAGCTGCGTGGCCTGCGTGGAGCCACGACCAGCTCTGACAACACCGCAGCCTCCATCAGGGACGCCGTATCGGAACTGGTCGATGCCCTGATGGAGCAGAACCAGCTGCAACCGAATCAACTCGTGTCTGTGACCTTCTCCGTGACGACCGATCTCGATGCCTGTTTTCCTGCTGCAACAGCTCGGCACCGAGAAGGATGGGGAGATGTGGCCTTGCTGGATGTGCAGCAGATGGCTGTTCATGGAGACCTCGCCCGCTGCATCCGGCTTCTGGCCCACGCATGGCTACCCGGAGACAGGCCCGTGCATCACCCCTATCTGCGGGGCGCTTCACGCCTCCGGCCAGATAGATCCGGTCACAGCTGACACCTGATAGGCCGACCCTCGAAGAACCAACAGACCGATAATTCTCAGGACAATTCACATACGTCCAATGGCCACATTGCTTTAAGCATTCCGAGTTTCATGACCCAAAACGCCTTTCGACCCACACGCCGCCGTGCCGGTCTGACCGCTGCACTGGTTGCAGGATCCATCGGCACGGCAGCACTACTGCCTACAACAGCGCCCCAGGCCGTGCGGGCTCAGAACACTCCGGCACTGCTGGAATTCCGTTGGGATGGAGGGAAGGATTACAGGAAGCTTTATTACGTGCAGAGCAGTACGGCACAACGCGAGCGAGCCGAATACTTCTTCATGCTGAGGCCAAAGGACCGCAAAACCGCCATCCTCAAGTTGAGCATTACGGTTCCGAGCTATTTCAACGCCCGGATCAAGCCCAAGAAACTCTCCCTCTGCAAGATGAAATTGGGGGGTGTTCTCTCCCGCAGCCGTTGCGAGGAGGTGCTGCCGGCCGTTTTCGAAGTCAATGAGAAGCAGACCGCGATCGAAGTGTTTCCTGATACCCCGATCCCCACAGGAGGCACCTACGCGGTAGTGATGAAAATCTTCAATCCCAACTCCCAGGGCATGTATCAGTTCAATGCGCTGGCCCAGGCACCTGGCGATGTTCCAGTATCCGGCTACCTCGGAAGCTGGGTGATCGATATTGATTGAGCCTGCCCTGATAAACTCTCCTCTTGAGAAAAAGCCGGACGCCGGAACAGATTCATGACCAAGCGAACCCTCGGTGG
>WTFZ01000004.1 GCA_011523835.1 Synechococcus sp. CO36386bin_29 | reverse complement strand
TACGGCGCACGTTTTTTGAACGGGAGCTTCCTGATCTGGAGCTTCAGGTTCTGGCCGATCCGGCTGAACAGCAGGTGTTGTTGCTGTCCCAGGATCCGGGGAATCCCGCGGTTCTGGCTACCGATCGGCTCACGCGGGCACTCGAGAGGGTGTCTCTGACTGCGAGGGTGGTGAAGGATCAGGAGCGCTGGCAGCAGCTCGAGGCGGTGGTGGCCATCCCCTGGGAGCCCCGCAATGATTGAGCAGATCCCGTTGATCGCGACCTACCGCAACGCTGGCTATGAGGCCGTGGCCGATGGTGTGATGGCGTTTTTTGATCGCCGCCCCGACTTACAACGGCCTGGTGTGGCCTTTGGGCCAGGCAGTGGCGACGAGCCGGCCAAGGTGTCAACCGATATCAGCCTGGTGGCAATCGATCGCAGCGATCCCGATGCCTATGCCCTCTCCGAGGTGATCCTGCGCGGGGTGAAGGCAGCTCTGGAGCAATACCTCAGGGAGCGCCCCTTATTCCGTGCGGTGTGCCCGGATCAGGAGCTGTTTGTGATGCCGATTTTCAATCTGCAGCGCTATGCCCCGGGGGAGGGGTTCAAGCAGTGGCACTGTGACTGGACGATCAGTGAGGAAGCCACTGAGCCGGTGCATCGGGTGCTCGCCTGGATCCTTTATTGCAACGACGTGGACAATGCCGGCACCGAGTTCCACTGGCAGGAGCACCATGAACCGGCGCAGCGGGGCAAGCTTGTGATCTTTCCTGCTGGGCCGTCTCACATCCATAGGGGACGGGTCAGCGAGAGCGCCAGCAAGCTGATCGCCACAGGTTGGATCAACGCCGGATGCCAGGAGAACTACTTAAGGCGTCTCGCTTGCTGAATCAATGTCTGCTTCGGGTTGCAGCTGATGGGTGGAGCTGCCGAGCCGGTGGGTTTGCTCCTTGGATGGGGGCCACTCCATCGAATACACCTGCCGCTGCGGGAAAGGAATGCCGATGCCGTTCTGCTCAAAGGCCGTCCAGATCGCTTGGCGTAAGTCACTGCCAACACCAAAGGCTTCAAGGGGGTTGCGCACCCAGAACAACAGCTTGTAGTTGATCGATGACTCGGCGAAATCCACTGTGAACGCCTGTGGTGGCGGGTATCGCAGCACTTTGTCGTGCTGACGGGCGACTTCCTCCAGGACCGCGATGACGCGACTGGGTTCGTGGTGATAAGCAGCACCCACCATCACCACGTCGCGGCGTGAGGTTTCTTCAGCGGTGTATGACTCCGCTTCCTGGGTGAAGAAGTTCTGGTTGGGAATCAGCAGTTCCGCCCCATCGCGGCCGCGGCGCAATTGGGTGGCCCGCAGCCCCAGTTTCCGCACAGTGCAGGGGTCACCATTGATCATCAGGATTTCGCCCGGACGAACTGATCCCTCAAACAACAGCCAGAGGCTGCTGATGAAGTTGGAGATGATCTCCTTGATGCCGAAGCCGATGCCAACGGAGAGTCCCCCAGCCACTGCAACGAGCGCGGTGCCATTAATGCCGATGTAGTACGCCACCCCAACGACGCCGATGCCGATGAGGGAGTAAGTGAGAATCACCTCCAAAGCCCGTTGTCCCTGGGGCTTCAGTCCGATGTAGTACCCCCCCATCCAAGCCACCAGGGCCGCGGGGCGTTGGGCGTAAGCCACGATCAGATAGGTGATCGTCAGGGCGGTGAACAGTTTGCCCACGGTGAGTGTCACGCCGAAGACACTGCCAATTTCAATGATGGAGAGAGATTCGCGGCTTCCGAGCATGTGGAAGAAGCTGAGCACGGTGAAGATCAGCAACAAGGGCCGGAAGAGCATTCGGTCCAGTTCATTTACCGGCAAGTTCGGGTAGCGCTGTTCGATCAACAAATTGATGGGTTTAAACAGTCGCCACAGCAGCCAGAGCATTGCCAGGTACTGCACCAAGCCACCGGGAAATCCCAACGCTTTGATGGCAGCCCCTAACAGGATCAGCAGAACTGGGGCGATGAGAGCAGCAAGGCTGCTCAGCAATTCAGATTTCAGGCGGCGGGTCCAGCGACTGCGCTTCTCCAGAAGCACCGTGGAGACGACGATCGCCAGCTGAAGCAGGACGGAACCTCGCTGCAGGTAGCCCAGCCAGGTGACCATTTCGCGGTTCAGATCCTGGAGCATCACCGCTTCTCCTTCAGTCCCTGGAGGATTTGTTCGGCTCCTTGCTCTGGCGACTGGATGTCGTAAATCGTGTTGAGCAGGGCGTCAGAGATGGTGTCGTAGCGAACGGGGTCGCGGAAGATCCGAGCTTTCACGCGCATCTTGTTCGCCGAATGCTCGCCACTGAAGTAGTTGAGCAAGGCTTCATTGCCGCCGGGGATTTTCGAGGCCACGACCTTGGCCGCCATCTGGCTCACCGGCATGGCTCTTTTGGTGGCGAGAGAGTAGGTCTTCTGGGCCCAGGGCTTGGTGATGAAATCCAGCATCACAAGCGCCTTGCGTCGCTGCAGCGGGCTCGAGTTCCTCCCCAGGGCCCAGACTTCCAGTTGAGTCATGGCGGCGCGGTTTTGATTCGGTCCCTTCGGTAGAGCCGTCACTCCGAGCGTCTCGCCCATCGTCTCTTTCAAAACTTTCAGGTTGTTGCTCCAGCAGGTGATCCAGTCGAGCTCGCCTTTGATCAGACCCTGGCGGAGATTTCTCTGGTTGTTGAAAAACCGGACGTTTTGCTGGTAGCTGGACTCCACCAGCCAGCGCAGCCAGTCGGTCACCGTCGCGCGGTGCGTCGCAGTGGGGGAGGGAGAATCCATGGCCGCTTTCAGAGCCGGGCCGGCGTCGAAGGCCTCTGCGGTCCAGAACAGATCCTTGAGCTGGATGGCCATGCCGAAGGTGGCCTCGCTGCTGCTCTGTTTCATCTCCTGCAGGGTCCTCGGGGCTGCGGGTAGGCGGTCTTTGTTGAAGCAGGCCAGCTGCACGAATTGATTAACAGGGCGGGCCACCAGGGAGCCGTCCTTTGCGGTGACCAGATCGAGAAGGTTTTGCGGGGTGTCCTGGCGGTTCTTCTCTGAGAGTTGGATTGGATCAACCAGCCGCAATCGGTACAGCGCCAGGGCCGTTTCGCTGTCGGTGACGATCACGTCAGGCCCGAAGCCGCTCTCCGTGCGCTGGCGGATTTCCTCGATGAAGTTCGTGCGGGATGACAGCTGCAGCTGCGGGTAGATCTGCGGATCGATGTCACGGATCTGTTGGAACACCAGACCCGTGATCTCGTCCAGCATTTCGTAGTCCTCAGTTGTGATGCTGGTTGTGTTGTCGATGCTGCGGACGAAATCCACCACCGCTGGCGGTTTCAGTGCATTGACGGCAGCACAGCCGCTTAACAGCCCGCTCATCAGGCCCACGAGCCACGCTTGACCTAACCCAGCAGTCATGGCCTTCAAAGAGTGAGTTGAGGTTAGGGAGAGTTGCTGAGTCCTTCAGCACCCTTTGCGACGATGTCCTGACGAATGTTCTGTTGCCCGTGCCCGAACTGGCCAAGACCTACGACCCGGTTGGCACGGAGGCCCGCTGGCAGCAGGCCTGGGAGGACCAGGGAGCCTTTCATCCCGACCCGAAGGCCCCCGGTGAACCGTTTTCGGTGGTGATCCCTCCGCCGAACGTCACCGGCAGCCTGCACATGGGCCATGCCTTCAACACAGCCTTGATCGACACGATTGTGCGCTACCAGCGGCTGGCGGGGAAAAATGTGCTCTGCCTGCCGGGCACCGACCACGCTTCGATCGCGGTGCAGACGATCCTCGAGAAGCAGCTGAAGGAGGAGGGCAAAACCCGTCACGACCTCGGCCGTGAGGCGTTCCTGGAGCGCGCCTGGCAGTGGAAGG
>WTFZ01000067.1 GCA_011523835.1 Synechococcus sp. CO36386bin_29 | reverse complement strand
ACGCTCAGCAGCTTCGGCCACGATTCCGCGACAGGAACCAGCATCAACAACGCCAGGATCTGCAGCAGCGTCCCCACCCAGAGGGTGAGACGAAGCCCGTAGCGGGCACCGATCCAACCGCCGTAGAGATTGGTGACCACCCCGAACAACTCATAAAAGAGAAACAGGAAGGCGATCTCGAGGGTGGTGTAGCCAAGCTGATGAAAATGGAACACCACCAGCATCCGCAGGGCGCCGTCGGTGAGGGTGAAGGCCCAGTAGTTGGCGGTGACGATGCCGTACTGCTGCAGAGGGGAAAGCTTCATGCCTCCAGCCCCACCACGTGGCAGGTGAGATCGGCCATGCGGCAGCTGTAGCCCCATTCGTTGTCGTACCAGGCAAACACCTTCAGCTGGTTGCCATCCACCACCATCGTCGAGAGGGCATCGACAATCGAGCTGCGGTTGTCGTTGGTGTAGTCGCACGACACCAACGGGCGTTCCTCGTAACCCAGGATTCCCTGCAACGGCCCTTCAGCAGCTGCTTTGAACGCGGCATTCACCTGCTCCACCGTGACGCTCCGCTTGAGCTCGAACACGGCATCAGTGAGAGATCCATTCAACAGAGGAACGCGCACCGCATGGCCATTGAGCTTGCCCTTGAGCTCAGGAAAGATCATTGCGATCGCCTTGGCTGATCCAGTCGTGGTCGGGATCAGTGAGGTGAGGCCGGAGCGCGCCCGGCGCAGATCGCTCTTAAAGGCATCGATCGGCACCTGGGTGTTGGTGATGTCGTGAATGGTGGTGATCATTCCGTGCTCGATGCCGAAGCTCTCGTGCACCACCTTCACCACCGGCGCGAGGCAGTTGGTGGTGCAGGAGGCGGCGGTGATCAACCGATTGCGATCGGACTCATACAGGTGATGGTTGATGCCATAAACAATGTTGAGGGCTTCCGCACCAGCCACCTCACCCTTCACGGGACAGGCCACGATCACACGCTTCAGTCCGACGTCGTCGAAATAAGGACTCAGGGTTTCGGGGGTCTTGTTCTTGCCGCTGGCCTCCAAGACCATCTCGACACCGCGTTCTTTCCACGGCACGGCGGTGTGATCCTTCTCGCTCGACCAGTTCAGCGCGGATCCCTCCACGCTGAACCCATCAGCGCTGCTGGTGATCCCTCGATCCCAGCGACCATGCACGGAATCGAACTCCAGCAGATGAGCGGCCGTTGCGGCATCACCAGCGGGGTCGTTGACATGAACCAGCTCGATGCCAGGGCGTCCCCACAGTGCTCTGAACACAAGGCGACCGATCCGCCCAAAGCCATTGATGCCGAGACGCATGAAAATCAAGCCGCCCCAAGCGGCATAAACCAATCAATTTATTTTGATGCATCAACAAGACTTGATGCAAGTCATGGCGCCAGGGCAAGACATGGCATCAGCCGAGCGGATGACTAAACGGTTCAGGGTGTTCGAGGACAAGAGAGGTTGCAGGCGACCACGAAGAGCATCAGAATTTTTTTAATCAATTGAACCGCCGATGAACGTGAGTCATCTTCTTTGGATCGTTCTCGGTGGAGCAGCCATAACCGTGGCGCTCTCTTACCTGTTGCGGCGGGTCCTGCCCCGACTTACTCGACAAACAAAAAGCGATCTTGATGACTTTGCGATCAACGCACTCGCCGATGCCGTCATTCCCATCGGTCTCATCATCATCCTGATTCTCACCGAAGAAGATCTCGGTTTAACGGGCAACGTCAAAGCGTCCTATGGCGTTGGCTTGCGGACGATCATCGCCATCGCATCAGTGCGCTATGCGAATCGGATTTGCTCCCGATTCCTCACCTCGGCTGCGCGACGCTCTGGCAGCGAGGACCTTCAACAGCTGCTCAAAAGCCTGCTGCCTTTGCAGAAAGCTTTGGTATGGATGATTGGAAGCCTGGTTTTGCTTCAGAGCCTTGGCGTGCAGATGACTGTGATCTGGGGCCTGCTCAGCGCCGGCGGAATTGGGATCGGTTTGGCTTTGAAAGAACCTGCCCAAGAACTGTTTGCCTACCTCATGATTCTGCTGGACAAGCCCTTCACTCTTGGACAGACAATCCAGGCAGGATCAATGACAGCCACAGTTGAAAAAATCGGCGTTCGCTCCACTCAATTACGAAGCCTTCGTGGAGAACTTGTGGTAATGAGCAACTCAACTCTAACGAACACGACGATTCAGAATTTTGCCGAGATGAATCAACGTCGAATGATTTACTCAGTTGGCGTCACTTACTCAACAACCCTGGAACAGATGAAAACGATTCCGCTGATCATTGAAACCATTATCAATCAGCAGGAACACAGCACTTTTTCACGCTGCCATTTCACCGAATTCGGAGACTCAAGCTTGAATTTCGAGCTTGCCTATTACATCGACACACGTGATTACACCATCGCATTAAACGCACAGCAAGAGATCAATCTCAAAATCATGGAATCCTTTGCTGACAAGGGAATCGAATTCGCCTTCCCGAGCCAGACCATTTATCTCGAAAACGAATCGGAGGGATCAACATCCCCTCAATAGACACGTTCTGCACACAGACCTTGCGTCACCAGCCCTTCTACGCTGACGCTAATGAAGACGCAATCCATGACATTGTCGTTGGTTTCAGGCCTGAAACTGGATGCAGATCAAGCCCAACGTCTTCTCAAAGCCCTCTCAGACCCCCTGCGACGCCAAGTTCTCGAGCAACTCTCCAGCGGCGAGCGCTGCGTATGTGACCTGACAGAGTCCATGGCTCTGTCGCAGTCGCGCCTGTCGTTTCATCTCAAAGTGATGAAGGATGCAGGCCTGCTCGGGGATCGCCAAAAAGGCCGCTGGGTGTACTACCGCATCCAGCCTGAATCCCTGAACGCACTCCAGGGGTGGCTTCACGAGCTCACCCGCTCCTGCGAAACAGCGGCCAGCAGCTGCTGCGAGTGAACCCAATGGAGCCCATCAGTTCAGACGAAAGGCTGTTCTTTCCAGCAACGCAGCGCAACAGGCAGCCGATCGGGAATGCGCTGGCGGACCTGCTCCCTCCTGCAGGAGTGATTCTCGAACTTGCCAGCGGCTCTGGTGAACATGGCGTTGCCTTTCAACAGCGATTTCCCAAGATCAGCTGGCAATGCAGCGACCCTGATCCGGACCACTGCCGCAGCATCAGCGCATGGATCAACCACGAAGGACTGGCCTCCGTGATGCCGCAGCCGCTGCCATTGGATGTGCGCTGCGATGACTGGATCAAACCCGGTGCCGAAGCTCCCGCCATGGTTGTGGCCGTGAACCTTCTGCACATCTCCCCCTGGGAGTGCACAAGAGCCCTCATGCAGGGATCTGTTCGCCACCTCCGGCCAGACGGGAAGCTCCTGATCTACGGCCCATTTCGGGTTGCCGGAAAGCACGTGAGCGACAGCAATGAGCAGTTCGACGACGCGTTGCGGGAACGCAACCCGAACTGGGGAGTCAGAGACCAGGACGCCGTGATCAACGAGGCCCGGCATGCCGGACTCACCCTTGCCGACATTCGCTTGATGCCCTCCAACAACCAAATGATTCTGTTCAAACGATGACAGCGAGCGCCTCCACCGGGAGGCACAAGGAAAACCCCTGAAGCAATACGCCACAGAGACCCTCCGGAGACACCCAGAAGGAACTCAGAAGTTGCCGTGAAGCATCTCTGGGCTAAATTTGATTCATTCTCAGATCCCGTCGCATGGCCGTCCCCCGGGAAAACCAGGTGAAGCTGACGGTCTCCGTTCCGCCGAGCCTTCATGTCTTGCTGCGCAGCTGGGCTCTCTGTGAAGGGCGCGAACTCACCAGTGTTGTTTTGCAGTGCGTGGAACTCTCTGTACGCCAGCTGAAAAGCAACGGGTCCATTCCTGCCGGAGCAATCCGCAATTACGAAATGGCCTGCGAGGAACGCCTGACAGCAGGTGGTGCCCTGTCATGACCCTCCAACAAGCCTCAATCGAGCAGGCCTTGTTGGCTCCCTGCATGGATGCGGTGATCGCCGTCACCGAGCGCTATCAGTTTCTGGAGGATCACAGAGGGGCGAGGGTCTTCACCGCTTACCGAGAGGTTGATCATGTGATCCAGCTCGGCTTCTGCGAAAACCTCAATGAGCAGGTCAAGAGCGATCTGAAGGAGCGGGGATTTCAGATCCTTGAAGCGCGGGAGGGAACCCGACGGGAACATCGTCTGCTGATGCTCACGTTGAAAGAAATCGGCTATTCGCCTCAGTACTGCGATGGGTATTACCAGGCCTCAAAAGACCTGCTGCGCCATTTAAGAAACCTCGGTTGGCCCCTTGGCGAACTCGCTCAACTGCTCAACAGCCAGCGCGCTCATTGACATCACAATCCAGGCCTGCGGGTCCGGTGACCGCAAGGCTTCAGAACGTATCTCCGATGCTTGGGCCATACCAACCATCCGGCCAGAAATCATCGTCGTACTCCACACTCCACTGGTCCTTGGGAATGGGTCCCGATGAGGGCTGACTGCCATCGAGGCAGCCATCAGGCGTCGTGAAACCACTGGAGAATGCCTGACACGTCACTGAACCATCCTGCTGCGCAAGAGCAGGCGTTACCTGAAGTGCAGCGACCAAGACAACAACGAATGGGCGCATGGTTGATCCACAAGGTCAACAGAGTCTGATCGGGCTCAGGTCAACGTGAGCTGCGCCTGCAACTCAAGACCAGCCCAGCGCTGGAGCGCACCCCACGACCGGACCCGTCGCTCGATCCATTGATGGCCGGCACTGTTGAGATGGATGCCATCGGGCTCAATCCAGCCAAGCCAACCCGGCTCTGCCTGCATGGCCGCGTGGAGAGGCAGAAAAGGAACATCCACTTCGAGGCAGGCCTCCTCGATCTGGGCTTCATGCACAGCGATGTCATGGTTGCTGTACCAAAGGCATTCAGCAAAGGGCATGACGTGTTCATCCACAGGTGACAGACCCAGTACGAAAACCGTGGTTCGGGCCTTCATGGCGTGAAGCAACTGTTCATATCCGAAGCGCAAGGCCTGAGCATCGAGCGGCTGCCGGCCGTCGGCACGACCAACCCTGGCTGAATCGTTGAGGCCCACGGCCACCAGCACAGCCTTCGGCTGTTGGCGTCGAAGCTCACCACGACAGCCCCATTCCGCTTCCCATCGTTGCGACACCGACTCCAGGCCGTCGCCGCGAATCCCCAGTGGATAGATCACCGGTGCATCAGGCAGCGCCATCCAGGCACGCCGTAAGCGCTCGCACCAGCCACCACCCTCGGTGTCTCCCCAACCGACCACGCCACTGTCACCAATCACCACCAGTTGACGGGGATGGCGCATGGATTCATTCGCTGACATCGGGTGATCAGCTTTGCAGCCAGCGGGTCCGGCATCGATCACTGAGCCATTCCCCCAGCAGGGTGATCAAGGCATAGGCCCCGACCAAGACGAGAACAGCATCCCAGTGGAACGAACTGAGCGATTCCAGCAACTGCCAGCCAAGTCCACTGCCACCGATCAGACCCACCACCACGGTCTCCCGCAGAATCACATCGGTGCGATAGGCCCCATAAGCCAGGTAACCGGAGCTGCGCGGTGTGAACAGGCCGTAGAGCCAGCTGAGCCTTGCTGAGGCTCCTGATGCGTGCATGGCCTGCTGTTGATGAACAGACTGCTGCTCCAGTTCTTCGCGCAACAGACGTCCCATCACCCCGCCGTTGTGCAACCCAAGGGCCAGCGCACCGATCGCAAGGGTTGGTCGGTTGCTGAGCAGAAGAAGCAAGACCGTGAGCGGTGGGGGGATGAGTCGCACCAAAGCCCAAACAGCGTTGAGCATGATCTGCCACAGCCGCGAAGGGGCCATCACGATCGCCAGGGGTGGCAGTCCAATCGCAATGCCAGCGGCCAGCACTGTGAGTAGGAGCGTCTCAACGATCAGTCGCAACCAGGGAAGATCTGCTGCGGCCTGTGTGAGACGACGCCAGTCAGGCCATCCCATCCCCTGCCAGACGACGCTGCCGGAATCCGGAAGCAGCACCTGCAGCCAGAGGCCTCCTGCGATCCCCGCCCCAATCACAAATACCAGGAAGAGACCCAGGCGGCGCTGGCCTGCCTTGGCCTCCGGGGATCGACGTCGCCAAAGCGTGAGCAGCGTTTCCAAAAGCACACTGACCCCGCCCAGCAACCAAAGACCGCTCCAAAGCTCTCTGAACTGCAGCGACTGCAGACTGAGTTGCAGATCAGTGCCCAGGCCTCCCAGACCAAACACACCCAGAAGCGTGGCACTGCGCAGTGCACACTCCAGGCGGTAGCCGCCATAACTCATCAACACGGTGCCCATCGCAGGAGACAGTGCCGTGAAACAGGCGGCCAGGGGAGGTGCTCCACCCTTCAGCAGAGCCTGAAGCCTGGTTGGATCGAGCGCCTCCAGCTGATCACGCCACACGCGAGCCACCAAAGCCGCATAGGGAATGGTGATCGCTGCGACCGCCACCCAGGGATGCAGACCGAGAACCTGCAGGAGCAGCAGTCCCCAGATCAATTCATGCACCGATCGAGGCAGGGCCAGAGAGCGGCGAAGAATCGTGGCTGGCCAGGTTGGCCAATGCCAGGTCTGCATGAGCCGTTCTGAGGCACAGCAACCAAGCAGAACCCCAAGAACCAGGCTGAGACTCCATCCAGCCAGGGCCATCGCCAGGGTGACCTGCAGCGCGCTGAACAGAGCCTTGAGCAGCACCGGATCGAGGGAAGGATGCACCGCTGCTGAAAGAAACGCGGTCCAGATCTCAACGCCACCGTCGTGAAGTGCAGCGAGAACAGTGATCAACACCGGCAGCAGGGCCAGGGCTGGCAGCAAGGCCAGCGCTGGAGCACTGGGTCGGAGCCGTGCCATCACAGTGCGTAAAGACCCTGAAGATCCGCAGGCGTCACAGCGGTCGCCGGAGCGTCGAACAGAAGTCGGCCCTCCCGCAGGGCCAGGACTCGGTCAAAGCGATGGATCAGATCCGGGCGATGCAGCGACACCATCACCGCGTCCGCACCATGGACAAGGGAACCATCGAAATCCTTGTCCAGAAGGCAGTCGAGAACTTCAGCGGCGATGGCTGGATCCAGACTGGCAAGAGGCTCATCGGCGAGAACCAGAGACGGGCGTTGCCGGAACAATCGGGCCAGAGCGACCCGTTGTCGCTGACCACCCGAGAGCCGCTGCACAGGACGATCCAGACCTTCGGGACCCAGAACCCGAGGATCCAATCCAGCCTGACGCAAGCACTGCAGACAGGACTCTGCCCCGATGGAGAACAGAAGATTCGCCAATGCCCAGGGAAGCCCGTACCGACCCAGGGCGCCGGCGTTGATGTTCTGGCCAACACTGAGTTCCTCAATCAAGCGCAGGTCCTGCCAGAGGGTGCCGATCTCACAGCGCTGACGGCGGTTGCGCTGACGAAGACTCTGGCCACGCCAGAGAACGCGTCCCTGTTGAGGGATCAGCGTGCCATTGATCACAGACATCAATGAGCTCTTGCCGGCACCGCTGGGGCCCAGAAGTGCCACGCGCTCACCGCTGTGGATCTGCAGCGACAGGTTGCTGAGCCGGTCCCTTTGAGAGCCGGCGAGCTGAACCTGTTCAAGCTGGAGGAGGGAACTCAACGAATCTTGCCAAGCTCGCGACCCACCGTTTCGATTGCCTTGTACTGGCTGGAATCAGCGGGAATGAAGCGTTTGGCAGCGAACAGCTCAAGAATTGTGGTCTGTCGAGGAGTGGAGGGCTGAATGGCCAGGATTGCCCTCTGCAGGCGCGTCGTGAAGCCCGAGCCGAAGTGCTGATCAAGATCAGGGCGTGCCACCCAGTGGTAGTCCACATACTCAGGGGTCCGCCAGATGACGGTGACCTTGTCGGTATTCACCCGCCCCTGCTTGAGCGCCGACGTCCACACCTGCTCATTCAGGGCACCTGCCTGATAGGCCCCGCTTTGCACCAACGCGATAGTGGCGTCATGACTGCCACTGAAGCCTGCCCGACCCCCACTGAACTGACTGGGTGAGACGCCGGCTTTTGCCAGGAAATGCTGGGGCATCAACCGTCCAGACGTTGAGCTCTCCGAGCCAAAGGTGAAGCGCTTTCCGCGCAGACTGGTGAGTCCGTTGATGGACTGAATCGGCTGAAGATCCGCTGCGGTGTTGGCAATGAACACACTGCGGAAGCGAGCATCAATATCCCTTTGCGCCAAAACCTTGGCCCCAGGGGTCTGCAGCCGTGCCTGAACACCGGTCAGACCTCCAAACCACACCAGATCGAGGCCTCCGGTCCGGAAGGCACTCACAGTGGCCGGGTAGTTGCTGACGGGTACGTAGCGAACGGTCACCTTCAGACGCTCGCTGAGCTCATCGGCGAGCTGGCCGTAGAGGCGATTCAAGCGCTCGGGATTCTGATCAGGGATGGCGCCGACGCGCAGGGCCGGTTTGGCGATCGACGGGAGGACCGACAGCCCCTGACAGAGAAACAAAGCCAATAAGGTGGCGGCCCCACGTTCTCGACTGGGCATAGGTTGAACTTGAATTGAAAGAGAAGAGCAGCGACCTGCAGGGTTAACCAGCCAGGAGCAAGCGGTTGAGGCGCTGCAAACCATCTGTGATCGTCTCACGCGACACCGCACACGACAGTCGAATGCAGCTGTCATCACCGAAGGCCGCTCCAGGAACGATCGCCAACCCTTCCTCTTCAAGGGCCCTGCGGCAGAAGTTCATGGAATCGCCACAGCCTGCAGGCAGCTGAGGGAATGCATAGAACGCGCCTTGGGGCGGCACCAAGGTGATACCGCGCATCGTCTGCAGGCCTGACACGAGAAAGGATCGGCGGCGGTTGTAGCTCTCAGCCATCGTGTGAACGCAGTCCCGAGGGCCCGTCAGAGCAGCAACTGCCCCCTGTTGAGCAAAACTGCAGACATTGCTGGTGCTCTGGCTCTGGAGTGCCGAGGCCGCTTTGATCACGGATTCGGGCCCGCTGAGATACCCCAGGCGCCAACCGGTCATCGCCCACCCCTTGGCGAAGCCGTTCACCATGAAGCAGCGATCCTGGAGATCAGGAGCAAGGGAAGCAACGCTCTCGTGGGTGACGCCGTCGTCGAGGAGATACTCATAGATCTCGTCGCTCATCACCAAGAGCCGCGGGTGACGACGCACTAACTCAGCAATCGAAAGAAGTTCATCGCGACTGAGCACCCGGCCGGTGGGATTTCCTGGGGAATTGATGACCAGCACCCGCGAGGCCGGAGTGATCGCGGCTTCAAGCGCATGGAGATCAAGGCGGAAGCCATCGTCAGCCGACGAGGGAACAGCAACCGGACGGGCACCCGCGAGGCGGGCCATCTCCGGATAACTGAGCCAGAACGGCGCAGGAATCAAGACCTCATCGCCTGGGTTCAGCAGAACCTGAAAGAGGTTGTAGATGGCCTGCTTCCCGCCATTGGTGACCAGAACCTCGGCCGCTGACGTTGGAATTCCGTTCTCGCTGGTGATCTTGTTGGCGATCAGCTCGCGCAGATGGGGATCTCCGGCAGCGGGACCGTAACGGGTCACGCCGTTCCTCAGGGCCTCAACAGAAGCCTCCACGATGAAGTCCGGCGTATCGAAATCCGGCTCACCGGCGCTGAGGCTGCAGATGTCGCGACCCTCCTGCTGCAGGGCCTTGGCCCGAGCGCTGATCGCCAGCGTGAGCGAAGGCTGCAGGGCTTCGGCCCGGCTGGATAGAGAGAGCGGGCGTGACATCGGCGCGGCACCCCTCCAGTGGATGCGCAGGTACGAAAGTTCTCATCCTGCCTGATGTGGTGTCACAGACAACCAAGCACGCAAAGACATGGGCCAACATCCCAGGGAGGAGCATGGAGAGATGGACAGCTCAAAGCCCTCTGTCAGCTGGGTCCTGGCCGCACGGGACCCTCACAAGCTGGCCACTTTCTATGCATGTCTTCTTCAGACCGAAGCCCAAAGGGGGCTGGCGGACCACCACTGGATCGTCCCCTTGCCGTCGGGAGGGTCGCTGCAGATCTACACGCCCTCAAGACATCGGCCCTGGCCGGCCTCAGGTGCCGTGCTGGCACCTTGCCTTCAGCGGGTCAGCCGCCACAGCCCCCTGGAGGACCTGCGATCCTGGCGAGCTGATGTGATCGCCATAGGCGGATCCAGCACCGAAGAGCCCCGCCAGGAATCCTTCGGCGCAGAGTGCTGGTTCACGGATCCAGAGGGGCAAGGCTTTTTGCTTCTGGTCACGCCATCAAAGGAACCACCCGAGGAGGCGATGTGAAAGCGCTCGATGCCTTGAAACGCCAATGTGCAGCCTGCCAGTGCTGTGATCTCTCTCATCACCGGCACCAGATTGTGGTCGGCAGAGGGAACCCGCGTTCCAATCTGATGCTGATCGGCGAAGCACCCGGAGCCGACGAGGACAGCCAAGGGCTTCCCTTCGTTGGCCGCTCAGGCCGCCTGCTCAGTGAACTTCTCAAGGCAGCAGAACTGGATGAGGGCGAAGACCTTTACATCTGCAATGTGATCAAGTGCAGGCCACCCAACAATCGAAAACCAACGGCTGAGGAGATCAGGCAATGCCGACCCTGGCTGGAGGAGCAGATTGCCGTGGTGAATCCTTCCCTGGTGCTGTTGGCCGGGGCGACGGCCCTGCAGGCGTTGCTCGGGATCAAAAGCGGCATCAGCAAACTGAGAGGCCAATGGCACGAGCAGGAGGGCAGGGCCTTCATGCCGGTGTTCCATCCCTCCTATCTCTTGCGGTTTGGATCGCGGGAAAGCGACTCTCCCAGAGCCCTCACCCTTCAGGATTTGCGTGAGGCGAAACGCAGGCTGAGCGCGCAGGGGAGATAGGTGTGCCATGGTTTGGCCCAGGTCCCTGAACGATCCATGACCGGCACCCTGGCCACTGCTTCTCAGACCGGCAACGACACCGCTCGGAATCAGCGCTACGACACGGTGATTCACCGGCGCCAGACCCGCACCGTGATGGTCGGTGATGTGCCGATCGGCAGTGAGCACCCGGTGGCCGTTCAGTCGATGATCAATGAAGACACCCTTGATATCGAGGGTGCCGTCGCCGGCATCCGCCGGCTCGCTGATGCCGGCTGCGAGATTGTTCGTGTCACCACACCCTCCATGGCACATGCCAAGGCCATGGGAGACATCCGTGCAGCCCTGAGGGCGCAGGGCTGCGGAGTGCCGCTGGTGGCGGATGTGCATCACAACGGAATCCGCATCGCCCTTGAGGTGGCGCAACATGTCGACAAGGTGCGCATCAATCCGGGTCTGTTTGTGTTCGATAAACCCGATCCAGACCGACAAGACTTCAGCCGTGAGGAGTTTGAAGCGATTGGTCGACGCATCAAGGACGACTTCGCCCCTCTCGTGGAGGTTCTCAAGGCACAGAACAAGGCCCTGCGCATCGGTGTGAACCATGGATCCCTGGCCGAGCGGATGTTGTTCACCTACGGCGACACGCCTGAGGGAATGGTGGAATCCGCCATGGAGTTCGTACGTCTCTGCGATGAACTCGATTTCCACAACATCGTGATCTCGATGAAAGCCTCCCGGGCTCCGGTGATGCTGGCGGCTTACCGGCTCATGGCTGACACCATGGATCGAGAAGGTTTTCATTACCCCCTTCACCTGGGCGTGACGGAAGCAGGTGATGGGGACTACGGACGCATCAAAAGCACCGCCGGTATCGCCACACTCCTCGCCGAGGGTCTCGGTGACACGATTCGCGTGTCTCTGACCGAAGCGCCCGAAAAAGAGATTCCCGTTTGTTTTTCAATTCTTCAGGCGCTGGGTTTGCGCAAAACAATGGTCGAATACGTGGCTTGCCCAAGCTGCGGTCGCACTTTGTTTAATCTCGAAGAAGTGCTGAATCAGGTTCGGGATGCCACATCCCACCTCACCGGCCTCGACATCGCCGTCATGGGTTGCATCGTGAATGGCCCCGGTGAGATGGCAGATGCTGACTACGGTTATGTCGGCAAGACACCCGGAGTGATCTCCCTTTACAGGGGGCGCGATGAGATCCGCAAGGTGCCGGAAACCGAAGGGGTCGAAGCCCTGATCCAGCTCATCAAGGACGACGGTCGCTGGGTGGATCCCGTCTGATGTCGTTACTCTGAGGAATCAGTCCTCTAGGACGTTATGCCCACTCCCCACCTGCGACCTGAGCATCCCAATCGCCAGGGCTTGCTGCTGATTCTCGGTGCCGGAGGCATTGCAGCCGCCGTGGCGATCGCAGCACCGGGATTGGGACTTCCGAGTACAACCTCGTCGTCGATTACCGACAGCCCGAAGGAGGTGATCGATCAGGTCTGGCAGATTGTTTATCGCGACTACCTGGATTCCACCGGCAACTACTCACCGGAGCGCTGGACAAGCCTGCGCCGCGAGCTGCTGAACAAGAGTTACGCAGGCACCGATGAATCGTATGAAGCGATTCGAGGAATGCTGGCCAGCCTGGATGATCCCTACACGCGCTTTTTGGACCCGAAAGAGTTCAAACAGATGCAGATTGACACCTCTGGCGAACTCACCGGGGTGGGCATACAGATCACTCTCGACAAGGACACCAAGGAGATCGTGGTGGTGTCCCCGATCGAGGGAACGCCGGCATCAAAAGCCGGAGTGCAGCCTAAAGACGTCATCGTTTCCGTCGATGGAGAGTCAACCAAGGGCATGACCACAGAAGACGCGGTGAAGCTGATCCGCGGCAAGGAAGGGACGGAAGTCACTCTTGGTCTGCGCCGGAAAGGGGCTGTGCTCATGGTTCCCCTCAAACGGGCTCGCATTGAAATCAACGCGGTTGAAAGTCGGCTGAATACTGGCAATGATGGAACCAAGGTCGGTTACATCCGCCTCAAACAGTTCAATGCCAAAGCCTCCCGGGAAATGAGGGCGGCAATCCGTAACCTTGAGCAGAAGGGTGCTCAGGGCTTTGTGCTGGATCTGCGCAGCAACCCTGGCGGTCTTCTCGAAGCCAGTGTGGACATCGCCCGCCAATGGCTGGATGAAGGAACGATCGTTAGCACCAAGACGCGAGATGGGATTCAGAACGTCCGTCGAGCAACAGGAAGTGCTGTGACGGATCGCCCCGTTGTGGTGCTTGTGAACGAGGGTTCCGCTAGCGCCAGCGAAATTCTGTCGGGTGCTCTTCAGGACAACAATCGAGCTGTGCTGGTTGGTCAGAAGACCTTCGGCAAGGGATTGGTGCAGTCGGTCCGGGGGCTCTCGGATGGATCCGGCCTCACAGTCACGATCGCCAAATACCTCACACCCAAGGGCACGGATATTCACAAGAACGGAATCCGCCCTGATATCCCTGTTGAACTGAGCGAAAGAGAGATTCAGACGCTCACCGTCGAACAGTTAGGAACCGGTAAGGACAGTCAGTACAGAGCCGCCGAAACAACGCTGATCAAAGCCTTGCGCTCTCCTGGTCGGAGCCGGGCCTACATACCTGGCAGCGCCAATCTGCAGTCGGCTCTCAATAATTAGGGTTAAAGCATGGAAGGCAGTCTTGAACTCAGCCTTCCGAAACGTCTAAACAAAAAAGCCATCCACGTACTGGGGATGGCGGTATTTTTAAATTGAAAATGTTGCAGTTATGCGATGGGCTGCATCAATCCACCACCAGGAGTGGAGTCGTCGTCGTCATTCTGTGAGTCATCCTGCAAAAAGGCGTAAACCCCCAGCGCAGCAGCACCGATCAGGCTTGATAACAAACCAAAGGAACCGGCAGAACTGATTGGATCGATGAATTCGCCCATGGTTCCCAGAATCTGAAAGCACTGTAACGAAGAATTGCGCAATGTGTCGGGCGCTTCTCATATTCACCGGGCGCAGCGGCGCTCCAGCACTCAAACGCTGAGAACAGCCTCGTTGCGCTCCTTCTGCTGCTGCTCACGCTGCTCGGCAGTCAAGCCGTCCGCACCAGGAATCTGAGCTGCCATCTGTTCCAACCATCCCTTGAGCTCGTCGAGTTGCTTCTCCATCGGCAGAACACCGAGACCGCGGGCCAGCACCTTGGCGGAAGCACCTGATCCGGCTTGGTAGACCAAGCGGCCGTGGAGATGCTGGGGCAGGCCCTGGCGCAGAAGCCTGAAAGCAGGCTCCTCCATGGGTGTCTCCAGAGCAATGTTCGGCTTCTCCGGACGGATGCGGGAAAAACCGCAGCGCTTGGCCAGAAGCTTCAGATTCATCAACTGCAGCAAGGACTGAACCGGCCCTGGCAGCACTCCATAACGGTCGGCCCAGAGCGCAGCCAGTTCCACGAGTGCATCACTGCTGAGGCATTCCGCTGCAGCCCTATACGCCGCCATCTTCTCGTCAGCGTCGGTGATCCAGTCCGCAGGGATGAAGGCCGTCACCTGCAGATCCACCTGGGTGTCGTCCACTGAAGGGATGTCCTGTCCCTGAATCTCCGCCAGGGACTCCTGCAACATCTCCATGTAGAGATCGAAACCGATCGCTTCCATCTGGCCGCTCTGTTCCACACCCAGCAGGTTGCCGACGCCGCGAATCTCCATATCGCGCATGGCCAATTGATAACCACTTCCCAACTGGGCGAATTCCTGAATCGCCCGCAGTCGCTGACGCGCGGCCTCACTCAACGAGGCATTACCGGGATAAAACAACCATGCATGCGCCTGAATGCCACTGCGGCCAACCCGTCCGCGCAGCTGGTAGAGCTGAGCCAATCCGAATCGATGGGCATCCTCGATCAGGATCGTGTTCACCCTGGGAATATCGAGACCGCTCTCCACAATCGTGGTGCAAAGCATCACATCAGCTTCTCCACCGTTGAACGCCACCATGGCGCTCTCCAGTTCACCCTCCGCCATCTGGCCGTGGGCCACCAAGAGCTTCAGGCCCGGAAGCATCTGACGCAGCTGACCAGCCACATCCTCAATCCCCTCCACGCGAGGGACCACGTAGAACACCTGGCCGCCACGGTCCAATTCCTGCCGGATCGCACTGCGAACAGCCTCCTCGTCGAGAGCAGCGAGATGCGTCTTGATCGGACGCCGCAATGGGGGTGGAGTGGTGATCAGGCTCATCTCCCGCACGCCGGAGAGACTCATATAGAGCGTTCGCGGAATCGGTGTTGCTGAAAGCGTGAGAACGTCGACGTCTTTGCGCAGAGCCTTGATCTTCTCCTTCTGATTCACCCCGAAACGTTGTTCTTCATCCACGACCAGCAGGCCGAGTTTGTCGAATGCCGTGCTTTTGCTCAGCAGCTGATGGGTGCCGACCACAGCGTCGATGGTGCCTTTCTTCAGACCCTCCAGAATCGATTTGCGTTCTCCTGCCGTTCGGAACCGGTTCAGCAAGGCGACCTTGATCGGATACGGAGCAAACCGTTCAGAGAGGGTGCGCCAGTGCTGCTGCGCCAGCACCGTGGTGGGCGCCAGCATGGCCACCTGACGACCGGCAGTGATCGCCTTGAAGATGGCTCGAATGGCCACCTCGGTCTTTCCGAAGCCGACATCACCGCACACCAGCCTGTCCATCGGCTGGGCTTTCTCCATGTCCTTTTTGACCTCAGCGGTGGCTTTGAGCTGATCCGGTGTGGGTTCGTAGGGGAACGACTCCTCGAGCTCCGACTGCCAGGGACCATCCACGGGGAAAGCGAAGCCTGGAGCCTGATGACGCTCGGCGTAGAGCTTCACCAGATCGAGCGCCACCTTGCGCAGAGCCTTGCTGGCTCGCTCCTTCGCTTTCACCCATGCGGACCCGCCCATCTTGCTCAGCTGAGGCGGGCTGTCGCTGTTGGCGCGGTATCGCCCCAGGCTTCCCAATTGGTCGGCGGCGACCCGCAGAATCCCGTCGGCGTATTGCACGACGAGGTAGTCGCGCACCTCGCCGCTGATGGCCAGCTTCTCGAGTTTCTGGAAACGGCCGATGCCGTGGTTGCGATGCACCACAAAATCGCCTGGGCGCATCTTGTTGGGATCCACCGTGCGACTGGCCGCCTTACGCCGCCTGCGCACGTAGCCCGTGCTGGTGAGAGTCTGCTGCCCGAAGAATTCGCGGTCGGTGATCAGAACCACGCGCCAGGCGGGGAGTTGCAGTCCCTCGAGATCAGCGGTGCCACGGGTTTTCAGGGCGACCGGCGTGCTCTGCTCAACAAGCCGCTCAATCGCCGCGGCATCGGCCGCATTGGGAACGAAACGACTCACACAATCGTGTTCCTCAAGCAGAGCGACAGCGCGACTCGGCTGGGCTGACAGCAACCAGACCACCTGCTTGTCCTGCTGATACCCCTTGATCAGTTCACCGAGCTTTCCGAACTGATTGGGATGGGCAGGAACCGGACGGCTGTTGAGATCAAATGCATTGGCGTGGTCATCACTCTCCTGAAGCTCGGCGAGATCAAAACCATGGAATGCATCGGCCAAAGCCATGGCCTCCTCGATCGGACGATGAAGCTTCGGCAATGGCAAGCCGAGGTCGCCATGGTGCTCCTCGGCGTGATCAAACCATTGCTCACCATGGGAGCGTCCATGACGGCGCTCATCGATGGCAACGCAGCAATCTGCAGGCAGGTAATCGAGAAGTGACGCGGGCTCCTGCCAGGCCAACCCGAGCAAGCGGCGCATTCCTTCCGGTGTTCCCCCTTCAAGAAGCTCATTCAGGGCCTGCTCGCTCAGGAGCTGATCAAGACCATCAGGCATCGACTCCCGCAGGGCTTCCGCAATCAGAGGACTGAACCCGGTCGGGGTCAGCCGCAGGCTGTCGATCGGATCCAACGACCGCTGACTGGCCGGATCAAATTCGCGGAGTTTGTCGAGCTCATCCCCGAAAAACTCAAGCCGCACCGGGAGCTCACTGCTAACCGGGAACACATCGACAATGTCCCCGCGGCGACTCCAGGTGCCTTCCTGGTCAATCGTTGAGACCCGCTCGTAGCCAAGTTGGCTCAGGGAAAGTGCGAGGGTCTCGAGCTCCAGCGTGTCGCCCTTGCGCAGGGTCCGACAGCGGTCAGCGAGCACCTTCGGCGGCGGGAGATGGGGCTGAAGGCAACGCTCAGTCGCGACGATGGCAAGGTTTCGGCTCTGACCCTCCACCTGCAATTCACTGAGCACCTGCAGCTGCCCCCAGGTGATCTCACTGGTGGGATCAAAGGGTTCATAAGGCGACCCTTCACTGGTGGGGTATAGCTGGGCACTGCGCCAGCCCATCAGCTCGAGGAGCGCCGTCCAGCGACCGGCTTCCTCCAGGGTGGGAACAACGACAAGCAACGGGCGATCCTGATGCCGGGCCATGGCACTGGCCACCAGGGCACGGGCAGCACGTCCTGCTCCACGCAGCAGCAAGCGGTCAGAACGATCGAGACGCTCGCACAGCTCACCGCTCAGCGCCGAGGTCTGCAGCAGACGCACCAGGGAGCTGAGGGGCATGGCGTGACCACAAGCGGCAACGCATGATTGTCGCAATCAACCGCACGCATTCGTGCGCCGCCATCGGCTCTCTTCCCAATGCCCCGCTACCGCTGCCCCGAATGTTGTTGTGGCCCGGCGATCGTGCTGCATCCACCAAAGGGATCCCTGCCGGTGTGTTCGCGTTGTCGCACTGTGATGGAACGTCAGCCACTGGTCAGGCCAGTGCCTCTGTTCGTGCTGCTGACGGTTGGCTCCACATTGATCGCTTTCTCCATCCCGGCTCTGCTCACCCCGACACCGCCACCGCCACCGCCACCACGGAAGCCTGCGGCTCAAACCACGGCCTGACAAGGCGATGGCTGCTATGCAAAGGCGAGTGATTCGTTGATCATGGGCGACCACAACAATCAAAAACGCAAACAGCGGTTAGAGCGTCGTTTTGAGAACGCGATCTGGAAATTTCGCCTAATCACACTCGTTCCAGTTGTGATGAGCCTGATTGGGAGCGTCAGCTGCTTCGTGCTCGGCACCTATGACGAGATCACCGTGCTCAAAAAGGTGATCCAGGGCCGGTTCTCCTATGAAAGCGGCACCCTGTTAATTGGCAAGGTTGTGGGCGGGATTGATTTCTACCTGATCGGAATTGCTCTGCTGATTTTTGGGTATGGAATTTATGAACTGATTATCTCTGATATCGATGTTCGCCAACAGGACAACTCTCAGGAACGACGCAATCTGCTCAACATTGACTCTCTAGATTCTCTCAAACACAAGCTCACCAAAGTGATCATCGTTGCTTTGATTGTTACCGCCTTCAAGGTGATGGTGAGCTTCGAAGTGAACACGATCACAGAACTTCTTCAATACTGCGCAGGTGTCCTGATGCTCTCCTTCAGCGCCTACCTGATCGGTCGAACCGGCAAGCACTGAAGCGGCGTCTGTGTTGACCTCCCCCTCAAGAGTGAACGACGTTCACTCTTGAGGGGGAGGTGTGGAGCGGTGCACTCAATCGACGGTGAAGAGGTCTTCGAACAATTCCTAACGATGACCACCCCGACACCACCAACGTCCCCATGTCGCCGGATCGAACGCCTCAAGCGCCGGGAGCAGCATCGACCGATTCCCGAACCCCTTCGGAGGCGCAATCAAATAGTCCTTCAGCATCTAGGACTCGCGCACCACGCCGCAAACCAACAACTGCGCCGCGGAGGCGGTGAGTACGACGACCTGCACCAGGAAGCCTTAGTCGGAGTTATGAACTGCCTGGCCTCCTTCGATCCCACCCGCGGCCATCGGCTCAGCAGCTATGTGATGCCCAGAGCCATCGGTCAGATTCTTCACTACCGGCGCGATCGTCTTCATACCTTGAGAATCCCGTGGAGACTCAAGGATCTGCACACCCATGGCATGCGGCTGCAAGAGCAACGTCTGCACGAGGGTCAGCATCCACTCAGCGATGACGATCTGGCCAACGCGTTGGGGGTTTCCAAACACCGCTGGCAGCAGGCCAGATGCGCCCATCTGGATCAGCATCTGGTGCCGTTGAACGCACCGATCGCAACCCGTGGAGAAGGACGACCAGAGAGGGGCGAACGGATCGATCAGCTTGTGGCCCGTGAAAGGCGGATGCAGAACCCTCAGGAACTCTGGTTGCAGGAGGCTCTGCAAAGCCTGGATTCAGACCTTCGGCGCTGGGTCTGGTCGCACTGGGTCGAAGGCATTCCCATCTACCGCCTGGCTGATCAGGAACAGATGGATCGCAGGGAGCTCTCGAGACTCCTGAAGGACACGCTGGAGGAGCTGCGCTTCAAGGCTGAATCGACCCGAAGGTCATCCCCCCCAGGAGTGCCGCCGCTGCCATCGCGAGCAAGGCAGCCCAGACCGTTTGCAGCGCATTGACCAGTTCGTTGCTGAGCCAGGGCCATCGGCCCTGGCCCGTGGCCCCCAAAATGCTCTCGAGCAACGTGGCAACCAGTCCCACCACAGACACAAGCACGACTGAGGATGCCGTGGTCAGCAGGCCCAGAAGCGCCATCACCGTGGTCATCAGAAGACTTCCAAGCGCACTGGCCAGAGTTCCTTCCACGCTCACCGCACCCTCAGTGCCTGCGGGAACCGGCCGAAGCGTGGTGATCAGCAGAGTGGTACGTCCCCAGCGCTTGCCGATTTCACTTCCGAACGTGTCGGCCAGTTTGGCCGCGAAGCTGGCAGCAAATCCGATTAGCAGCAGAGGCTCTGATCCCAGCCCGGCGGCGACGAGCATCGCCAGCACCAGACCGGTGAAGGCTGAACCCCAGACATTCTCAGGCCCACGACGTCCACCCCGCGCCTCGGCAAGACCCAGATCACGCTTACGCGCGAATCCAAGCTTGGTCACCAGCGAGCCCATGACCAGGTATGCCACCACGGCAAGCCAGCCTCGCCAACCCAAGGATCCCCAGAGCACCGTGCCGAGAAGTCCCGCATGACACCAACCGGCCCGCGTCAGCACCGGCCAGCGCTGGGCCAGGCTGATCAAGACACCATTGACAAGAAACGCAATCAGCCAAAGCAGAGGCTCCTGGGTTGGAAGTTCCGACGACAGAAATGCCATGCCCTTGTGTTGCACTGCCCTAAGCATCAACGCTGAAGGCTGCCCTTGCGCTGATAATCATCAGCGGAGCCGTTACAGATCCGAATGGTGCTGGGAAAAAGTTTCTATCTCGAACTGGATACTCCGGACGCGGCAGCTGAGATTCCCCTGCTTCAACTCGGCACAATCAGACTTGAGTCCGAGACCCCAGAGGACGCCCCAGTAACGTCCGCCGAATCAGTTGTTCTGACTCCGTCAACAGCTGCAGTCGCGGCAACTTCAGGTCCGGGAGCAGTCCCAACGACCTCCACTAACACCCAGTCCAAACCATCCCCCACCACAGCCGAGGCGATCGCCGCGGAACTTGCTGCTGCGGAAGCATCCCGACCTGCCATCGACTACGTGACGTTCGCACCTGAAGCCATGCAACCCGGCACTGGTCTTCGTCCTGGCAAACGCAAGCCCGGCCGCAATCTCTCCAATTTCCGCTCGATGGCCGCAGAGCTGTTCAAGAGCTGAGTCAAACCTCAACATCTCAAATGTCATTGAAATCCTTGCGAGCATCGGGCTTCCTGAGCTGGATCGGCTTCAGTGATCAGGGCAATCCAGAGGAATCCAGGCCCAGATCAGCTCGCAAGCAACCTCTGACGAGCGCTCACATCACACGACTGCGCCGGATGGGAGTGAAAGGTCGCCAGCTCATGGAGGCCTACAAGCGTCAAGTCAGCTGAGACTCTCTCCAGCTGCAAAGGAGAGTGGCTGCCGCCACTGCCGCGGTTGAACTGCGCAGGATTGTGTTGTTCAAACCGACGCTGCACCAGCCGGCCAGGTCTGCCGATCGCAACTCTTCGTCGGTCCAGCCCCCTTCAGGACCGATCGCGATCCAGATCCGTCGAGGGCACTCTCGTTGTCGCGTCTCCGACAACAAAGTCACCAGATCCTTGCACCCTTGATCACGGGTCACCGCGATCAAGCCAAGATCCTCCGCCAGCGGTTGGTTCCACCAGGCCTCTGTTGACAGCACCGGAAGCAGCTCAGGCGCCCAAAGTCGTTCACACTGCTCAACCGCTTCCTTCAGGATCACACCCCAGCGATCAGGCCGGTGCTCTGCCTGCGGAACACTGCGTTGAGCCTGCAGGGGCTGGAACCGATCCACCCCAAGTTCGCAGGCCATGCGCATCACGTCATCCATGCCACGACGAACCAACGCCACGGCCAGACCCAGCGACGGTTTCGGTTGTGAAGACAGCGTTGATGAGCTGGTGAGAACACGGTCTGGGGACAGCAGAAGGTCAGCATCGGCACCGAGGGAGGCCTTGAACAATCCGCCACAGCCATCAATGAGCGCCACCTGAGCACCGGGACGAAGACGGAGCACCCTTTTGAGGTAGCGCGCCTCCGAAGCGGTCAGCACCAGACCACCCTTCGACCGTGCGGCCTCGATCCGGCAGGGTTCGATCAGCAGCCGCCGCAGCTCAGCCACAGCGCATCAGCCCATTCCAGGGAAAATGCTGTCGGGATGGTCTTCAACCGGCCAGTCCTCATTGACACCGCCGATCAGCAATTCCTCGATCTGCACGAGATCGGAATCGAGTTGACGCAGGGCGTTGATCAGAACATCGAGGGCGACCCCATCACTGGTTCCCAGATCCACCCAGCAACGCGCCCAGTCCTGCTCGTACTCAAGCTGGCCCATGTTGTGCATCAACGCAGGCATCACTGAGGTGGACTCCTCATTGTCGTAACTCATCCAGCTGAGCTCATCACCTTCCTCGTGAACCTGCATGGATTCAGCATTGAATCCTCCAAGTCGCCCCAGCACATACCAACTGTCAAAGATGCCATCCACGTAATTGCGTTCTCCCTGACTGGGAACTTCGCTGAAGCGCAGCCAGAGCCAGCAGTTGAAGGGATCAACCTCTCGAAAGCGAACGTGCATGACCTTTCAAGGAGACATCTGCATCATCGCTGGCTTCTCGCAGATCGACCATGCTGAGCTGGCCTGGAGAAGAAATGCAGCGCGTTTGAAGGACATGCTGGAACTGACGGAGATCCACTACAAACCGGCAACCTCAGGGCGCGCCATTCTCAACGGAGTCACCCTGAGGGCTCAACAGGGACGTCCTCTGCTGATTTCAGGAGAAAGCGGCAGCGGTAAAACAAGCCTGCTGGAGATCATCAGCGGCATGGTCGGAGCCCAATCCGGCAACATCCAATGGAAGGGATCGCGCCTGAATCAACGCCAGCGACGCTGGCTTTGCGGTGTTGTCTTCCAGTTCCCTGAACGCCACTTCCTGGGACTGAGCGTTGGCCAGGAATTGAAACTGGGCCACCGCAGAATGGCTGGTGATGAGCAGGTTGAGGTCCTCAGCCAGGTGGGGCTGCGTGGGGTTGACAGCCGACAGGCACCGGAACGGCTCAGTGGCGGGCAACAACGACGACTGGCCTTGGCCGTGCAACTGCTGAGGAAGCCGGAAGTCTTACTCCTGGACGAACCCACTGCAGGCCTTGATTGGTCGGTTCGGGGTGAAGTGCTGGATCTGCTTTACACCCTCTCCAAACAAAGGGTTCTGATCGTGGTGACCCATGAACCGGACCTGTTCCGTGGATGGAACTGCGAACACAGCCAGTTGCGCGACGGCCAGTTGCTCGCTCTGTCACCATGACCGCTGCGAAGCAGGGCTGCCATGGCTGATCGGCTTGTGCGGGCAACCGCAGCCGGGGGAGGAATCAGGCTTGTCGCCGTGACGACAGGCGACACAACCCGGCAGGCCCAGGCACGCCATGGGTTGTCCTATCTGACCACCGTGATGCTGGGTCGGGCCATGAGTGCCGGTCTGCTTTTGGCCAGCTCCATGAAAGTGAGCCATGGACGCGTCAATCTCAGGCTGGGGTCCGACGGACCTCTCCGAGGTCTTTCTGTGGATGCCGGTCGTGATGGACGGGTTCGTGGCTACGTCGGCAATCCAGCATTGGAACTTGATCCAGTGCGTTCATCAGACGGTCAGGCCACCTTTGATTTCACAACGGCTGCGGGAACGGGCTATCTGCACGTCGTAAGAGACGAAGGCAAGGGTGAACCGTTCAGCAGCACAGTGGAGCTTGTAAGCGGATGCATCGGCGAGGATGTGGCGTCTTATCTGCTGCACTCCGAACAAACGCCATCAGCGGTGTTCGTGGGTGAAACCATTAACAGCGGTGGCCTGCAGAGCAGCGGTGGATTGCTGGTTCAGGTTCTCCCGAAAGCGGCCGAAGAACCTGCGTTGGTGGCCTTGCTGGAAGAGCGTTGCCGAGAAGTTCAGAATTTCAGCGAACAGTTGAACCGTTGCGGTGATCATCCTGAACAGTTGATCCAACAGGTTTTCCCCGATCTGGATCCGCAGCCGATTCCAAGTGGAGAACCGATGCAGCCTGTGTCATTTCACTGCCCCTGCAGCAAAGAACGCAGCCTTGGGGCCCTCACTCTGCTCGGCCCCGATGAGCTCACTGACATGCTCGAGAAGGATCGAGGAGCTGAACTCACCTGCCATTACTGCAGCGAGGTTTACAAGGTTGATGAAGAGGAGCTTGCAGCACTGATCAAGACTCTGACTTGATCAAAACCCTGGCTTGATCAAGCCAGTAGAAGCGTCCCAGCGAATAGCAGGAGCAGGGCAGGCAGAGCTTGCCACTGTTCCAAGGTGACAGGCAGACCGGAACCGGCCACGGCAACACTGAGCAAGGCTCCGATCACCAATCCCAGGATCAGCAGCAGGACACTCCAACCAAGGGAGCCGAGAGGTCGGCGTCCACGCCGAATTTGACTTATGAACAGTCCGATGGTTCCCAGGGCCAGAAGCAGCTCGATCGTCTGCGGTGCAAACAGAAGCAGCAGCAGCGCCAGAGCACCGAGGGAGAGTCTGACCACAAGACCCTGGCCTTCGACCAGCGTGAGATCCGGCACGATCGCCGATCCCTTGAACGATGGAGCCGGAATCGAAAGATTGCGGATTCGAGTGAGCAGAGCGGCCGGACCATCGGTGGTTTGCACGCTTCCACCTTCACTTTGCTGACGCTCGACGCGTGATGCCGTTGCTGCCTCAGCACTTAGGCGTCCGGATTGGCGATCACGAAGACGGTCCATGAGAACGGCGTCGTAAGCGGCTTCCACCTTGGCGCGGGCGACAGCGTCATCTCCACAGGTTTTGAGAACTCGATCTCTGGCCCGTTGAACATCGTCAAAACTGGCGTCGGATCGTATTTGCAATTGCTGGTAAGGATCCGGTCCGTCGGTGTCCCCACCGGGGTTCAATCCTGCAGCCATTGATGGTCCCTTTTCTTAGATAAGGGTATCCAGGAAGAACTACGGGCGAGCCGATCAACCGCCTTCACCTGACGATTCAGAACAGAGGAGGGCCATGCCGAAACCCTTGCTGACGCTCAAAACGATGACGGCAGCTCGGGACATCTGCGCTGAGAAGAAATTGACGGTGCTTGATCAGCGGCATCTGGGGTGGCAGGTGATAACCCTCGAGCATCTCGACACGATCCCTGCAGTCGCGGAAGCAGACATAATCTGTCCCCCCGTCGTCACAAGGGCGAAGCAGCCAGAGGGTGTCCAAACCTCACCACACGATTGGAATCAGTCTGGCGATTTCAATCTGCGGCCGTGGGAGCCATGGGGGGATACGGACAGCTGCACCTGACAAAGGTAAAGGGTTGGTTAAGAATGAAAGCAGTTGAGAGAGGTTGACATTTAAACCCTCACCCACACCCAAGCCGCCCGTCAGCGCCAGCCCTTAGCGTTTGAACCTGGCACGTGGCCTGAAGCTGCTGCCCATGATGTGAAGACCTGGCTGCAAGCCGTGCACAGCGTTTGGTTCAGAGGCTGATTGGCTCGACGCCACTCACCACAGGGGCAACCGCGCTCAGCTCGAGATCCGGGTGCTCCTCATTCAGCTGGTTGAGGTTCCACTGATTCTTGAACAGCAACACCGGACGGTTCCAGGCGTCGCGAACGGTTTTGCAGTTGAAGATTCGACCCACCTTCTCCAGCGCTGGCCAACCGCCATTGACCCAGCGCGCCACCTGATACCCCAGCGGTTCAAGCCGGGTCTCCACGCCGTATTCATTCTCCAAACGATGCTGCACCACCTCAAGCTGCAGCTGACCGACAGCAGCGAGGATCGGATCGCGCTTGCTCTCGTCAGTGTCGTAGAGAATCTGCACAGCCCCCTCCTCCCGCAGCTCATTCACCCCTTTGCGGAAGTTTTTGAAGGCTGAAGGATTGGGATTGCGCAACCAGCTGAAAATCTCCGGACTGAAACAGGGGATCCCTTCGTACTCAACCTTGGGCCCCACGTACAGGGTGTCTCCGATCGAGAACATGCCTGGATTATTGAGGCCGATCACGTCCCCGGGATAAGCGTCCTCCACCACAGCCCGGTCCTGACCAAACAGCTTCTGGGGCCTCGAAAGACGGATGGCGCGTCCTGTGCGCGCGTGGCGAACGGTCATGTCCTTCTCAAACCTGCCGCTGCACACCCGCACGAACGCCACACGGTCGCGATGGCGCGGATCCATGTTGGCCTGAAGCTTGAACACAAAGCCACTGAAATCCGGGTTCAGGGGATCAACAAGGCCGTCATGACCAAGACGGGCAACTGGTTTCTGCGCCATCTCCAGGAAGGCGTTGAGGAAGGGACGCACTCCGAAATTGGTCATTGCAGACCCGAAGAACACCGGCGTGAGCTCACCGGCATGCACCAGCTCCAGGTCGAGCTCAGCGCCGGCAGCATCCAAAAGCTCCATCTCCTCAACCGCCAGATCCAGGAGGTCGGACTCCACCAGTTTCAAAAGCTCGGGATCGTCGAGAGAAAGATGACGTTCTTCTGACTGTTTGCCGCGTTCAGCGCGGCTAAACAACACCACCTCTTTGGTCCGTCGATCGATCACACCTCGAAACTGCTCGCCACTGCCGATCGGCCAGTTCACAGCCCAGGGAGTGAGTTCAAGTTCGGCTTCGATTTCATCGAGAAGTGCCAGAGGCTCACGCCCCGGACGATCCATCTTGTTGATGAAGGTAAAAATCGGGATCTGCCGCATCCGGCAGACCTCGAACAGTTTGCGCGTCTGCGGCTCCAGCCCCTTGGCAGCATCCTCCAGCATCACCGCATTGTCAGCGGCCGCCAGAGTCCGGTAGGTGTCTTCGGAAAAATCCTGGTGTCCGGGCGTATCGAGCAGATTGATGATGTTGCCCGTGTAATCGAACTGCAGCACCGTCGAGGTGATCGAGATCCCCCGCTGCTTCTCCAATTCCATCCAGTCGGAGGTCACCTTGCGCTGCTCTCCTCGGGCCTTCACAGCTCCCGCTTGCTGGATGGCACCGCCATAGAGGAGCAGTTTTTCCGTCAGCGTGGTCTTGCCGGCATCCGGGTGAGAAATGATCGCGAAATTTCTGCGACGTTCAACCGCCTCCAGAAGTTGCTTGCCGTCTTGTGGGACTGATTCCGTGCTCATGCGCTGGGCTGATCAGAACCAGCCTGACAGCCCGTGATCCAGCCACTGATCTCGAGATAGCGATCCTCCAGTTCGCGAACCTGGAGGTGATCAAGTTGAGCGTCCCGCAGCTGTGCTTTGACCTCGTCCACCGTGAACGCAGCTTGAAGCGACGCCCTGTAATCCCTCTGCAACACCTCTGGAGCATCAGCCGCGTAACGCTCACAGAGCAGACCCAACTGCTCTGCAGTCGATGGTCGCCTCAAATCCCGATGCAGCAGCAGACACTTGCTGCCCGCGAGGGGACGAAGGCAACTCCAGAGCTTCTGAGGATCGTGCAGATGATGCAGAAGGCTGTTGCTCACAATCACAGACGCGTGAAACCCTGGCACCTGCCAGGGGAGCGCGGCAACGACATAACGGAGCCGCTCAGCGGACAGGTTGTTTTTCCTGCGGCAGGCCTCCGCCTGCAGGATCATCAATTCGGCGGCATCCACACCAACAACGGTGCAGCTTGGCCAGCGCATGGCCAGACGCTCGCTGATGTTGCCTGGACCGCAACCGAGATCGATCAGGACGTCA
>WTFZ01000150.1 GCA_011523835.1 Synechococcus sp. CO36386bin_29 | reverse complement strand
CGCCCACGGCGCGGCACGGTGCAGCTGGATCAGCGCATGGTGGCTGGAGATGGGATCTGGATGGAACCGGAACGTCGGGGCGTTGGCATGGTGTTCCAGGATTACGCCCTCTTCCCTCACCTGAACGCTTGGCAGAACGCCAGTTTCGGTTTGCCCCGGCGGAATCCCAACCGTGAGCGCGTGGCCTGGTTGTTTGCGTTGCTGGGGCTGAAGGGGCTCGAGCAGCGCTACCCGCACCAGCTCTCCGGTGGCCAGCGGCAACGGCTGGCGTTGGCACGCGCTCTGGCCCCAGCGCCAAGGGTTGTTCTGCTTGATGAGCCTTTTTCAAGTCTTGATGTGGAGGTGAGGCTTCGCCTGCGCAGTGAGCTGTCCTCCGTGCTCGATGCCTGCGGTGCGAGCGGCGTGATCGTCACCCATGACCCCGGAGAAGCTCTGGCGATCTGCGATCGCGTTGCCGTCATGCGGGATGGCGTGCTGCATCAATGTGCATCGCCCCCCGAGATCGTGAGATCACCGGCGACGCCTTTTGTTGGATCCTTTGTGCTCCAGCGCAATTTGATTCCGGTGCAGGCCCATGGCCATGGCCAGTTGTCGTGTCTGCTGGGAGAACTGGATGCTTCCGCCCCATGGGTCCAGGTTGACCGCAGGGCCTCCGGTGACTGTTGTGTGCTGGTGGATCCGCATGACATCAATGTTGTTGCCGATGCAGAAGGAGAGGCCAGCGTTTTGGGGCGCGAATTTCTGGGGGATGCATGGGAATACCGCATCCGGATCGCTGACGTGCTCTTGCGGGCCCACTGCCCGATTGATCAGGAGCATCCTCCACAGACCCCTTGTCGCCTCTCATTCAGGGATGGCGCCAGACTCATCGTGCTTCCTCATTCCGAGCTGAACTGATCCGTTCAGAGATTCGCGTTGCTTTGCCAGGTGATCGGGTCATTCAGCATCGATTTCACCGGGTAGCGCCAGAGGCCTCGTACGCGCCCAACGATCAGCCCCTCTGTCATGTCGATCGCGCTTCTGAATCCGTGAAGTGTTGTCAGTCCATGCGTTGGGGACTATCCCAGTCGTTACGGCATGAACAGAAGTGATCGTTCAAGAGCAAAAAAAATCCCTCGCCGTAGCGTGGGATGAGCGAGACAATGTCGTTGTCTTCAGCGCTGGTGGTGGCGGACGGGAATCGGCACCAGTGCCGGCTGGCGCAAACCGCCGCCTCCGTTGTCGTCATCGGAATCGGCCAGGAGCCACAGCAGCAGACTTGCGAGAACAAAGACGGTTCCCAGCAGCAGCGGTTCGACCATTGAGGTGTCTTGCATGGCACGAAGAATAAGCAGCATTTGCCGCTTGTGCTGAATCAGCTGAAACCTTTTCCTGCATCCGGCGCCACACAAGCCTTGAGTTGCTTCCGCAGCGTGGTGTGGTCAATGTTGCGGCCGATCAGCACCAATTGATTCTTGCGATTACCGGTCCAGTCGGTGTCGTCGATGGAAAAGCGTTTGCCCGCCAGATGGAACACGTGGCGGCGTTCGCTTTCGTTGAACCAGAGGATGCCCTTGGCCCGGAACACCTCCTGGGGCATCTGGTTGTCCAGGAAGTTCTGGAACTTGCGCAGGGAGAAGGGGCCATCACTCTGGAACGACATGGAGGTGAATCCCTCGATGTCCTGATGGTCACCGTGGCTGTGGTGATGGTGTCCGTGGTCATGACCGTCCCCATGGCTGTGGTCGTGCCCATGGCTGTGATCGTGCCCGTGTTCATGACCGTGATCGTGGTCATGGCTGCAGTGGCCATGGTCGTGGTCGCAGTTGCTGTGATCCAGGCTCGGATCGTCGGCGGGAGAACTCACCTTGTCGGATTCGAACAGTCCGACACTGAGCAGCAGGGCCAGGGGCACATCTCCTTTCACCGACCGCAGGATCCGCGCATCGTTCTTGACGGCTCTGAGTTGCTGTTCGACGGCCTCAAGCCGCTCCTCGGAGACGAGGTCGCACTTGTTCAGCAGCAGGATGTCTCCGTAGATCACCTGGGCCCGGCCAACTTCCGTGTCCAGAACGACGTCATCAAAGTTTTCTGCATCGATCAATGTGATGATCGAATCGAGGCGGGTTTGGTCCCGCAGCTCACTGCCAAGGAAGGTCATGGCCACCGGTAGGGGATCGGCCAGACCGGTGGTTTCGACGACGATGTAATCGAGTGGCTCGGGTCGCTCCATGACCCGTTCCACCGCCTCCATCAGCTCGCCGTTGATCGAGCAGCAGATGCAACCGTTGCTCAGCTCCACCATGTCTTCATCGGTGGTGACGACCAGATCGTTGTCGATGCCGATTTCACCGAACTCGTTCACCAGCACTGCGGTCTTCACCCCCTGCTGATTGCTCAGAATGTGATTCAGCAGCGTGGTTTTCCCCGCTCCAAGGAAGCCGCTGAGAATGGTGACGGGGACGCCGGGACTGGCTGGTGCGGTGGTCATGCGCATGGACCCACTCGACTCATGCTGGCAGCAGAGCGTCAATGGCGCTGGCCAGCTCCACATCCAGGCTGCTGAGGCCGCCGAGATCGTGGGTGGTTAGGTCGATCGAAACGCGGTTGTAGACGTTGCTCCAGTTCGGATGGTGATTTTTGGATTCGGCCAGCAAGGCCACCTGTGCCATGAATCCAAAGGCCTCCACGAAGCTGTTGAACTCCAGATCGCGGTGCAGCCTGTCTCCGTTCACCACCCAGTTGGGCAGGGTTGTGCTGAGTGCCGACTTCTGGGCGGCGTCAAGACGTTCAACTGGCATGGCAGCCCTGAATCACCCCTCCATCGTGGCTGGAGCCGGTCGTCAGTCGCTCAGGTCATGCAATCGATCAATCATCAGATCGGTGTCGGTATCGACGCCGTCGTCGGTTTCCCAGGCGTTGGGGTTGTGGCGGGCCTGAATGGCTTGATTGATCCGTTCGCCATTGCGCAGGCTCAACAGGGTTTTCGGCGTGGCTGAAGTGTTCTGCGTGGTGCTTTCAGGGGTGGGGCGGCTCGATGGTTCACCGAAGAGGTGGCAGGCGATTGTTCTGGTGTGAGCAGCCCGGCGGTGTTCCCAGAGGTAAACGGCTTGCCAGGTGCCCAGCAGCAGCGTTCCGCCACGGATGCTCAGGCTGAGGGTTTGGCTGGTCAGTGCCGTGCGGATGTGCGCCGGCATGTCGTCAGCTCCTTCGTCGTCATGGAGATAGCGGCGGTGTTCTGGAACGGCATCGGCCATCCATGCATCCAGGTCCTGCAGCACCCGGGGATCAGCGTTCTCGTTGATCGTGAGGCTTGCACTGGTGTGCAGACAGGTGAGGTGAAGCACGCCTTGCTCAAGGCCCGTGCTCCGGATCCAGGCGTTCAACCGACCGTCCAGGCGGGTGAAGCCCTTCCCGGGGGTTTGGACCAAAATCTGATGCAGGATCTGCTGCACTCCCACCGCTCTCCAGGCTTCTCTTCTTACTTTGCGTGTTGCAGCTCCGTCTGACCCCATGGCCAGCCCCTCTGCCCCCGACCTGACCCTTCTTTTCGACGGGGGTTGTCCGTTGTGTGTGCGCGAAGTTCGGTTTCTGCAGCGGCGTGACCGTCAGGCCCGCCTGGCTTTTGTCGATATTGATGCCTCGGATTACGACGCAGCGGTCCATGCCGGCATCAGCTATCGGGTGGCCATGGGCCGCATTCATGCCATCACAGGCTCCGGGGAGGTGCTGCGTGATGTGGCCGTCTTCCGTGAGGCGTATCGCCTGATTGGTCTGGGATGGCTCTACGCACCGACCCGCTGGCCCTTGATCGGCAGCGTGGTCGATTGGGTCTATGGGATCTGGGCCGCCCGCCGGCTCCAGATCACCGGGCGTGCCGACCTTGAGACCCTCTGCCAAGGCCGCTGTGAGCTGAACTGACC
>WTFZ01000058.1 GCA_011523835.1 Synechococcus sp. CO36386bin_29 | reverse complement strand
GGTCTCCCAAGCGCCGCGTGATCCTCAGGCGAGGGCCGCGGTAACGAGACATAGGGGAAGGAATGGTTGGACTTTCGCGTCGCTGACGCGCGATGCTGAACGCAGTGCCAACATCGCGATCACCTTGCGCGAATCAACCATCGTATCGGGCGACCGAATCGCTCTCTTTCTCCAGCGATTCAATCGTGCTCTTTCTCAGGTGATGCTGATTCTGATCGGTGGCTATCGGCAGTGGATCTCTCCTCTTCTCGGGCCTCGCTGCCGATTCATTCCCAGCTGCAGCGCTTATGGACTTGAAGCCATCCAGCGCCATGGCCCCTGGCGTGGCGGATGGCTCACGTTGCGCAGAATCAGCCGTTGTCATCCCTTCACCCCTTGCGGCTGTGATCCCGTTCCCGACTGAGCCCCCGATGCATCAGGCCTGATGAGACATGTCCTGACGCTTTACAGCCGCAAGGGTTGCTGCCTTTGTGAAGGGCTTGAGCAGCGGCTTCAATCGCTGGATCTCATGGCTGTTCAACCTCCGCTCATTCTGGAGGTGGTGGATATCGATGCTCCTGAGGTGGATCCTGGCCTGAAGGCTCGGTATGACCTGGAGGTTCCAGTGTTGGCTCTGAATAACACTCCTCTGCCGCGAGTCTCACCCCGTTTGGTTGGTGAGGGACTGTTCAGCTGGTTGCAACGGGTCTGCGCCAGCGCCTCAGGATCGGTCTAGAACGACCACGAAGTTCAGGGGTCGGTGATGTCGCAGATGCTCCACGCTCTGCTGAAGTCCGTTGGTTTGCCTGTGCCTGCTGGTGTGGTGAATGCAACGTTGACGGCGCTCACCTGCGATTCCCGCTGCGTTGGCGAGGGGAGTCTGTTCATCGGCCTGCCGGGAGAGAAAGTTGATGGAGGCAGCTTCTGGCCGCAGGCGTTGGAGGCCGGTGCTGCTGCCGTTCTGATCGGAGAGCAAGCGGCCGCGGCGGATCCACCCGGCACTGGAGATCCCGTCCTCGTGGTGCCGAACCCCGTGTCCTTCTGGGCCGGGGAGCTGGCATCAGCGTTCTGGCAGCAGCCCTCCACACGCATGGGACTGATCGGTGTCACGGGCACCAATGGCAAAACCACCACCACCCATCTGATTGAACATCTCAGCCAGGAATGTGGTCGTCCTGCAGCCTTGTTTGGAACACTGGTGAACCGTTGGCCCGGCCACAGCCTCACTGCCACGCACACCACAGCGGTGGCAGACCGATTGCAAGCCCAACTGGCTGAAGCACTGGAGGGCGGTACCCAGATCGCTGCGATGGAGGTGAGTTCCCATGCGCTCGATCAGCATCGCGTGGCCGGTTGTCGTTTTTCGGGGGCGGTCTTCACCAACCTCACCCAGGATCATCTCGACTACCACTCCTCCATGGAGGCCTACTTCGAGGCCAAATCCCGGTTGTTTGCGCCCCCCTATCTGACTGGTGAGGGGCCGAGAGCGGTCGTGAATGTGGATGACGCCTGGGGCCGGCAGCTGGCGGATCGTCTGGGGGAACGCTGTTGGAGCTGCAGCCTTGAGACCAACGCCGATCTGACCATGGGCGAGTTGCGAATGACATCTAATGGTGTGGATGGAACGCTTGTCACGCCCCTCGGCGAAGGGCGATTTCATTCTCCTCTGGTGGGTCGCTTCAATTTGATGAATCTCCTGCAGGCTGTGGGTGCCTTGCTCCAGCAGGGACTGCCACTGGGTCTGCTGCTGCATTCGATTCCTTCGTTCAGAGGGGTTCCAGGACGGATGGAGCGTGTCGTTGTGAAGGGCTCAGCCATTGATGACCATCCCTCCGTTCTTGTTGACTATGCCCATACGCCGGATGGTTTGCGGAATGCATTGCTGGCGAGCCGACCCTTCACCAAAGGCCGGTTGATTTGCATTTTCGGTTGTGGAGGTGATCGGGATCGTGGGAAGAGGCCTCAAATGGCATCCATTGCCGCAACGTTGGCCGATCGGATTGTCGTGACGTCTGATAATCCCCGTACGGAAGATCCCAATCGAATTCTCGAGGATATTGTGGCTGGGTTGCCTTCAGGCACAGATTTTTCTGTCGATGGCAACCGTGCGTCTGCAATCGCCGATGCAATTCGCGAAGCTTGCCCCGACGATCTTCTTGTGATCGCGGGAAAGGGGCATGAAGATTATCAAATTCTTGGCACTGAAAAGATTTATTTTGATGATCGAGAGGAGGCTGAAAAGGCCTTGCGTATGTATGGAAATTCCTGATGTAATTATGATGGGTAGTAATAAAAAGCTGCTCCGAAAATTGTGTAAGTTCCGAGCAGCAACACTCCTTCCAACCAATTTGATTTTGCATCCATACCGACTAGATTGACAATAAAAACGCTGAAACCCAGTGCAATCACCTCGAACGGTGCAAAGTCGAGATCCATTGGCTGTCCAATGAAATTGGCAATCAGCACTAAGAGTGGGGCCATGAACAAAGCAACAAGCAGACTGGATCCCATCGCGAGTGATAGTGAAAGGTCCATCCGATTGTTCAGAGCGCCTCTAGCGGCAGGTAGGTATTCGGAAAAGCCGCCAATAATCGGAATAATGATCACACCAGTGAACAGTGCGGTGAGACCAAGCTGTTCAGTAGTCGGTTCCAATGCCGTGACAAATTGTTCGGACTGATAGGCGAGGGCGGCAGTGCTAAGCACTAATTGAATGATCCATGGCCTGATCGTTTGCCAGTTGCTTGTTTCGCTGTTTGCTTGCTCATCGTGTTCATCCAGGAGTTTTGGTGGATCAAATAGATGATTGTGGGTGGCCAAAGAAAAGACCAGTGTCAGCAAATAAATGGCGATCAGAATTCCTGCAACGGTGATTGAGAGTCCGTGAATATCCTGTGGGTTATCAATACCGGATGTGCTGATGAGCGAAGCCGGAAGTGCTAATGCGATCACAGCAAGGGTCATGGCCGCACCGTTGGTGCGCATCATCGTGGGCTGAAAACTCTGCTCGCTGTAGCGCAGTCCCCCGATCAACATGGCCAGACCGGTGATCAATAGAAGGTCGGAAAGAATTGCTCCGGTAATACTTGCTTTGACAATATCAATGAGTCCTTTTCGAAGTGCCGTCAAGGCGATGATGAATTCAGCGCAATTTCCGAATAGAGCAGTAAGAATTGCGCCAATGGTTGCTCCACTGTGCTCGGCTATTTCTTCTGTGGACTCCGACAAAAGCAACGCAATCGGAATGATGCCCAGGGCGGCAATCAAACAACTGACCCAAGGCATCCAGCCATGGCTCAACGCAAATTGTGACAAAAATAGCAAGATCAAAGCTGGTATCGCTTTCCAGCGACCGAGCTTTAAGAGGGGGTTCGATGAAGAGTTGATATGAATTGAATTCAATTGATTGCTCAGTAACTTTTTAGCTGAGACTTCTAAATTCTAATGCAAACCTATTCAGCATTGCGAAAACTTCTCCAAATTGGTTCAAGGCTCCCATTGCTGAGCGCCAAGAAATGTTAACTCGACATAGTCACTTCCTTGGTGATCATCACGTGCGAAGTCGAGGGAGTAGCCGCCAAGGTCAAGATTGTTGATTGATTCTAAAGATTCGATGAGTTTTTCTCTGGAAGGATTCTTGCCTGATTTTTCAAGGGCGATCGTGAGCATTTGTGCAGCGATGAATCCTTCCAGGCTTGTGAATCCGTAGGAGGCCTTGGGGTTGGTTTCACGCATCAGTTGTTGATATCGTGCAACCACCGGTACCCATCGATTCCAAGGGAATGGCACAACCTGGCTGATGCCAATGCCATTCGCTTGTCCTGGTGGCAATTCCTCTTCCAGGGCTCCAGTTCCTACAAATGAAACGTTCATAATCTGAACGTTCATTTTTTTTTCACGCAGGGCTTGGCTCACAGCAGCGGAGCTCACATAGGCTGAAATAAT
>WTFZ01000141.1 GCA_011523835.1 Synechococcus sp. CO36386bin_29 | reverse complement strand
AGCCCTGGGCCATCAACACCTCAGCGACGTAACGCAGGTGATCACCGTCATCACCATCGGTCCAGACCTGCGGGGCTTTGGTGAAGAACATTCGGTTGGAAAACGCCACAATCACCTGTCCCCGGGGACGGGTGATCCGCAACAACTCAGCAGCGATGGGCTCGGGCTGCTGGAGGTATTGCCAACCAGCAACGATGAGGGTGACATCGATCGAGGCATCTTCAACCGGGAGGGTTTGGTCCCGGTTCAGGTTCTGAACCCAGTTCCGATCCAAGCGGGGATTGGCATTCAGCTCCTCTCCATTGAGGCCATGGCCGATGACCTGGTCATAACTGACGTCCTCCGGCAGATGGCTCACCCAACTGCTCATCAGGTCCAACACCTGGGCACAGGGGGGAATGCGCTCCCGGTAAAGCGACGTCAGTCGGGCCCTAAAACCGGCATCAAGATGGTGAACAAAACGAGGCTCGCTGTAGAAGATCGCGTCATCTGAGGAATCCAACTTGAACCGTTGGGACTCCTCCAGCACAGAAACAACCGTCATTGATCAACCCAGCTGCAGATACCAGCGCAGAACTGCACCAAGCTGGCCCGCGATTCCCAATCCGGTGAGCTTCTCCAGCACCACGGCAGCCGCAAAACCGAGCATGGCCACCCGGCCATTGAGGCGCTCCACATTGGTCAGAGCAGAGCGGTTCCAAGGGCGTGCTGTGGTGAGCGACTCGCCAAAGCGTTCCGGTTCTTCGTAACGAAAAGCAGGCCGACTCATCGCAATGCGCAGATCCAGCGGACCTTAACCATGGTTCCGTCCCGACCGGGGTAAGGAGTCCAGGACCCATCAGCCTGGCGCTGCTCCAACTGGCCGCTGGCGCAGTTGGCACGCATCGGCAAAACCCGTTGGGTCCACTGGTCCTGAGCAGAACGCTTGATTAACAAGCCCGCTTCCACTTCAACAGCGCCATCCACGGCTTGAGGCGCCCGTATGTATTCAGCCGCCTTGAGCGCAGGGGTGTCGAGGGCCTCCATGAAGATCCAGCCGTCGCCGGGCAACAGCTCGCCGCGACGGGATTGCCAATCCGCCGGCTCTGGCATCGGCTGCCATTCCGCCAGAGCAGGCAGAGAGCCCAAAGACAGCAGACAAGCCAGAGCAGCGTTGAAGGCCCGAGAACAGGGGGCCATGGGTAGAACCATGCGGACAGGGGAGGGGAGAGAGGGACGGTCGACTGCTTCAGACAGCTTTACGAAGCGTTGAAACGCAAACATGAACGAATGGTTATGGAATTCCAGATGGCAGGAGTGCCAGCTTGAAACGATTGCTCGATCAATCCATGGCCAGCATTGCTCAGGGACGGGCTGCCTACACCGTCCGCCACAAGACATCCAACGGAGAAAAGCTGGAATCCTGCTTCTACGCCACCGACGCCTTTGAGGCGCGTCTACTGGCCATGGAGTTCAACGCTTATATCCGTCAACACCCGAACTGCATTGATTCAATCCTCAGGACGGAGGCTTGAGCGGCGCCCGCCGACGCTCCACCTGAACAAAGACCAGCCAAGCCAGGCTGGCGAGGCCTCCTCCGATCCAATCACTCCGCAGCAGTTCCACCAGGGCGATGGTGCTGGCCCCGATGCGCAGTCCCCGCAAAAGCAGGTCCGTTAGGGGAGGTGTCCGGCGCTTGTCGCGCTCCATGGGCCGACTCCGAAAAGATGGGGATGTTGCAGAGCCCCATGATCTCAGCCGTGCCTGGTTCTCCTGCCGCAGCTCTTCTGGCGAGGGAAGGCCAGAGCCGCCGTGAGGGCAGCGGCATTCAGATCGAGCAGCTGCCGGGCTGCTGGATGTTGCAGCAGACCTGGACGCGCAGCGGGGATGCACCGGCGCCCGGCACCGCAACGCTGCTGCGTTGGCTGCAGGCCAGCCTGACCTTGAGCCGCGGCGACCAGGGCCTGAGCATCGCGAATCAGGTCTGCCTGGCCGGTTTCCGGCTGCGGTTCAGCGGCCAGGCCCAGCTGAAGGGGTCCAGGCCACTGCTGATCTTCAGCTTCACATCGCTGGAACTGAGCTGGTTCGATCAGGTGCTGCTGCAGCAAAGCCTGCCTACACAAAAGCCCCAACGCCTTCCCTTCTTTGCCCTCATTGAACTGAACGAGCAGCAGGGCACGCTCACAGCGCGGGGTCGCGGCGGTGGACTGGCCCAGTGGTCACGCAAGAAACCGGAGGCGTCATGAAGCCCGCCGTCGCCCTGGCCATGCTCGAGCGGGAGGGCCGATGGCTGCTCCAGCTGCGAGACGACATCGACTCAATCATTTACCCGGGCCACTGGGGGTTGTTTGGCGGCCATCTCGATCCGGGAGAAACAGCCAGCGAAGCCGTGCACCGCGAATTGCAGGAGGAGATCGATTGGTCACCCAGCGTGCCGCTCGAACCATGGTTCAGCGATGACAGCGGCAACCGGGTGGCCCACGTGTTCCGCGGAACGCTCAGCGTGCCCGTGAGCCAACTGCAGTTGAAGGAGGGCCAGGAGATGAAGTTGGTGTCCCTCAGTGATCTGGTGCGTGACTCGATCTGGAGTGAGCGGCAGCAGGAGCTCCGTCCCGTCGCCCCACGACTCTCGATCGTGATCGAACGGTTGCTGCAGGAAAGCCATGACCGCTGAAACCTGGCTCGATCTCCGCAATGTGGAGGCATGGCTGGGCGATCGCCCGGTGCTGCACAAGCTCAACCTGCAACTGAAACTGCGGCAGTCCACAACGGTGTTGGGCCCCAATGGCGCAGGCAAAAGCAGCCTGGTGAAACTGATCGACCGCAGCCTCTACCCCATCGTTCGACCCGATGCGCATCTACGGCTGTTCGGCAGCGAGACGGTGAACCTCTGGGCGCTGCGCAGCCGTCTGGGCGTGGTGTCCAGCGAGCTGGAACAGCGGCTTCATCCCAAAACAGCTGTTGAAGAGGTGGTGGTGAGCAGTTTTTTTGGTGCTACCCGGCTGGGCCGTAATCAGGTCCCCAGCCCTGAGCAATGGGATCAGGCGCGCGGACTGCTCGATCAATTGCACCTCCACACCATCCGTGAGCGCTGTTACGGAGCGCTGTCGGACGGACAGCGGCGGCGACTGTTGATTGCTCGAGCCCTGGTTCACCAACCCGAGGTGCTGGTGCTGGATGAACCAAGCCGTGCTCTCGATCTCCAGGCCTGCCATCAATTGCTGGCCATCCTGCGGAGCTTGATCCAAGCGGGAACCACCGTGGTGCAGGTCACCCATCGTGTTGACACGATCGTTCCCGAAATGGAACGGGTGCTGTTCCTGGAGCAAGGAACGATCGTTGGGGATGGAAGCCCGCGGGAGATGCTGCGGCCAGCCGAGCTGAGTGCACTGTTCAAGACCCCGCTCACCGTGGTCGAGGCCCATGGCTTTCGCCAGGTTCTCCCCGGATAGATCCACTCGCAGGCCCCTGCTCTGCTAGGGATGAGGGCCAGACCACCCATTCGCCATGGCAACGGCAGAACAGAAAAAGACCATCACCAAAAAGCGCCTGCAGGAGCTGCGCAACCAGTGCCGTGACCACTACAACGTGGTGGCCGATGGTGTTCTGCCCGATGGTGCCGATGTGCGAGTCACCATGGGCAAGCTCCAGGAGCTGATCGAACTGCTCGATGGCAAAGCCAAGTGGGATGACAGCGAAGCCTCCTGAGCCTTCCCAGGACATGCGGGACGATCTTGATTACCGCGAGCCATGGGACCAGGGAGGTTCCAAGCAAGCGGCATCCGATCGGGGTCGTTCCGCCAAGGACTTTCACTTTCGAGAAGCCGGCGTTCAGCGCTTCAACGACACCTACGACTGGGACGAGGACGAGCGCTGATTCACGGATCCACTCATCCACTGATCAGAGACGCCGCAGTACCCCCTGCCCAGGCGCAAGAAGGAAGGCGAGCACGAATTGCGCGGTTTGCGCCAGCACGATGCAACCGG
>WTFZ01000192.1 GCA_011523835.1 Synechococcus sp. CO36386bin_29 | reverse complement strand
AGAGTGAAACAGCTGACCTCTTTCAAGACGTCCGCACGCTGTACGTCAATGGCATGAAGCGCAATGACCCTGCGGCACGGGAAGAATTTTTCCTGGCATCCAGCGCCAACCTTCAAGCCATTGGCCTTACTCGACTTGAGCAAGCCAAACGCCGCTTATTCAACGACTGCTACGACCTGCCCGTGCACACCCTCGACTGGGGACTGGACTACATCAGGGGCTTTCTCACCTCCAGTCGCTTCTGAGTCGACCAACCATCAAGACAGACAAGACTTGACCCCGGACACCACCCTTGCTAGTACAAATGTACTGCATTGACTGTCATGGAGTCCTGGAATGTCCTGAGCGTCTGCGATCTTCAACGCAGCCGAGGGTCAAGCGTTTGCATCACATGCGAGCACTTCCGCTACGGATGTGATCAGCAAGGTCGCACCCTGCTCGCCTGCGAACGCCAGCATCAACAGCTTCCGCAGGGTGTGCATCTCACGCACCATTGCCGCCAGTGGGCACCCAGCAGGCATCGTGAGGTTGGCTGGGCTCCCGAGGTGGCCTGAAACCCAATGAATCAAACACCGAAGGCAACGGTGCAAACGGCATTGACCAACTGAGCCTGTCCGCGACTTTGAGGCGAACGACCATTGAGATAACCGCTGCTGCAGTCGGCGCTCATCGGCGCACCATCCACCTGAAAGGTGATCAGGTTGCCGTTCGCACGGATGCTGTCGTAATCAAGGGTGTAGGAGCTGTCAGGAACCGTGATCGTTGGCTGACTGGCATCGAAGGCACTGCTGACGAGCCCCCCGATCACAGCCGCACCTGCAAGAGCGCCGAAGGAGTTCCAATTCCACCGGTTGGCATATCCAGGCCCATACCAACGGCCATGGTGCCCGTACCAGTACCCCCTGCTGTAGCGGTGGTGATAGTGGTGCTGTCCCTCATGGTGATGGCCATCACCCTGGTGGTGGTGATGACCGTGATGGTGACCATCGCCGTGATGGTGGGGACCAGCCCAGGCATCGCTTCGGGCAACGACCTGAAAGCTCAGCAGGCTCAACAACAGAACGGCCGAAGACATCCGGAGACGCTTCATTGACCAGACTCCCTTTGCTTCTGTTCTCAAATCAATAGCAAGGGTTCTGAATTCATCACAGTGCGTGCTTTGAGCCAACAATGAGGTCAAACAGATGAAGGCTGAACACAGCCGATCGTCATCCAGAGAGCACACGTCATGGGGCCTCAGCCATTCCCAGTGATCGCCGGTCGCGAGACGACAATTCACACACTCAGGCGGCGTCCCCAGGCCCCAGCGATGCCTCCGACACACAGCAGGCTCGACGGATTGCAAGCAGCCTTTGCCTGCGCGCTGCACATGCATCAACCCACCGTGCCGGCTGGAGTGGATGGGGCTCTGATCTCCCACCTGCAGTACATGTTCGATCGTCCGGGAGAGGGAGACAATCACAACGCCGAGCCCTTCGCCCAGTGCTACCGGCGCATGGCGGACCTGATCCCGGAACTGATCAACGAAGGCTGCAACCCCAGGATCATGCTCGATTACTCGGGCAATCTGCTCTGGGGTGTGGTGCAGATGGGCCGTGATGACATCACCGAAGCCCTTCGCTATCTCGCCTGTGATCAGCAGATGCAGGAGCATGTGGAGTGGCTCGGCACCTTCTGGAGCCATGCCGTGGCGCCATCAACGCCACTCCCGGACCTCGCCCTGCAGATCAGCGCCTGGCAGCATCAATTCGCGGATCTCTTCGGTGACGAAGCCCTGCAGCAGGTGCAGGGCTTCTCACTGCCTGAGATGCACCTTCCCAATCACCCGGATTCGTTGTTTGCCCTGGTCAAGGCCCTGAAGGAAGCGGGTTATCGCTGGATGCTGGTGCAGGAACACAGCGTGGAGCAATGCAACGGGACCCCGCTTGATCCAGTGCAGCGTTACCTGCCCAATCAACTGGTCGCCCGCAACTCCTGCGGCGAAGAGGTCTGCATCACGGTGCTGATCAAGACCCAGGGATCCGACACCAAGCTGGTGGGCCAGATGCAGCCCTGCTACGAGGCCATGGGGCTGACCTCACACCATCTCAATGGAACAGCCGTGCCGGTGCTGGTGAGCCAGATCGCTGACGGTGAAAATGGTGGTGTGATGATGAATGAGTTCCCCGAGGCGTTCCGGCAGGCCCATCGCCGGGTTCGGGATGGGGACGGAAAAGTCACCGCGCTCAATGGTTCCGAGTACCTCGCGCATCTCGATGCCATCGGGGCGAAAGAGCAGGATTTCCCCCGGATTCAGGCCGTGCAGCAGCACAGGCTTTGGCAGGAAGTCGGTGAGACGCTTCACCCTGACGCGGTCTCCACTGCAATCAAGGCCCTCACATCCCGAGAGGACGGCTTTTCAATGCAGGGTGCATCCTGGACCAACAACCTCAGCTGGGTGGAGGGCTACAGCAACGTGCTGGACCCGATGGCGGCTTTGAGCGCCCAGTTCCATCAACGCTTTGATGCTGCTGTTGCAGGGGATCCATCCATCACCGCAACCCCTGCGTATCAACAGGCCCTGTTGTGCGTTCTGCTGCTTGAAACCAGTTGCTTCCGCTACTGGGGACAAGGTCTCTGGACAGAATTTGCCCAGGAAATCAACCGCCAGGGACAGTCCGCCCTGGCCGCAGATTCCTGACGCTCAACTCCCGGATCTGGAACGGCGGCGCACCACTCGCCGCCCATCAGGTGTCTGCTCGATGTCTGAACCGGATTTGGCGTCAGAGCTGGTCTCACTGAGCGTGACGTCCTGCCCCTCTGGCTCGTTTTCAGGAGGCTCCTGCTCAGCGATCAGACCCACCACCACGGCAGCCTGGATCTGATCGCTGAGATCTCCGATCACCATCAGAGCCTTGAGCGTGATCTCCAGTCGTGATTCCCGTGGCAGACCGGGGCGCAACTTTTTGACTGAGCTCCAGAGCTCAAGAGCAACTTCTCTGAGGAGTTCCTTGTCTGCCATTCCAGGGACGAGTGTTCCGATTGTTTCAGTCAGGTCAACCTACCGTTCAGGGTGACGCTGAACAGTCGATGAACAGCCACTGGTCGTTGAGTGAGCGCGCCAGACTGATCGCATGACTTTCACGCTCGTCTACGACGGAGGTTGTCCGTTCTGTCGGCATTTTGCCCAGCGCAGCGAACTGCTCGGAGGCGTGCCCGACCTCGTAATCCGCGATGGCCGTTGTGACCATGAGCTGAGGACCAGTCTCAGAAAGCGCGGCTACAACATCAGCAACGGTGCGGTCCTGCTGGAAACCCTGCCGGCGCAAGAGGAGAGGATTTGGCATGGCAGCGAAGCGATCGCAGTGCTGTGCCAGCACCTCACGCCGACGGACCCGCTCCTGCGACTTCTCCATGGACTCTTCAGCGACTCGCGGCGGGCCAACCTTCTTTATCCAGGTCTGCTGGCTGCCCGTCAGATCGCCCTTGGGCTGAAGGGACTCCCCCTCGATCCGGATCAGAACAGAGTCTGAGAGCTCAGACTCCGTTCAAGGGTGACTGGGACAGCGTTTGGATCCAGTTCAACCGGATGCAGGTCAACCTGAAAAGCGAACTCGTCGAGTTCAGCTTTCAATTCCAGAAGCATCAGAGCAAGTGAACGCCCAAGATCCCTGCCAGAGCTCATTTCCATTGAAATCTCAATCAGGGACTCAATTGTTCTAGGGGCGCTCTTTCAGCCGCTGTGGATTCAGTCAACGTGCCGTTACAGACGACTAGCCGTGGTCTCTCTGCCAACGGCTGTAGTTGGCCGCAGAGAACTTGTGGCCATGGCGCAATCCAACCTTGGCAACACAGGTCGTGTCGCCTTGACACTGGTCCAGCTCGCGCCGAATGGCGTCATTGCCACTGGCCTTGGCCAAGAACGTCTCCAGCTGTTTCATCGACATGGTCGGAACCTCCAGAAGGGGTTCTTCATCAGTAGGAACGC
>WTFZ01000001.1 GCA_011523835.1 Synechococcus sp. CO36386bin_29 | reverse complement strand
GAGCTCAGGGTCACGAACAATTCAGGAGCACTGGTGCCCAGTGACACGACCGTGAGGCCGATCACCAGCTGGGGAATGCCGAAAATCAACGACAAGGTGACTGCACCCTGAACAAAGATTTCGCCACCGCCGAACAGCAGAGCGATGCCGACCAGAACTTCCAGGAATGCAGACAGAAACGGAGGCATCGCTACCTGAGGCCTGAGCCCATTCTGCTTTGTCGAGCTTCACCCCTTTCTGCGCGGATGTGGGACTGATTCTTCTGGGCGGGATTTAGCATTCGCCAGCAATGGCTTGCTACGGCGTGTTTCTGAATCACATCAGCACCCGCAACATCCGAGGTGATCTCTTCGGTGGATTGACGGCAGCTGTGGTGGCCCTTCCCATGGCACTGGCTTTTGGGGTGGCTTCAGGGGCAGGCGCTGCTGCAGGTTTGTGGGGTGCCGTGATCATCGGCCTGGTGGCCTCTCTCTTCGGGGGGACTCCCACGCTGATCTCCGAGCCCACCGGTCCGATGACCGTGGTGTTCACCGCTGTCATCCTGAGCTTCACAAGCCAGATTCCAGATCGTGGAACCGCCCTGGCGATGGCCTTCACCGTGGTGGTGTTGGCTGGTGTGTTTCAGATCCTGTTCGGATTCTTCCGTCTCGGCCGTTACATCACGATGATGCCGTATACGGTGATCTCCGGATTCATGTCCGGGATCGGCGTGATCCTGGTGATTCTTCAACTCGCCCCTTTCCTTGGACAGGACAGTCCTGGAGGGGGAGTGATCGGAACTCTCAGCAGCCTTCCAGAGCTGGTTGCAGGGATTCAGCCTCTGGAGCTGACCCTCGCAGTGCTCACTCTGCTGATTCTCTGGTTCACTCCTGAACAACTGAAGCGTTTCTGTCCCCCTCAACTTCTGGCACTGGTGTTTGGCACCTTGTTGTCATTAACAGTGTTTGGAGATGTTGAACTCCGTCGAATCGGGACGTTTACTGCTGAGTTCCCAACCTTTCAAGTTCCGACATTTTCCGGAGATCAGATTCGCCTGATGGTGGTGAACGGTGCGGTTCTGGGCATGCTCGGCTGCATCGATGCTCTGCTCACCTCCGTGGTGGCCGACAGCCTCACCCGTACAGAGCACGATTCCAACAAGGAACTGATCGGCCAGGGGCTTGGCAATGTGATGTCTGGACTGTTCGGTGGTCTCCCGGGTGCAGGGGCAACGATGGGAACCGTGGTGAACATTCAGGCGGGTGGGCGATCCGCTCTGTCGGGCATCATCCGTGCGCTGATCCTGATGCTGGTAATCCTGCTGGCGGCCCCATTGGCGTCTCGCATCCCTCTGGCGGTTCTTGCCGGAATCGCTCTCAAGGTCGGTTTCGACATCATCGATTGGAGCTTTCTGAAGAGGGCCCATCATCTGTCGATCAAGGCGGCCTGCATCACCTACGGAGTGATCGCTCTCACGGTTCTGGTGGATTTGATCTGGGCTGTGTTTATTGGTGTTTTTGTGGCCAATGTGCTCACAATTGAGCGGATGACGGCGCTTCAGGCCAAAGGGGTGAAGACCATCAGCACGACGGATGATGACGTCGAACTTCCAGAGCAGGAACAGGCTTTGCTCGACAAGGCCGCCGGCCGAATTCTTCTCTTCCAGCTCACCGGTCCGATGATTTTCGGCGTGGCCAAGACGATCAGTCGCGAACACAACGCCATCGAAGACTGCGAGGCTGTTTTGTTTGACCTCAGCGAAGTGTCCCACCTCGGTGTGACGGCATCCCTGGCCCTGGAGAACGCCATCCAGGAGGCTGTGGAAGTGGGCCGTTCTGTATATCTCGTCGTCTTGGCTGGGTCCACTCGGAACCGATTGGAGAAGCTCAAGCTGCTTGATCTTCTCCCCGATCACCATGTGAGCGAGGATCGTGAAGAGATTCTCCGCCGTGCAGTCGGCGAACTTCCCGTTCTTCAGGAGGTCTGACCATTGCAGGACAGTCCCACCCGACTGGTGCTCCGCCGTCCTGACGACTGGCACGTGCACCTGCGGGATGGAGCAATGCTCAAGGCCGTCGCTCCGGCGACAGCCAGGGTGTTTGCCAGGGCGATCGTGATGCCCAACCTGAAACCACCAGTCACCACGGTTGATCAGGCGCGCGCTTACAGGAGCAGAATCAAGGAGGCAGTTCCGGCGGATGCCAGGTTCGAGCCGCTGATGACGGCTTATCTCACCGATCATCTGGATCCCTCCGAGCTCGAGCGTGGTTTTGCTGAGGGCGTGTTCACAGCGGCCAAGCTCTACCCGGCCAACGCCACCACCAACTCAGCCGCGGGCGTGAGCGACCTTTCTCGGATCAGCAAGGTGCTGGAGCGGATGGAGGCGATCGATATGCCTCTGCTCATCCATGGCGAGGTCACTGACCGTGATGTGGATGTGTTCGACCGGGAAGCTGCATTCATCGAAACCCACCTGATTCCCCTGCGCGAGCGTTATCCGGCCCTGCGCATCGTTTTGGAGCACATCACCACGGCACAGGCTGTTGATTACATCCGTGATGCAAACCTGGCCGGTGATTCGCGTCTCGCCGCCACGATCACCCCGCACCATCTCCATCTCAACCGCAACGCGATGTTCATGGGTGGTCTGCGCAGCGACTTCTATTGCCTGCCTGTTGTGAAGAGGGAATGCCACCGTCGCGCGTTGGTGAAGGCGGCCACCAGTGGTCTTCCATGCTTTTTCCTCGGCACTGATTCAGCTCCGCATCCCCGTTCCGGCAAGGAATCGGCCTGCGGATGTGCCGGCATCTTCAACGCGCTGCATGCCCTAGAGAGCTACGCCGCTGTCTTCGCGCAGGAGGAGGCCCTCGACCATCTCCAGGGTTTTGCCAGTGAGCATGGACCCCGGTTCTACGGGCTTCCCCTGAATGATGAAACCATCACGCTCGTGAAAAGGGATCAGATCGTTCCCCGTCGCCTCGAATCAACGCCAGTGATGCCGCTTGAAGACACCGGGCTTGAAGCCAGTGAATGGCCCGTGCTGTTCCATGCCGGTGAAACGTTGGGTTGGTCGGTGAACGTCGATGGGCAAGAGGAGACGAACTGAATAGGGTTTGTTCAGGTGAAGACCTAGCACATTGAGCAATCCTGTAGCACCTGCGCCTGAGACCTACTGGCATTTATGGACTGATTCCGAAGGGATTAGCCGACAGCAGCGTTGCACGATCAGTGATTTCCACCTTGGTCGTCTCGGGGAACGCAACGCACCGCAGTTCTCACGCGATCTGATGAAGGAAGGCAATGCCTTCGTGACGTATCTGCATGTGGGCTGGGAGGGACCCTGGCATGAAAACCCTGAGCCGAAGTGGATTTATGTGCTGCGAGGTGCCTGGTCGGTAACCAGCATGGACGGGCAGGTCGCGGTGATGCGAGCTGGCGAGTACTCCTACGGCGGCGATCAGGGCTGCATCGTCACCCCGGATGGTTGCACCGGGCATCTGTCGGCACAGATTGGTGATGAACCTTGTGTTCAGCTGATTATTCAGCGCAATGACGATGCCTGGCGCAATCTTCCCCCAGGCTCCTTCAGCTGAAACAAACGATCGCAGCGATGAACGTTTACCGAAGCGATTTCGTTGAGACCAAGGTTGTTGAGCATGATCCTCGTTTCAGTTCCCTGGTGTTGTTCAATGCCCAACTTGAACGTCTGTTTGATGGGTGCCGATGGCTTGAAGGCCCCGTGTGGATCGGAGATCAGCAGCGACTGCTGGTCTCCGACATTCCCAATGACCGCATCCTCGCCTGGGACGAGGCCCATGGGTTGAGCGTGTTCCGCCACAGTGCGGGATTTCCGAACGGTCAGACGCGGGACCTTCAGGGGCGCTTGCTGACCTGCAGTCACGGGGCTCGTGCCCTGCTGCGGACTGAACACAACGGCAGAGTGACGTCGTTGGTGGACTCCCATCAGGGAAAGGCTCTCAACACACCCAATGACGTGGT
>WTFZ01000149.1 GCA_011523835.1 Synechococcus sp. CO36386bin_29 | reverse complement strand
GCAACGGCATTGGGAATCGTGACTTTGCCGGTGACGGTTTCGATCTCCACCGAGCGCAGACCGATCTTCGTGAGGAAGCCCCGCGTGTCGCCGATTTCGCAAAACTCACCCACCTTCAGCGGCCGGTCGGTCTGCAGTGACAAGCCGGCAAACAGATTGCTGAGCAGCTTGGAGGCACCAAGGCCGATCGCCAGGCCGGGCACGGTGGAGAGGGCGAGCACGAGCGTGGGCGATAGACCCAGCTGTAGCAGCAGTTTGTAGATCAGCGCCACAGCCACCACACCGGAGATGATTCGGCAGATGGGCATCACCCGGTTGCTGGTTCTCGACAACCGCCAGATGTCCTGATCCCCAGAAAGCCGCACCAGGCCTTCAGAGAGGGTTCGTCCCAGCGCTTCGAAAAACAGAAACACGAGCAGAACGAACAGGCTGAAATAGGCCGCTTCGAACAGCACGGTGAGCACCACCAGGGCGCTTCCGGTGAAGTTGAGGTAGAGGTCAATGAACACCTCAACCGCTTTGGTGGCCAGCACCATCGGCAGCACCAGCACCACCCGTTTCCAGGCCAGGGAATCGAGGGTCCAGATCAGTGCCTCATCAGTCGATTTCGTCTTGTACGAGCGGATCAGCAGGCGGCCAAGCCCGGCCAGCAGCAGCAACAGCAGCAGGATGCTGATTACCGAAAGCACCAGCCGGAACAGGGTCTGCCCGAACAGCACCTCGGCTTCCAGCACGGCACGGACACCAGCCGGCAGATTCAGATACCACTTGGGCGGAAACAGGCGGCCGGGTGTGTGCACAAAGGTTTGATAGAAGGAGCGGGTGAAAAACTCCTGATCATCGAGATCCGCAATCTGTTGCTGCACCTGGGCATACATCCCACCGACATTCGCCACGGTGTCGGCTGAGAACAGGAACGTGCTGTTGATCGGATTGTCAGCCAGCTCGCTGGTGAGAACGATCGAGGATCCCGGAAGCGTCCACGACTGGGTGTCTTTGGAGCGCCCGTCATTGAGGGCCTTCATCGCCTGGGCATCGGGGATGGCGATGCTCTGCCGGCTGCTGTTGAAGATGAAATCGAGCACCTGCTTCAGCTGAATGGCCGCTTCGTCTTTGAGGTAGGGGCGAACGCCCAGCGCAAACGACGAGCCATCGAGAGCTTCCACCGCCGCATTGAAGAGCACCTCCACCTCCTCGATCTCGGCTCGGGCCTGGCGGTTCCACAACAGACCGGGGTCTTGGCGATGCGAGGTCTCGACATCTTCAATCAGAGAGCCCACATCGGCCATGACGGCGTAGAAGTTGAGCAGCGTGTCTCGCGGGGACTCCCCCACCACTTGTCCCAGGGGGGTATGCCGCCAGAGGTCCGCGCGGCGCTCAAGCTCGGGATAAAACGGCTGCTGCTCGAGAGGAATTACCGGAAGCGCGCTCTCATAGCGCTGATCCAGGGTCTGAAAGTCGGGAGACTGCGGAGCGGCGCGCAGGGGTACAGCGGATAGGAGGATGACGCCCAGGAGGCCTGCCAGGAAGGCCATCAAGCGCTTGCTCGTTCTCACGCCCACAGACCGCTGGTGCGTGACAACCTAATGAATGCCTGCTCTTTTACGATTTTTTCGCAGCGTTCATCCATAAATGGAGATGCTCCCTGATGGTTCGTCAACGGTTCAGGGGTTTGTACCTGCAAGCCACGGGTCACCCGCTCTGCTTTTCGTTTGTGACCTACACACCGCAAACCAGGGACCAGATGGTGTCCTGCGGTGATCTGCGCGCCGACGAGGAATATTTCAACCCGGTGCTGTTTGATTTTCTTCTGTTTGTCTCCGAAGGCATTCTTGAACTCCAGCCGGATGGATCGTTTCCACTTGCCTATGACGATCTGGTGATCGTGGCGTCTCGCATCAGAGGAACCGGCGTGCAGCATGAATATCTGATCGGCATCAATCAGGCGGCCTGGAGTGATGCCAAGCAAGCGGTGCTGCATCAGTTGAGATCGATCCTGTCTGGAGATTCGTGGACGGGTGCTTCATTCACGGATTGATCTGCAGGGCCAATCCTCTGGTGAGAAACACTCAATGGCGCAGAGCTGTCGTTACGGCTACACCATCGGGTTCTGAGCAGCAGCCATAACGAAAACTCACCTCTACCCGGTTATGGATTCGCTGACAGCTTTTGCGGCGGTTGGATTTGCGGCTGTGTCCTGGGACAGTCATTTCACGAAAGCAGGCACGCGCGCGTTCCGTCATGCCCTGGATTACCGCGAGCCCTTCTGCCGCATGGCGGATGACGAAATGATCGCTCTGCTCGATGAACTTCTGGAGTTACGCCGTGCGGTTGGCGCCCATCAGATGATGCTGCAGGCCGCACAGTGTCTCACCAAGCCGCAGTGCATGACGGCCTATGCGATGGCCTCTGAACTGATGCGTTCCGATGGACCCTTTGAAGCTGAGGAACGACGTTTTCTGGATCACCTGGCCGTGACTCTGGAGGTTTCAACATTCGAGGCCAGGCGCATCGACACGGTGTTTGAAATCTTTCATGCCAGCCTCACCTTGAGCAGCGCGATCGAGATGAACCCCGTTGTTGTTTAACGTTTGCGTCTCCAGGTCGCAGTCCAGCCATCGGCTCCTTTGAGCTCGATGATGGTTCCAGAGGCTGAAATGCGACCTTCAACGGTGGCTCCACTGCGATCGGTGTACTTGAACCGATCGCTTCCTGACCATTGGGCTGTGTAATCCAATCGTGGATCAACGCGGTCCGGTCTGGGAAACACCTGGATCCAGAGACTTTCAGGTTGGCCTGTGTAGGCCAGGGTGATATCTGCTCCCGATGACGACGTCCAGTAGCCCACAACACGATCACTTCTCTGTTGTTGGGTCTGGGAGACCCAGGTCTGGGGGAGCGGCGCGGAGCCTGTCGGTGCCGCCCCAACGACTGTGCTGCTGATCAGAAGGGCCAACAACGGAATGCTCGTGATGGTCTTCATCGCATCAGCAGCCACACGGCCAGGGCGCCGAGGCCGAAGCCTTTAAAGAACTGCGCCCAGGTGAGGGCGTAGGTATCCAGGGCGAATGTGCGCATCATCCAATTCAGCACCTCTTTGTGCTTTCGAACCAAGAAGGCGCTGTCCGCTGTGTTCAGCTGCTGCACTTGCTTCAGCTTGATCTGTCCAAGCTTGGCCATCCGCTGCCTTAGAGGTTCACACTCTTTCGGACTGTAGGGGCGTTGTTGGCGTTCACGGAAGGGCCAGTGCCGTGCCTTCCCGGCGCGGATCGGCAGCACCGTGCCAGCGGTCGTTGATCCACTGCACCAGGGCGGTGCCGCTGCCGATGGTCTGCTGACGTGCGCTCTGCTGTGTGGTGGTGAGATCGTCGATCGCCAGGGGCCAGGGCAGGGGTGGATTGCTTTCCAGCACCAGGACCCCGCGGCGGTTGGAGAGATGGGGAAGGCCCACGGCGCGCTGCGGTGGTTCGTTCCAGATCAAGGACGCCAGCAGCACCCGGCTCAGCAGGTGGGGAATGGTGCGTCCGCCGGGGCTGCCCAGGGCCAGCACGGGCCTGCCCCGGTGGAACACCAGGGTCGGCGCCATGGATGACATCGGCCGGCGGCCCGGCAGGCGCCGGTTCGCCACCGGCAACCCCTGGAGCGTGGGGACAAAGGCGAAGTCGGTGAGCTGATTGTTCATCACCATGCCGGCCACCAGGTGCCGACTGCCGAAGATCGTCTCCACCGAGGAGGTGTAGACGGCGATGTTGCCGCTGGCATCCACGATCGTGATCTGGGTGGTGCCGTCTTCCCGGCTCGGTGCCGGTCGGCCAAAGGGGTAGTGCGTCGTTCCGGGGGGAAGGCCAGGCCCGGGCGGTTCAGCCCCTGCGGCCTGCATCGCTTCTGCGCGTTTCTGGATGTAGGGCGCACTGAGCAGGGCCGCGGTGGGCACCCTGCCATCCACCGGGTCATGCACCCAATAGAGGCGATCGGCATCGGCCCACGCCTGGGCCTTGCCCAGCTGCCGCCAGATCAAGGGATCCTCCGGCGCGGAATCCGCCAGGGGCGTGCTCCGGTTGAGCAACGCCAGGGTCTG
>WTFZ01000145.1:2917-4092 GCA_011523835.1 Synechococcus sp. CO36386bin_29 | reverse complement strand
GACCTTCAGCAAGATCCATCACGTGGATGTAGTCGCGGATGCACGTTCCATCCGGCGTGGGCCAGTCGCCGCCGAACACCTGCAGACGCTCCCTGCGGCCGACGGCCACCTGGCTCACAAAAGGAAAGAGATTGTTGGGGATGCCCAGGGGGTCTTCACCGATCCGGCCGCTGGGGTGCGCACCGACAGGATTGAAGTAGCGCAGGCAGGCGATCCGCCACAGGCCCGGGGTGCTGCCGGCGAGGTCGTTGAGCAGTCGTTCTGCAGCGGCTTTGGTGTACCCGTAGGGATTGATCGGTTGGATCGCTGCTGTTTCCGGAATCGGCACGTGGTCGGGGTAGCCATAGAGCGTGGCGCTGCTGCTGAACACAAGGGTGTGACAGCCGTGGTTGGCCATCACCTGCAGCAGGCTGAGCGTGCCGCTCACATTCACATCCCAGTAGCGCAGAGGTTCTGCAACCGATTCGCCGACCGCCTTGAGTCCTGCGAAGTGGATCACCGCATCGATCGGCTGGCCCTTCAACCGGGCCTTTTGGAAGAGCGCTTCAAGACCTGAAGTGTCGCGGATCTCCCCCTGGACAAACTGCAGGCGATCCGCTGGGCCTGCGGTTGATGCAGGTGCAACGTCAGCCAGCGCAGCGACACGATCGAGTGAGGCGAGCGAGCTGTTGCTGAGGTTGTCGACCACGACGAGTGAATGGCCTGCCTCCAGAAGCACCAGGCAGGTGTGGCTGCCAATGAAGCCGGCACCTCCTGTGACGAGGATCTTGGCCATGAGGGCGGGTCCGTTGTCGGGGAATTGAAGCCTAACTGTGGCGATTTAGGGTGAATTCTCTATCGCGAGTGCGATCTCTGGCCTTTGGAAGGGCACTGCATGGACTGTCGTCTCTCGGTGTTGGTTGTTTCAAGAACTCCGGGCTTGTTGAACGCTCTGCTGGCTTCAATCCCGCCGGCTTGTTCCCTTCCGCTGGCTGCTGTTGAAATTCTCTGCTCCTGGAATGGTTCAGTTTCCGATGAGCTCTTGATTCAAGTGCCCGACGGACTGTCATTCCGTGTGGTGTCGAGGGAGCCCTATCACTTTGCTGCCAATGTGAATGCATTAGCCCGGTTGGCTCAGGCAGAGTCACTTCTCCTGGTGAATGATGATGTCATTCTGGACCGAGGAAGTGTCGATT
>WTFZ01000145.1:0-2817 GCA_011523835.1 Synechococcus sp. CO36386bin_29 | reverse complement strand
TTCGGCTGAGAATGAATGAGGCCTACCGAGTTTGTGGAGAGGATGTGGAACTCTGTCTTGATATTTGCGAGATTCTCGGAGCCAGAATTTATTATTTGCCAGAGTTTAGTGGTGTTCACGAAGCGGAATCAACCCGCGCTTCGATTCCCGGACAAGGCGCGAATGTCAGCGATCAGGTGTTGCTCAAGGCGCGACGCAGGCGCTTTGAACGCCGCGCTGCCTGCAAGGTTCTGATCGATGAATGGAGGTTGCAGTGGGATGTGGCCTGTTTGTCGGTTTGCGAAAGGCTCAAGTCTTGGCCCGGTGTTGTGTTCATGGCGGTGACCCTGCTGCGCTCCTCCCTCTGGATCAGCTGGCGCGTGATCAGTTCTGTTCTGTCCAGATCTGCAGGGTGTTGAGCCAGTGCTGTCGGGCAAAAAGTCTGAGATAGCGTCTGCGCGCTTCGAGCCCAAGACTGCGGCGCTTTTGAGGGTTCTGGAGCAGCAAGGTCAGCACAGTGGCGAGTTCGTCTGGTCTCTGCGTCCATGGCAGGCCCTCCAGCTGACAGACCCAGCCCATGCCTGAGCGCCGGCGCTCGAAGGCGAGCGCTGGAATGCTGGCGGCCATCGCCTCAAGCTGCACGATTCCGAAGGCCTCATTGCTGCGATCGGAGGGGAGCACCAACACGTCAGCGGCAGCGATCTGCTGCAGCTTGGAGGCTTCATCGAGTTGCCCCAGAAAGTGCACGGGAGCGCCAGGTCCTAGCAGCGATTCACTCAGGGCCTCAAAGGCTTCGCGATGGGGACCATCACCCACGATCTGCAGCTCCCAGCGTCGAGGCAGTTCAGCCAGCGCGTTCAGCAACCAGTCCAGGCGTTTATAACTGGCGAGGCGTCCGATGAACAGCACGCGCATCGTTCGTGCCGGATCTGCGGGGCGAGGGGGTATGGCCAGGAGCTTCTCTTCCTGTTCCTGGCTGAGACAGCAGGGCAGCACCTGCACCCGCCTGGAGCGGCAGCCCTGACGGACGAGTTCGTCTGACAGCACGGGTGAGGTGGTGATGACACCGTCCAGCAGCGGCACACACTTCAATGCCAACCACTGGTAAGAAAGGAACAGTCGACCACTGAACCCGGGTGAACGTTCCAGAAAGGAATGCCAGTGGACGGTGACCCGGCGCTTCGGCCTCAACACCTTGGCGGCAACGAGCAGCATCAGGACACCTGGCGATGGCAGATGGCCATGGAGGTGGTCGCCACTGAGCAGAAGCGTGACCAGGCGTCGCGATGGCCAGGGCAGTTGCATGCGCGCGATCGGTGGGCTGCAGGGCAGAACCTGTCGCGGGTAGGTCACGGGGCAGGAATCGCTGGTCTGGCCTGCCTGCCGTTGGGGATCAAAGCTGTAAACGCGGCCGCCCCAAACGCTGGCGAGCTCGTGGGCTACGCGTTCAACCCCGCCGAAGCCGGGGGGCCATTCCCGCAACACCTGAAGACTTTCGGGTTGGGTCACCGAATTGCTGCCTTATTGCAGGCCTTGAAGGGGCTCAAACCGCGTAGTACTGCCGGTACCACTGAGCAAAATGCTCCACACCGGTCTCAATCGGGGTGTAAGGCTTGAAGCCCACCCAGGCTTCGAGTGCTGTGGTGTCGGCGGCGGTCGCCACCACGTCACCAGGTTGCATCGGCTGGAAGTCTTTGATGGCGGCAGTGCCCAGCGCCTGCTCCATCACCTCGATGAACCGCATCAGAGGAGTGGGTTCGTTGTTGCCGATATTGAACACCCGGTGGGGTGCGGCCGCGGTGGCTGGATCTGGGGCCAGCGGATCAAAGTCGGGATTGGCTGTTGCGGGCTTGTCGCAACAACGCAGCACACCTTCAACGATGTCGTCGATGTAGGTGAAGTCGCGTTGCATCTTGCCGTGGTTGAACACTCTGATCGGTTCACCGGCAAGGATGGCTTTGGCGAACAGCATCGGCGCCATGTCCGGTCGTCCCCAGGGGCCGTACACCGTGAAGAAGCGCAGACCGGTCGCCGGCAGGCCATAAAGATGGCTGTAGGTGTGTGCCATCAGCTCATTGGCTTTTTTGCTGGCGGCATACAGGCTCACGGGATGGTTCACCGGCTGCTGCTCATGAAAGGGCAGGTTGCGGTTACCGCCGTACACCGAGCTGCTCGAGGCGTACACCAGATGATCGGTGCCATGGTGTCGGCAACCTTCGAGGATGTGGCCGAAGCCCACAAGGTTGCTCTGGATGTAGGCAGCTGGATTTTCGAGGGAGTAACGCACTCCTGCCTGAGCTGCCAGGTTCACCACCACCCGCGGCCGCTCAGCAGCGAACAGGTCCATGAGGGCCGTTCCCTCCTCCAGGGCAAGGTGTTCAAAACGCCAGGCCCCTTGAGGTGCCATGGCGCTGATCGTTTGCAAGCGTGCCTGTTTCAGCGTGGGGTCGTAATAGCTGTTGAGGTTGTCGATTCCGATCACGCGGTCGCCGCGTTGAAGCAGGCGCTGTGTCAAGGCGGCGCCGATGAAGCCGGCGGCACCGGTCACCAGGATCGGACGGGATTGATCGTTGCTCATGCCTGTCCCTCGCCAACGCGCCAGAGGTTCAATCCGGCGTTTTCAACCTCGTGAGGAGGGACCACCGACCGGGCATCGAACACCCAGGCGGGCTGGCGCATCTGCTGAGCGAGTGCGCCCCAGTTCAGTTGCCGGTAGTGCTGCCATTCGGTGAGGATCAGCACGGCATCAGCGCCGGTGACCGCATCCTTCACGCTGGTGCTGGGCCACCAGGTGCCTTCACCGCTGAGGGCGGCGCGGGTCGGTCCAGCCGAGCCATC
>WTFZ01000018.1 GCA_011523835.1 Synechococcus sp. CO36386bin_29 | reverse complement strand
CATCCTCCACATCCCTTTCCCAGACGAAACAGTCCAAGCTTTCTCTCGGGGAACAGGAACGCCTGCGGGCCGAAGCCATCGCAGCCATCGATCAGCGCATCAGCAGCATTCAGCTGCAGCAACGCTTCGTGATTCAACGCAGCCGAGGATCCGACAATCTCCGCAACAGAGAAGTTCTGGCTGCCAATCGCTTCGGCGGCGTGCGGCCCTCCCAGCTCAATCGCCAGGGGCGCACCCAGTTCATCACCGGTGAAATCAGCCGGTGGCGCGTCCAGGCCGCTCGGGTCCGACTCACTCCGGATGGCTGGAGTGCCGATCGGATGGCTTTCACCAACGACCCCTACACCCCGGCACAGACACGCATTGATGCCGAAAACGTCGTGGCAACGGAAGAGGAGAACGGCGACATCTTGATCAAGAGTGAACGCAATCGCCTGATCGTTGAGGAGCGCCTGCCGATTCCCGTGTCTCGAACACAGAGAATCCAGAAACAGGAAGAAGTTGAGAACCGCTGGGTTTTCGGGATTGACAACGACGACCGTGACGGCTTCTACATCGGCCGAAGTCTGAGGCCAATCGAATTCTCCAAAGACCTTGTTCTACAGGTTCAACCGCAGTTCCTGTTGCAGCGGGCCGTTAACGGCGACAACAACAGCTATGTGGCGCCTGGTTCCTCCATCGACAGCGGAGACGTCACGCAAGACAACTCACTCAGCGACCTGTTCGGCCTGGAAGCGGAACTCAGCAGTCAATACCTGGGATTATCAACGAAAATAGAAGCGGACATCAGCACCTTTAACCCCAGCAACTTCCTGAACGGCAGCCGTTTCTGGGGCTCCACAAGGCGCACAGTCACCCTTCCGTGGCTCGGAGACGTCAGCGCACGCGTGTTCGGGGCTTATCGCTTCCGTGCCTTCAACGGGTCGCTCGGCGAAACGGATGTGTACAGCGCTTATGGGGTCATCGCCGAGCAAAAAGGTGATTGGAACTGGGGGAAACTCAAAAACGACTACATCTGGCGCATCGGAGTCGGTAACTACCAAGCAGAGAGCTTCACCAGCACCAACCTGATCGACACCGTGCGGGCCAACTTCTATGGCTCATTGAACAGCCGTTACCAACTCTGGCGCGGCAAGCCGGCGAAACTGACACCGGAAGCGGCCTATCGCTACAGCCCCGTTGCGATTGTTCCCGGACTGGAGCTACGTACCAATGTGAACACAGCGCTAGCAGCTTTTGGAGACGGCACACGTCAGAACACCGTCAGCCTCACTGGAGGCCCCACACTCACCCTGGGCAACTTCAGCAAGCCCTTTCTCGACTACACCCAACTCTCAATCGCCGGTGGAGGCACACTGAAACAGGGGTCCAGTCCTTTCGAATTTGATCAAGCCATCGACCTCGGCACCTTGGGAGTCGGCCTGACTCAGCAAATTGCAGGACCGCTTCTTCTGAATGCAGGTGTCGGAGTGAACATCGATCCGGCGTCCGAATTCTTCGGCAATGTGATCAATTCGAACATCGAACTGCGTTGGCAGCGAAGGTCCTATGACCTTGGCTTCTATTACAACCCCTACGAAGGGGTTGGTGGATTCCGCTTCCGCCTCAACGACTTTAATTTCACCGGAACAGGAAGACCTTTCATTCCTTATTCGCCAGACTCTCTTTTCAACACTCTCGACAATCGCCCATTTTAGGTGTTTCTGATCAATCAGGACCGCCGCCGTAGATCAGATGGCTCCCGGTGAGATCGGCTCCGGCAAAACGCATGCCGTCCGTTCGCACATTCGGTGCATACGCATTGATCACGACCGCATCACGCAGGTCGGCACGTCGCAGATCGGTGTCGGTGAGGTCGGCGTTGCTGAGCCGCGCTCCGCGCAGATCAGCTCCATCGAGGCGAGCACCACTGAGGTCAGCCCCTTCGAGATTGGCCTCCCGAAGATCCACTCCGCGCAGGTCAGCGTCGCGCAGATCCACACCAATCAGATGCTCACCCTGAAGGTTGAGCCCACGCAGATCGCATCCAGCGCAGGCTCCGAGCTGAAGCAATCTCTCCTGCGGCGTTCCAAAGGGAACAACCTTGATCGATTGTGGCGTTCCCGCCTGAAGAGACAAGGGAGTCAGCAGTGCTGTCAGCAATGCAGCAACCCATGACGTCGTCTTGGGATTCACCATGACCTGAGACCCTCTGTCTCATTAATAGACAATCTTGGGAGCGGCTGCCGCGTCAGAACCCCTGAAGGTAAGGAAGGTTCTCCATGGTGCGTGTGAGTTCCGCATCACGAGCCACCAGCTGGCCTGTGGCATCCCACTGGCCACTGCGCAGCATGTCAAGAGCACCCGCGGCCACTTGAATCGGCTCGGAAACGGCACCGGTTGAGAACGTAAGACCGCTGAGATCGAGCTGCCAGTTCAGCGCAGGATCCGCGTCCACAGCATCCTGAAGAACGCTGATTTGCTGCGACGAGGCAGTGGCACAGGGGATCCCAAGCGCAAGGCAATTGCCGTAAAAGATCTCAGCAAAGCTCACACCCACCAGCGCCCTGATTCCCCAGCGCATCAGCGCCTGAGGAGCGTGCTCGCGACTGGACCCGCAGCCGAAATTGTCGTTGACCACCAAGATCGAGGCGCCGGCGTGCACCGACTGATCAAAAGGATGGCGACCGGCCAGCTCCTGGCGATCATCCGCAAAGGCCTGGGCGCCGAGAGCATCGAAACTGACGCACTTCAGAAAGCGGGCTGGAATGATCCGATCGGTGTCGATATCGTCACCGCGCAACACCAGGGCGCGCCCCCTCACCGTGGCGATCGAACCTTGCGGGAACGGAGTGGTCTCAGTCATCGGAAGTCATGCAGTTCAACTGCCGCACATCACGAACCTGCCCCGTGATCGCGGCGGCGGCAACCATCGCGGGACTCATCAGCAAGGTTCGGCCACTCGCCGAACCCTGCCGACCCTTGAAATTGCGATTGCTTGAGCTGGCGCTGATCTGACGCCCCTCCAGCCGATCCGGATTCATCGCCAGACACATGGAACATCCCGGTTCCCGCCATTCGAAACCGGCCTCGCGGAACACAGCATCAAGCCCTTCGGCTTCCGCAGCCCGAGCCACCTGTTCAGAACCAGGAACCACAAACGCACGGATTCCTGAAGCCACATGACGGCCCTTGGCCACGGCAGCCGCGGCCTGCAGGTCACTGAGCCGTCCATTGGTGCAGCTGCCGATGAAGCACACATCGACAGGCACCCCTGCGATGGCCTGACCGGGCGCCAGATCCATGTAGCGATAGGCCTCCTCGGCGATGGGGCGATCAGCTGGGTCCAGCTGCTCAGGCCTGGGCACGGTTTCATCAACGCCGATTCCCTGACCGGGTGTGATGCCCCAGGTCACCGTGGGAGCAATGGTGGCAGCGTCAAAGCGCACCTCGTCGTCGAAGCAGGCATCAGCACCGGAAGCCAGAGAGAGCCACCAGCTCACCGCCCGGTCCCAGGCCTCTGCCGAAGGTACCTCCGCACGCCCATGGAGATAGTCGAAGGTGGTTTGATCGGGGTTCACGTATCCGCAGCGCGCGCCCCCTTCAATCGCCATGTTGCAGAGGGTCATGCGCTCCTCCATCGACAGGGCCTCGATGGCTGGACCAGCGAACTCATAGGCGTATCCGACCCCTGCCTTCACACCCAGGGAGCGAATCACGTGCAGGATCAAATCCTTGGCGAACACCCCTGGGCTCAGCTGGTTCTCCACAAAGATCCGACGCACCTTGAGCTTGTTCATCGCCAGGCTCTGGCTGGCGAGGACGTCGCGCACCTGACTGGTCCCGATCCCGAAGGCGATGGCCCCGAAGGCGCCATGTGTGGAAGTGTGTGAGTCACCGCAGGCCACCGTCATTCCAGGCTGGGTCAGACCGAGCTCCGGCGCGATCACATGCACGATGCCCTGGCGACCACTGCCAAGACCATGGAGGGTGATGCCGTGATGGGCACAGTTGCGTTCCAGGGTGCTCAGCATCTCCTCTGCGAGAGGATCCGCAAATGGCCTGGCCTGACTGGTGGTTGGCACGATGTGGTCCACCGTGGCCACCGTGCGCTGGGGACAGCGCACAGCGAGTCCCTTGTCTTCGAGAGCCGCAAAGGCCTGGGGACTGGTCACCTCATGGATCAGGTGCAGGCCGATGAACAGCTGGGTGGATCCACCGGGAAGATCAGCAACGCGATGCAGATCCCAAACCTTGTCGTAAAGGGTCCCGCTGCTCATTCAAGGCCAGCCGTAAACAGTCAACTTAACGGCTTGTGGCCTTCTCCTTCAGCACGGTTCTGCCCCGATTCGGCTGCGATCAAGCGCAAACGCAGGCGGTTCAGAGCCTCCCCGATGCTCACCAAACGGATCCAGTCCCGTCCTTGGGACGCAGCAAGCCGGATGGGATGACTCTCACAACCGTCCGGTCCAGCCACAGCGATATGCACCAGCCCGACCGGTTTTTCATCGCTCCCACCTCCCGGACCGGCGATTCCCGTGAGCGCGAGCGCCCAGTCGCTGCCTGTCAGCCGTCGCACCCCCTCCGCCATCGCCTGGGCGACCGGATCACTGACAGCGCCAACGTCTTCCAACAGGGAGGAAGGCACACCCAGCAACTCACACTTCACAGCATTGGCGTAGGCGATCACACCACCGAGGAGAACCTGCGAGGACCCAGGAACTGCGGTGAGCTCGGCGCCAAGTCCTCCGCCCGTACAGGATTCCGCAACAGCCAGGGTCTCCTCACGCGCGCGCAGGTGCTCGAGCACCACGGACGCGAGTGAAGCCTCGTCGGCCCCGAAACAGAGATCGCCTGTACGGGAGCGGAGATTGCGTTCGGTCTCATTCACAAGCTCACGGGCTTCCGCCTGAGCCGAGGCGCAGGCGGTGATGCGAAGTTTCACCTCGCCGCCGCCGGCGTAGGGAGCCACAGTTGGATTGGTCTGATTGAGCAGATCCGTGACCTGCTCAGCGAGGGTGGATTCACCGATTCCCCAGAAGCGAAGCGTCCGACTGACAAACACGCCGTTGGAGAGTCCTGACTGGCGAAACCAGGGAGCCGCGGTGGCTTGCCACATGGCACGCATCTCACTGGGTACGCCGGGAAAGGTGAGCACCGTGAAGTTGTCGGTGGGGGACCAGATCATCCCCGGCGCCGTCCCGGTGGGATTGGGAAGCACCGTCGCACCCACAGGCAGGAGGGCCTGACGCCTGGTTTCCGGGCCAGGCTCCCGGCCACGACTGCGTGACTTGGCCGTGATATCGGCCCAGACGTCGGCACGCTCCTCGAGGAGCGTTTGGAAGGCCGCAGCGATCGCTTCAGTGGTGAGGTCATCGGGAGTCGGGCCCAACCCCCCCGTGGTGATCAACACCCTGGATCGACTCGAAATCTCCCGCACCTGAGCGATCAATCGATCTCGATTGTCTCCAACCACGGTCTGCCGGAAGTGCGGAAGGCCCAGAGCCGCCAGCTCTTCAGCAAGCCAGCGTGCATTGCCATTCACGATGTTTCCGAGCAAAAGCTCCGTGCCAATGCAGAGAATCTCCACACCGGAACGGCATGCAGCATCAGCCATGGTGTTCGCAGGAACAGGATTGCGCCGTGTCGGGAAGGCACTCCTCTGCCGCCTTGCTCCGAGCGAACTCGGCCTGTTTCTGCCTCTGCATCACCACCACAGTGCCCACAAGGATGGCGGTCGCCAGCCCCAACCAGAGGAAGCGCATCTCCACATTGGCCACCACCATGGCCATGGCAGCCAGCCACTGGGTGAACACATAGATCAGCAGCACGGTGCGACGGTGACTGAATCCGGCTCGGAGTAGACGGTGATGCAGATGGCGGCGATCTGGATAAAAGGGCGAATGCCCGGAACGCAAGCGCCCCATAATCACAGCTGACATATCGGCAAGGGGGAGCGAAAGAATCAGCAAAGGCAGCAGCAAACTCACCGTGGTGAGGCCCTTGGCTGGGCCAACGATGCTGATCGCAGCAAGGCTGAATCCGAGAAAATAAGAGCCGCCATCGCCCATGAAGATGCGAGCGGGATTGAAGTTGTGGCGAAGGAAACCAAGACAACTTCCGGCCAGCGCAGCCGCCAGGAATGCAGCAGCGACCTGATGCAACGAAAAACTCACGGATACCAGACCGATGGCAGCAATCCCTGCAACGCCCGCCGCCAGACCATCGAGTCCGTCGAGCCAGTTGATCGCATTGGTGATGCCGACAAGCCAGATCACAGTGGCGATCAGGCTCAGCACACCGGGTAGCACGACAGCGTCCGCAGTGCTGGACGTCCAGGGCAAGTCGATGGCGCCAATCCTCACGCCCTGAGACCAGACCACCATGGCGACCGCCACCTGGCCCGCCAGGCGTGGCCAGGGTGACAGAGAAAAAAGATCATCGGCCAAACCGATGATGAAGAAACACAGAGAGCCCGCCAGCGTGGTCCAGATCAGCTGATCCCGCGCGGGAGTGAGCATGCCGAAACCATCGGCCATCCAGGTGATGCCCAACGCAACACTGAAACCAAGCACCATGGCCACTCCACCGAGGCGGACCATCGGCACGCTGTGCTGCTTGCGCGAATCAGGAGTATCGGTGAAGCCATGGCGTAAGCCAAGCCGGCGCACGAGCGGCACGGTCACCGTGGTGACCAGAGCCGCCGCAAGGAAAATCACCACAGCGACGGCGAGAGGAGTGCTCGCGAAGGTCACGCAAAACCCCGGTGAGGACGGCCCACAATGGACTGATGGCATCCAATGTAGGCAGACCTGGATTGGGAATCCAGGTCAGCTTGGTCCAGTCAGACAAGCGCCGGTTCCGTTGCAATCGCGTAGAGGGGAAAACGCCGACAGAGACTGGCCACACGTTCCAGGCAACGGGCCTGAATTGCATCATCCTCAGGATTGAGCAAACGATCAGCAATCACCTCGGCCACCTCAGCGAACGCTTCAGCATCGAAGCCACGGGTCGTGAGAGCCGCAGTTCCCAGCCGCAGACCGCTGGTGACGAAGGGTGACTCTGGATCAAACGGAACCGTGTTCTTGTTCGCGGTGATGTGAACGTCGCTGACCAGCAGATCTGCCACCTTCCCGGTCATGCCGATGCTGCGCAGATCGAGCAGCACCACGTGGTTATCGGTTCCTCCGCTCACCACATCGATGCCACGGGCCATCAAGCGGTCGGCCAGGGCCTGGGCATTGGCCACAACCTGTTGGCTGTAAGCCCTGAACGAAGGGCGGAGTGCCTCTCCAAAGGCCACGGCTTTGGCTGCGATCACATGCTCAAGGGGTCCGCCTTGCGAACCAGGAAAAACAGCTTTGTCGAACTTTTTGGCGAACTCAGCATCCCGGCAAAGAATCAGTCCACCACGGGGACCGCGCAGGGTTTTGTGCGTCGTGGTGGTGACCACATCACAGTGCGGAACAGGGCTGGGATGCACGCCTGCAGCCACAAGGCCTGCGATGTGAGCCATATCAGCCAACAGGTAGGCCCCGACCTCATCGGCAATCGCACGGAACGCCGCAAAATCGATGGTGCGGGGGTAAGCCGAATACCCACAGACGATCAGCTTGGGCTTGTGCTCAAGAGCCAGCTGACGGATCGCCTCCATATCCAACCGCTGGGTCTCCTTGTCGACCCCGTATTGGACAACGTTGAACCATTTGCCGCTCACATTCACCGGTGAGCCGTGGGTCAGGTGGCCTCCGTGGGACAGGTCCAGACCCATGATCGTGTCGCCTGGCTGAAGTAAGGCCAGAAACACTGCGAAATTGGCCTGGGCACCACTGTGAGGCTGAACATTGGCCCAAGCCGCACCGAAGAGTTCCTTGGCCCTCTCAATGGCCAGCTCCTCGATGGCGTCGACATGCTCGCAACCGCCGTAATAACGCTTGTTCGGCAGGCCTTCTGCGTATTTATTAGTCAAGACTGATCCTTGAGCCGCCATCACGGCGCTCGATGCAAAGTTCTCCGAGGCGATCAGCTCGAGATGCGTTTCCTGGCGGGCGCGCTCCTGATCAATCAAGCGGGCAATCGCAGGATCAGAGTCCGCTAGGGATGCATTGATCGGAGCGGTTTCGAAATCCACCATGCGTTGCCTTAATGCGTTGTTTTGATGGTAAGCAACGGTCAACAGCAGCAGTGCTGAATAAAAAAAACTGCCCGAAGGCAGTTTTGAAACGCGCCTGGAGAGATTCGAACTCCCGACCCTCTGATCCGTAGTCAGATGCTCTAATCCGCTGAGCTACAAGCGCTTGCGCCCAACCATCTGACCCCACGGAGGGGCCCTTCGTCAACTGGCGCACATCCTCACGCCAGAATCATTTCAATTCCCTTCGGTCTCCCTCCATGCCGATCCGCTGGTACGGGCCTGCTGACCCCACTGATCCCACCTACCGGCACTTCAACCGGGTCGTGAATCTCACGCTTCACGGCATGGTGTTCGCCGCAGTGAACAGCGGGCTCTGGTTCCTGCAGGAGATGCGCCATCCCTGGAGCCATCTCAACGTTGTCACTGGCCTTTGGCTGGTTGGACTCGCTGTTCATCTCACAGTGGTGCTGACACTTCGCCCCGACCTGGAGGCGGACAACTCGGCATCCTGAAGCCAGCATGGAGCGGTCTGGCCATGTTCCATGACCACCGCTTGCCATGACCATGAATGCCGCTGATCTGCGAGATCTGACCGAAGCCATCGGCGATCGTTTGTACCTGCAGGTCTCGGGCTGGCACCTGTATTTGAAAGATGCAGGCCTGGCCGAGTCCCTCGCTATTGAGTGCAGCGCACTCGTCGATCAGGGAGCGGCGATCGCCGCACGCCAGGCTCTGGAACGCGTTCAGGTGCCGATCGGAGGTGGAAGCAATCGACTGCCCTTGACGAGGCTGTTGCCGTCTTCGCAACTTTCGGACCTCGAACAGATTCTTGAGGACCACTGCCGATAAGGTTGCTGCGATCTGGGAACACGCGTGCTGATTATCGAGGTCACCAACGCACGCGAAGTGGTGCGTCAGCGCATCGGTCGCCTAGGAGAGCGCCTGATCGGCAAGGTTGTGGACCCCGAAGCCCAGGTGGAGAAGGCCCTGATTCAGGAACTGGATACGGCCTTCCGAGAGTTCGGCATCGAAGCCCGAATCGCCTCGGTGCAAGGACCACAACTGGTAGGCCGACAACAGCTCGAGTTACCAATCCAAGTGCGGGATGACAGGACAGTGACGCTCAGCGACGGATGAACCGCCTTGCAATCCCCTGATTGATCTCAACGACTTCAGCGATTCCAAGCCACTGGCCGCACACTCCGAACAGGAGCACACCGATACCTCCGGACAGAGCGACCTGAAAACCGCGTCCGATCAGATCAACAGGCCATTGAACCGCTGTGCTGAGCCCCCAGGCAGCGCAACCGGCCAGTGCTGCGGCTGCGGTCAGCAATAGGGCATCAAACCCCCAGCTGCGCAGAGGCAGACCTCCCAAACGTTTCTCAAGAACCAGCAGCAGAGCGCAACAGGTCAGGGCATTGATCAGCACCGTGGCCAACACCAGTCCAGGAGCCCCGAAATCAAAGGGCAACTGAGGCCCCCAGGGAGATGGCCCCCCGACCAAGGCCCAGTCGAACAGAACATTCAGACCGATCCCGGCCAACGACAGTCGGAAAGGAGTTGTGCCGTCGCCGAGGGCGTAAAACACGCGAACCAGCACATCGCGGCCGAGATAAGCCGGCATGCCGACGCCGTAAGCCATCAACAAACCGGTGACCAATTGCGCCGCCTGAGCATCGAAGGCACCGCGCTCGTACACAAGAGCAACGATCGGGGCAGACAACGCCAGGAAGAGAGCACCCAGAGGCAGCATCGAGGCCGTGGAGAGCATCAGGCCCTGGCGGATCCTGCCGATGAGCTGAGGTCGATCCTCCGGAGCCGTAAGCCGGGAGAACGTGGGTAAAAGCGGCACCAACAGGGCATTGGAAATCAATCCGAGCGGTGTCTGCACCAGAAGATTGGCGTAGCCAAGCCCTGCCGCTGCTCCGAGGATTCCCGAGGCGAAGAACAGATCCGTGAAGACATTAATCTGAAGCATTCCGGACGACAGGGTGGCGGGGCCCATCACCTGCCAGACCTCTTGCACACCGGGGTGACGCCAGTCCCAGGACAACTTGAATCGGGCCAGACGCTGCCGAATCAACGCCGGCAACTGCAACAACCACTGCAAGCCGGCGCCAACGAGCGTGGCCAACGCCAACACCACACCTCCCCAAAGCGCATGGATGGGTTCGGCGATCGCGGCACCCAGCTGCCACCAGAGCAGACCCACCCCAACGATCAACGCCAGGCTTGACATCAGAGGCGAAATCGCTGGAATCCAAAACTCATCGGCGGCATTGAGGGATCCAAATCCCAGACCGATCAAACCGGCGAGCAGTGCCATGGGGGCCATCACCTGCAACTGCGCGACCGCGATGCGGTGCAGCTCGGGCGGCAGGCCTGGCCCCACCAGGGTGATCAATGGGTCAGCGGCCATCACCAGCACCACGGTGACCGCCAAAAGCAGAGCACTCACGGTGGTGTTCAGGGTGGCCAAAATATGAGCACCCTCCTCTCGAGGCCTGCGACTGAGCACACTGACCATGGCGCTGTGAAAGGGCCCGTTGATGCCCCCTAGAAGGATGAGGAGAAAGCCCGGGAGCACATAGGCGTAGTTGTAAGCGTCGTAAGCAGCGCCGACCCCGAATGCTGCCGCGATCACCAATTGGCGGATCAGGCCACCGAATTTGCTGAAAAGGGTCCCGATGGTGACCACCATGGCAATGCGCTTGAGAGATCTCGCCATCAGCGCTGCCAACCCGCCATCAGTCGTTCAATTCTCGGTCGATTTCCAGGCACCATGGCTTCAACCTGCCCGCCCCCATGACCGGCACCCCTCTCCTCTCATTTGAACCGCTCACAGAGGGGATTTTGCTCAAGCGCTACAAGCGTTTTCTGGCAGACATCGAGTTGGAGGACGGATCGTGCGTGACCGCCCATTGCGCGAACACCGGACCGATGACGGGCGTTCTGATTCCAGGCCAACGGGTGCGCTTGCGCCATGCCCCTTCCCCAACTCGCAAGCTGGCCTGGACCTGGGAGCAGGCCGAAGTAACCGGTGCCGATGGGCAACCCTGCTGGGTTGGGATCAACACCGCCTTACCCAACCGTCTGATCAGGGCCGCCATCGAAGCCGGCTGTCTCAACGACGTTGTCGGCCCGACTGTTGAGATCAGACCCGAGGTGGCCTACGGCGAGAACAAGCGCAGCCGCATTGATCTGCTGCTGACTCCCCATGGCGACAACGCAGATCCGAGAAAAATTTATGTCGAGATCAAAAACACAACCTGGAGCGAGGGATCACTGGCACTCTTCCCCGACACCGTGACCGAACGTGGCCAGAAGCATCTCCGAGAACTCATGAGCGTGCTGCCCACCGCCAGAGCCCTTCTGGTGCCTTGTATCAGCCGAGACGACCTCAACGCATTCGCACCGGGAGACAGCGCAGATCCTCACTACGGGGAACTCTTCCGACAAGCAGTTTCGAAAGGAGTAGAGGTTTTCCCCTGCGCTTTTCGCTTTGAACAAGACAAAATTTTTTGGCAGGGGAAGCGCGCCGTAGAAGCGAGGCAATCGCCAGTTCGGTAACAACGGCGACGTAGGGGGCGTACGTGTGAGTACATCTTGGGTCGGTGTGACGGTCATTACGACAGTCCGATCTGCAGTTCCGCTTTCTTTTCATGACAACTGCTTTGAACTCTCCATCGGGGAGGCGAAAGGCTCTTCAGGAGGCCAGCCTTCTCGAGGGGCCAATGCTCCTTCTGAAAAGCATCAGAGGCTTCAGAACGAACCGATCACTCCTGTGGCTTGCCTGTGTGCCAGTCGCTTTGTTCGGATTAGGCATTTTCAATCTTTCCGCATTTGCCGAAGAACTGCCTGAACTCAACGCAGCGTTCCTCGCAAACAATCTCTGGCTGCTGGTCGCGACCATTCTCGTGATCTTCATGAATGCTGGCTTCGCGATGGTGGAAGCCGGGATGTGTCGCCAGAAGAACGCCGTCAATATTCTCGCCAAGAACCTTTTCGTGTTCGCCCTGGCTGTGACGGCCTATTGGATCATCGGCTACTCGTTGATGTATGGCGGGTCTGTTGTTGATGGTTGGCTTTACTTCAAAGGATTGTTCTTCGATCCAGCTGTCTCAGCAGAAACCATCAGTGAGGCGGGTCTTGTACCCACTGTTGATTTCCTCTTTCAAGCTGCATTCGCAGGCACCGCAGCAACCATCGTTTCCGGCCTGGTGGCTGAACGGGTGAAATTCGGTGAATTCGTTGTTTTCGCACTCGTACTGACCGCAGTCATCTACCCAATTGCTGGAAGCTGGGAATGGAACGGAGGCTGGCTGAACAGCGTTGGCAATAAGGAATTCATTGATTTCGCCGGTTCATCGATTGTTCACTCCGTTGGTGCTTGGGCCGGTCTTGTGGGGGCGATGCTGCTTGGACCCCGCATTGGCAAATACGTCGATGGTCGTACGCAAGCAATCCCTGGTCACAACATGGCGATTGCAACGCTCGGTGCGCTCATCCTGTGGATTGGCTGGTATGGCTTCAATCCTGGTTCTCAGCTCGCCATGGACCAATGGGTTCCTTATGTCGCTGTGACGACAACTCTGGCTGCCGCGGGTGGAGCGATCGGAGCCACCGTGGTCTCGACGATGACGTCAGGTAAGCCTGATTTGACCATGATCATCAACGGAATCCTTGCTGGCCTTGTGAGCATCACAGCAGGCTGCGGAAATCTCACCATGGTGGGATCTTGGGTTGCAGGATTGATCGGCGGTGTGATCGTTGTCTTCTCCGTGGCTGCTCTCGATTCAGCAGGAATTGACGATCCCGTTGGCGCTTTCTCGGTCCACGGTGTCTGTGGCGTTTGGGGAACTCTTGTCGTCGGACTCTGGGGTTTTGATATCCAGGGCGATGGTTCACCTCTCGGACTTCTCGTGGGTGGTGGTATCGAACAGCTCGGCATCCAGGCTCTCGGTTGTGCTGCTTATGCCATCTGGGCACTGGTGACTTGCTGGATCGCCTGGAGCATCATCGGCGGACTGTTCGGTGGCATCCGTGTCTCCGAAGAGGAAGAGACCATGGGTCTTGACATCGGTGAGCACGGCATGGAGGCCTATCCCGATTTCGCATCATCCGGAAACTGAGATCCTTCTCAGGTTTCTGACACCCCGGCCCCAGGGCCGGGGCTTTTTTTTGTCAGGATCGCTCTATCTCATGCAGATGAGTCAAGCCTGACCCGTAGCCCATAGAGTCATCGCATCGTCGTCGCGACCATGGATACCCACGCCTTCAAGCGCTCCCTGCACCATTCCGACCGCTACAACCGCCGAGGCTTCGGACGTGCCGATGAAGTTGCAGGAAGCCTGGAGCAGGCCTATCAAAGCGGTCTGATTGGGTCTATCCGCGACAACGGGTACCGTCTTAATCACGGTCGACTTCAAGTGCGCCTCGCCAAGGATTTCGGCTTCTGCTGGGGGGTCGAGCGCGCTGTTGCAATGGCCTACGAAACACGCAGGCACTACCCCGGTGAGCGCCTATGGATCACCAACGAGATCATTCATAACCCTTCCGTGAATGACCACCTCCGTGAGATGAACGTGCAGTTCATTCCCGTTGAGCAGGGTGTGAAGGATTTCTCCGGGGTCACATCAGGGGATGTAGTGATCCTTCCCGCTTTCGGAGCGACGGTTCAAGAAATGCAGCTGCTCAACGAACGGGGATGCCACATCGTTGACACCACCTGCCCCTGGGTCTCCAAGGTGTGGAACACCGTGGAGAAGCACAAGAAGCAGACATTCACATCAATCATCCACGGCAAGGTGAAGCATGAGGAAACCTTGGCCACCAGCTCATTCGCTGGAACTTACCTAGTGGTTCTAGACCTTGAGGAGGCACAGATCGTTGCGGATTACATCCTCGGCAAAGGAGACCGGAACAGCTTCATGGCTCGCTTCTCCAAGGCATGCTCCCCAGGATTCGATCCGGATCAGGATCTCGAGAAACTCGGCGTTGCCAACCAGACCACCATGCTCAAGCGGGAAACCGAAGAAATCGGTCGTCTGTTTGAACGCACCATGCTCAGCAAATTCGGCCCAACGCATCTCAATGAGCATTTCCTGGCGTTCAACACCATCTGCGATGCCACTCAGGAACGCCAGGACGCGATGTTTTCACTCGTCGATGAACCGCTTGACCTGATGGTGGTGATCGGCGGCTACAACTCCTCCAACACCACGCATCTCCAGGAAATCGCCATCAATCGCGGCATCCGCTCCTTCCACATCGACACACCGGAGCGCATCAGTGCTGATAACAGCATCGAACACAAGCCTCTTGGCCAGGAACTGATCCGCGAACAGAATTTCCTGCCGAGCGGAGCGATCACAGTGGGAATCACATCCGGTGCATCCACCCCGGATCGCGTCGTGGAACACGTGATCCAGCAATTGATGACCCTCAGCGAGAAGAACTGAAGACCAGCTCGCTTTACATTGGTTGACCTTGGGGATCACCCCTGACCGGGACTGTCATCTGTGCTGCTCTTGTCGAGACCACCAGCCGATTCCCTTCGCTCTCGCCTTAGCCAGGACCCACAGGTGCGCTGTTACCACAGTCACTTCAGTGACGGCATGGAAATGCGTGCCACTCCTGCGGTGGTGGCGCGTTACCTCGACCAACACGATGAGTGGTTCCGCCGTTGCGCCGCACCGATGGAGGTGGAGGCTCTTGACGCCCAGACCTATGCCCTGACGCTTGGACGGTTCGGGAATTTTGGCTTCGAACTGGAACCAACCATCGCCTTGCGGCTGCTGCCTGGCCATCAGAGGTCGTACGCCATCGAAACCGTGTCGCTGCCAGCCATGGATCCAGCCCTGGCTGCGCTCTACGACGTTGATTTTCAAGCTGATCTCACGCTGATTGAAGACATGAATCAGGACCTGCCTGCAACCTGTGTGCGCTGGGAGCTGGATCTGAGCATCTGGATCACCCTTCCGAAAGTGATCACCATGCTCCCGGAGGGGTTAGTGCAATCCAGCGGTGATCGGCTGCTGCGCCAGATCGTGAGGCAGATTTCAAGGCGACTCACTTGGAAGGTGCAAGAAGATTTCCATGGAAGCCACGGGCTCGCGTGCCCGCCAAGACGACGGGCAACCTTCTAATCGTTGACCAAGCGGATCAGCGATTCGACCAGATCTTGTTGACGATTTCCATGCCGCTGACCGCCTGCCAGAGGAAGAGCGTCATCATTCCCATATTGAGGCCGACATGGGCTTTGCGGGCGATCACATTGCCTTGCTGCATGAACGGAGACAGGGAAGCCGCCATGGCGATCAAGGCCGTCATGGCAAGACCAACAAGGAGATGAGGCCCAACAAACAGTTTGTCGTTGTTGAGATAGGTCACCGCCATACCACCGATGCTGCCGAGAACGATCAGTCCAAGCAGCAGCCCACCCCAACGGAAATGACGCTGGGCAAACTTGCCGGGGATCAACGTCTTGCGCTGTTCTGGGGTACCTGTACGGGTCTTCTTGGCCTTGATCCCCAGATACATGGCATAGGCGGACGCCAGAAACAACACCCACATCATCAGTGGGTGCACGAAACTCAGAGCGAAAGGCAGCGTGGCAAGCGTCATCACAAGGCAGCGCATGGAAGCTGGCGCGAGGCTAGGACTCCGTGGTGATCAAAGGCGACAAAGACGCACTCAATGCAGGAAGTGTCGACGCCCGGTCAGAAGCATCGCCAGCCCAAGTTCATTGCAGGCTTTGATCGAATCCTCGTCACGTTTGCTGCCGCCCGGATGAATGACCGCGGAGATGCCGTGCTGCGCAGCCAGGCGCACAGTGTCATCGAAGGGGAAGAAACCATCGCTCGCCAGCACAGCACCACGGGCTCGATCGCCCGATGCCTCAAGGGCGATCCGGGCTGATCCAACCCGGTTCATCTGCCCTGCACCGATTCCAAGGCTCTGACCGTCTCTGGCAACGACGATGGCATTGGAGCGCACATGACGAACCAACTGCCAAGCAAAGCTCAGGTCATCGCGCTCAGCCTGAGTGGGAACACGCTCAGTGGCCACAGTCCACGCATCCGTTGCAACGGGATCATCATCCAGATCCTGGACCAACAGACCACCAAGAATGCTGCGCACATGGTCATGCCCGGCGGCCTCGATGGCCGTGAATGGAAGCTCCAAAACTCTGAGATTGCCTTTCGAAGCGAGGATCTCCCGGGCCTCAGGCGAATACTCCGGCGCCACCACGCACTCCAGGAAGAGGCTGGTGAGTTCTCGGGCGGCAGGAGCATCCACGCGACCGTTGATCGCCACAATGCCCCCGAAAGCACTGACCCGGTCACCATCGAGAGCTCGGGTGAGCGCGGCAGCTTCACCATCGGCGACCGCAACACCGCAGGGATTGGTGTGTTTCACCACAACGGCCGCCGGCCGCAGAGCCGGGTGGGTTCCACCCTTGCCGTAGCCAAACTCCCGCACCGTCGCGAGCGCTGCTTCGAGATCGAGGAGATTGTTGGTGCTCAGGTCCTTTCCCTGCAACTGAATGGCGCCTCCCCAACCAGCCTTGGGTGCGCTGTACCAGGCCGCTCCTTGGTGAGGGTTCTCGCCGTAGCGCAACCGCTGACGCAGGGGCAGTGCATCCAGCCATGGAAGTGCAGACGCTGATGCGTCATCGACTTGCTGCAACTCAGCTCTGTTCTGCATCCAGCGCGTGATCGCGGCGTCGTAAGCCGCTGTATGCGCAAAAGCCTCCAGGGCAAGCCTCCGCCGCACAGCAGAACTGACGGTCCCCTCGGATTCAGCAAGGTCCTGAAGAAAGCGGTCGTACTGCTGCGGATCGGTGAGCACAGCCACGTGGTCATGGTTCTTGGCTGCGGAACGCACCATGGTGGGCCCTCCAATATCGATGTTCTCGATCGCTCGCTCCCAGCTCACTGCGGGGTCAGAGACTGTTTCACGGAACGGATAGAGGTTGACCACCACCACATCAATCGGCGTGATCTGCTGCGCCAGCAGATCTGCCTCATGTTCCGGATCACCGCGACGGGCCAGGATTCCACCATGGATGCGGGGGTGAAGAGTCTTTACACGACCACCCAGAATTTCCGGGGCTCCTGTGTGCTCTGCCACAGGGGTGACCGGCAATCCGGCCTCCTGCAGCACCTTGGCCGTTCCCCCGCTGGACAGAAGCTGATACCCGTGCCGTTCATGCAGGGTCTTGGCCAGCGGCACCAGACCGCTCTTGTCAGACACACTCAGCAGCGCTGTGGGAGCCATGGCAGCAGGACACAGGTGAGATCATTCGCCAACCTAAGCAGCAGTCGGTCCAGGTCTTTATGGATGACCTCCTGGTTCAGTGCCACGAGGACCAGCCTCAGGCACGTCTCCTGCTGCTGCATGGCTGGGGGGCCGATGCGAGTGATCTCATGCCCCTGGGCCAGTCCCTCTGCGCAAGTTCAGGACTGGCCATGGAATGTCTGGCCTTGCAAGCCCCGGAGCCTCATCCGGCAGGTGTTGGGCGGCAGTGGTATGGCTTATTCCCTCCTCAATGGGGCACTGTTTCAGAGGCGGTCAGCCAGTTGAAACAGCGCATCAAGGGAATCGATCAACAACAGATTCCTCTGTCGAAAACAGTGCTACTGGGCTTCTCCCAGGGGGGCGCTATGGCACTTGATGTGGGTTGCCAACTGCCATTGGCAGGAATCATTGCCTGCAGCGCCTATCCCCACCCCAACTGGCAGCCAGGGGCTCAACGTCCACCGGTCATTCTCATCCACGGTCGGAATGATGACGTCGTGCCCGTCAACGCTCAAGCGGAATTGGCAAAACATCTGAATGGTGAGAGCCGCTCATGCCGACTGATCACATTCAGCGGAGGCCACACGATTCCTGAAGGCATGCAATCTCTGATGGTCGAGACCCTGCAGTCCTGGTTGAACCCAACCAACCAGGACTCATGAAATCCGCTCAGACGAACGCGTATTCGTACTCTTCCATTTCTTCCCAATCGTCGGAGGCGAGCTCAAGGCCTTCGAAGATCACCTCTTCGCCGACATTGTCGACAATCAGGCGCAAAGAGGGGAACAGAAAGTGGTTTTCCTCAGCATATTGAGCGCTGAACAACCCCTTTTCGCCCCAGAAAAAGCGATCGGTGGTGTGTTCGTTGCGTCGAACGTTCAAAAGTGCAGGAGGAACCAGCCCTCCCTCGGCAATGAAGCGACGGGCTGCAGTGACTGGCTTGTGTTCTCCTGTTTCCAGGTGAAAGGTCGGTACGTGGGCGAGAACTCTTTGCCCAGCGAGACGACGGCGGCTGATCCGCTTGCGCTTCTTTGACATAAAAAATCGACCCGCAATGGGAGGAAGGGAAGGACAGTGAATGAGCGGGCAGAGCCGTGAATTCAGCACATGCCACCGGAGGCTTGTCACAAGCACCCGTAAATCAGCGTTCGAATGTCAGCGAAATCGTTGAGGACCGAGCCGACAACAGGAAACGCACTCTCGAGATCATCGACAGGGATGCCGAGGACAGCAGAGGATTCATCAACCTCTGCTGTAACCTTGATTGCTAAGAAAATGCAACCGCGGTCAGACAATCGACCGAGCTCGGCCTCCGCGAGACCGGGCTTTACGTCGTTCATCTGATCTTAATACTTTTTCCAAAATTGGCAAGTTGACCGTGTCTGTCGTCCTTTTGACCGTCTGAGCTTTTTCGTGCTGATGCATCTCTCCGATCGGTTTCAGGCTTTGACCCAGCAGCATCTGAGTCTCCTGATCACCGACGGAGTCGCCGATCGCCTCGCCCTTTATCTCACCGAGCGAAGTGAAGGAGACACACCGAATCTCGTCTTGGTAGCCCAGGCTCCCCAGGACGCCGCCTTGCCGGCATCCATTGCGAAGGATCCGGATCTGCGCAGTCCAGCATCAGAACGACGCTGGTACCCCCTGCGTCATGACTCCCTGCTTCTCGGCGTGCTGCGGGCTGAACAGCATGAAGACGTCGGGCAAACCATCACCCATGCCGATCGATTACAGACCTGCGCCGACACTCTCGCCCGCCTTCGTGGACTGGAGCTCGAACAGGACCGACTCAACAGTCAGCTCGATGGTCAGCGTCAGCAGCTGTCGGTGATGGTGCATCAGCTCCGCAATCCGCTCACAGCTTTGAGGACCTACACGCAACTGTTGCTGCGTCGCCTGGGTCCTGAGAACCAGCAGCGCGCACTGGTGGAGAACCTGATCCGCGAACAGGTCCAGCTCGATCGCTATGTCAATGCTCTCGACAGGATCGGCCAGGAAGACCTGAAACTTGAGCCGGAGAACGCCACCCCATTGCTGCTGCCACCGGTGCCTGCCGATGCACCCGATCTCACGATCGCCGACCTGCTGAGCCCTCTGTTGGAACGTGCTGCTGCGACAGCCGCACTGCAAGGTCGATTGTGGAGAGAACCGGAGCAGTGGCCACGATGGACCAAGAGCCTCCGTCCGGCCGCCGATGCCGTGACGGCGGAGATCGTGGCCAACCTGCTTGAAAATGCCTTCCGTTACAGCCCCAACGGCTGCGACCTGGGCCTGCACCTGCACGACCATGGTGTGTGTGTGTGGGATGCAGGACCGCCCATTCCCGACAGCGAACGAGATCAGATTTTTTTGAAAGGAGTCCGCGGAAGCACCAGCAGCGAGCGGGCAGGATCAGGCCTCGGACTCGCCTTGGCACAGACGCTTGCCCGGCAACGGGGAGGACGGCTCGAACTGCTGCAATCACCGGCAGACCTTGATCCGTGCCTACCGGAGCAGGGCAATGCCTTTCTGCTCAGCCTGCCCCCGACAGGACAGGAAACAGCAGCGCCGAACTCAGCAGAGTGAAGGTCTCCCCCCACACAAGACAGGCGCCATAGGTATCTCCCGTGTGGCCACCCAGGCGCCGCCCCAAACGCTCCACCAGCAGCCAGGCCGCTCCCAGACCAACCGTCAGCACCAGAGACACAGACAGAACGAGCCCCCCCCCTCTCAAGGCCGCACTGAGCAGAAGCAGCACAATCAGGATCATGGCCGGAACCCAGTCCAGAACCCCTCGCCAATGCCGGCGATGAAATGCCGCAGTGCCGCCCTGGCGGAGGTAGGGAAACCGTGCCATTGCGCTCAGAGGAGCAACCCTGCCGATCACAGCAGCCATCACCAGCGCCATCGGCGCCCATGTCCCCAGCCTGATCAATGCCCCTGCCTGCAAAAGCACGACTAGCAGCAAAGCCTGAACTCCACTGGCTCCGACCCGACTGTCGTCCATGGCTTCAAGACATCGCTCTTGACCTGCAGCCAGACCATCGGCCGTGTCCATCAAGCCGTCGACATGCAATCCACCTGTGAGCCAAGTCCCAAGAGCAATGGCCAAGAGAGCACAGCTCTCAACCGACCAATTCATGGCACTGAGCAGAAACCAGAGCAACGCCTGAAGCCCACCGATCACCAGACCGATCCAGGGGGCAAAGCGGGCAATGCGCTCAAACCGGGGCGACAGCCAGGGCCAGGCGGGCAGAACGGAGTAGAAGATCCAGGCACCGGCAAGATCCCGAAACCAGGGCAGGGAAGCGATCCTCAGAGGGCAGCACTGTCTGTCTGAGCTCACCGTAGGGTCAAGACCTAGGACGAGAAGCGGGTGGCGGAGATGCGGGGGTTCGACTTCCAGATCAATGCAACATGCCGGCACACCGCTGCACGCTGCGGTTGCTTTCAAACTCCCCATGGGCCGGTGACGACACCGCGCTTCATGCCAGTGGGAACCCTGGCCACAGTGAAGGGTGTGACAGCCGATCAACTCGCGGCCACGGGAGCACAGATGGTGCTCTCCAACACTTATCACCTGCACCTCCAACCCGGTGAAGCCGTCGTGGAGGCCGCCGGTGGGCTCCATCACTTCATGGGCTGGCAAGGTCCGATGCTCACCGATTCCGGGGGATTTCAGGTGTTCAGCCTGGGAGATCTCAACCGCATCGATGACCATGGCGTTGATTTCCGCAATCCCCGAGACGGCAGCCGCATCCTGCTGACACCCGAACGCTCGATGGAGATTCAGATGGCGCTGGGCGCGGATGTGGCCATGGCCTTTGACCAATGCCCCCCTTATCCAGCCACTGAAAATGATGTGGAGGAGGCCAGTCGGCGCACCCATGCCTGGCTCGAGCGCTGCGTGGACGCCCACACCCGCACCGACCAGGCCCTGTTCGGGATCGTGCAAGGGGGGTGCTTCCCTCACCTGCGCGAAGCCAGCGCTAAAGCAGTCGCCGACTTCAACCTCCCGGGCATCGCCATTGGCGGCGTCAGCGTGGGAGAGCCGGTGGAGGAGATGCACCGCATCGTTCGGCAGGTAACGCCTCTGCTGCCGGATGATCGTCCGCGCTATCTGATGGGCATTGGCACGCTGCCGGAAATGGCCGTTGCTGTCGCCAATGGAATCGATCTATTCGACTGTGTGCTCCCTACCCGCCTTGGGCGTCACGGCACAGCCATGGTGGCCGGGGAGCGCTGGAACCTACGAAACGCCCGCTTCCGGCATGACCACACCCCACTCGACCCCACGTGTCCCTGCATCGCCTGCAAAAAGCACACCCGGGCCTATCTGCATCATCTGATCCGCAGTGAAGAGCTACTCGGATTGACCCTGCTGAGCCTGCACAACCTCACCCATTTGATCCGCTTCACCAGTGCCATGGGACAAGCCATTCGCGAAGGCTGTTTTGCAGAGGATTTCCGTCCCTGGGACGAGGACTCACCTGCCCATCACACGTGGTAGCGTCCGCTCACTGACCGAACTGTTCGCCGGGATGGCTGCTTTCTCCCTTGACCTGCTGGCCCAACTTCCCGAGGCCTACCAGGCATTCGGCCCTCTGATCGACATACTGCCGATCATCCCTGTTTTCTTCCTTCTGCTGGCCTTTGTTTGGCAGGCTTCTGTGGGTTTCCGCTGAACACCTCAGCGCTTGCGATCACTTGATTTGAGCACTGCCCAGGCGAATTGAGGCAGCACCAGATATCGCCGCCAGCGTGATGGGTCCTGGAGCAGCCGGAAGAGCCATTCCAGTTGCAGTCGACTCGTCCATTCCGGTGCCCGCTGCTTGACACCAGACCAGACATCGAAACTACCGCCGACGCCCATCCACACACCAGGGAGGGATTGACGCATGGTTTTTGCCCAAAGCTCTTGACGGGGTACACCCAGAGCGACCAGCACAAGATCAGGTCGAAGACTGCGTAAACGGGACTCCAAAGCCTGCCAAGCGTCGGGTGACTGAAATCCGTCTTCAGCCATCTGCAACTCCAGGTTGGGATGACTCTGCTCCAGTTTCGTCTTGAGGCGCTCCATCACCTTGGGTGAACCACCCACCAGGGCGACAGACCAGTTGTGGGCCTCGGCGTAACCGAGTAGAGACCAAGCCAGCTCGATACCAGGACTGCGCCGCACCCTCACTCCCTGGCGACCCAAGGCCCAGACCACTCCTGCCCCATCAGGAACCACCAGATCGGCCTGAGCGATCACGTCACCGAGATCTGAGTCCTGACGCGCCCGCATTGTCATTTCTGCATTGAGCGTCACGATTTGGCCCCCACCCTCTCCATGCAGGCCGATCGCGGAAGCCGCCACGTCGCGGCAAGCGTCAACAGGAACCCCAAGAACGTGGCAGCGACGACGATCGCGCGGGCCAGTACTGATTATTTCCATCTCCTAAACGGCTCCGAGGGAGAATCTAGATCCGGTCGAACGCGAGGCCATGGTTCTGTCCCACCCAGTTGCCAGCAATGACCAAGAGAAACTGGACCAGTTGCAGCAACTCGACAGCGCCATTGAAGCCGTGGTCTTGCAGCGGCAAAACCCTTTCAGTGGGCTGCTTCCTGCGAGCACGGCCCACACCGTTCACGGCAACTATGGCGATGCCTGGGTTCGCGACTGCGTGTACTCGATTCAGTGTGTGTGGGGCCTGGCCATCGCCCATCGCAAACTCCTGGGCCCAAGCCAACGCAGCTGGGAACTGGAGCAGCGGGTGGTCGACCTCATGCGCGGACTTCTCAGCGCCATGCTGCGTCAGTCGGGAAAGGTCGAACGCTTCAAGCACAGCCTGGATCCCCTGGATGCGCTCCATGCCAAGTACAACAGCCGGACTGGGGAACCGGTAGTGCCTGATGACGGATGGGGGCACCTTCAGCTGGATGCCACATCACTCTTTCTGCTTCAGCTGGCCCAGCTGAGTCGCAGTGGTCTGGCTGTGATCCACAACCGCCATGAGGCGGCCTTCATTCAGAACCTGGTGTACTACGTCGCCCGGGCTTATCAGATCCCGGATTACGGCATCTGGGAGCGGGGAGACAAAGGCAATCACGGACTGCCAGAACGCAATGCCAGCTCAATCGGCATGGCCAAAGCAGCCCTGGAGGCGCTGGACGGCGTGGATCTCTTCGCCGCGCATGGTGATGGCAGCGTGACCGTGCTGATTCCCCATGGAGCGGTGGTGCGTCTGAGGCGGGCGCTGCAGGGACTTCTCCCACGCGAATCCGCCAGCAAAGAAGTGGACAGCGCCTGTTTATCAGTGATCGGCTATCCCGCCTGGGCTCTGGAGGATCGTGAGCTCGTTGACCGCACCGCCCGACGCATCCGCCGGGAACTGGGGGGCCTTTACGGATACAAGCGCTTCAGGCGCGACGGCCACCAGACCGTGGTGGAAGACATCACGCGCCTGCACTACGAACGCGATGAACTGGCCACTTTTGAAGGGGTCGAATCGGAATGGCCCCTATTCCTGGCTTATGAATTGATTACCGCCTGCTTTGAAGAGCGCTGGGACGACGCCAAACAGTGGCGCCATCGCCTAGAGGCCCTCCGGGTGGAACGCGACGGCCAGATGCTCTACCCGGAGCTCTACCTCGTTCCAACAGAAGCCCTAGAACGCGAACGCCAGGTTCACGGCAGCCAGAAACGCGTCGCCAATGACAATGTCCCCCTGCTCTGGACCCAGAGCCTGGCCTGGCTCGGGGAGATGCTGATGGACGGGCTGATCGAGGCCGCAGACCTCGATCCCTGTGGCCGACGTCTGCCGTCTGTCCTTGGAGCGCAGTCAGTCCTGGTCTGCCTGGTACCCGACGACCCCAGTGTGGCCTCGCGCCTGAAGAAGCTGGGGCTGCCGGTCAGCGTTTCGGACACTGCAGGCATCGAGGTGCTGAGCTCCAATGCCCTGCGGCAACACTTGGGTGCGGTCGGCGTGGACGATGCTCTCGGCCTGAGCGGTCACCCTCCCGTGCGGCCTGAGACAGCGGCAAGCGCCAGGCTTTACCGCCAGGGTGACAGGAAGCTCGCCTTCCTTCCTGCCGTGCTGGAGGAAGGAACGTTTTACCTCAGCCACGACTCCAGACACCTGGTGGACAGTGTGGTGAACGAGCTGCATCTGCTGCAGAGGCACTGGCAAGGGTCTGGTTCACCCCTGCTCTTGATTCCAGTGCAGGCCTCCTTGCTGGAGCGGGATGACACCCATCTGCTCGACCTCACAGAGCGCCTCCGCAGTGGTTGTGTGGAGGACGTTTTTGTGGAGTTCGCAAATCTGGAAACGCTGGCAGCCCGAGCCCAGTGGCATGAACTGCCTCATCCATCACCTGCGACGTTTGAACTGACCCCCGCGGCCAATGCCAGGCAATTGCTCAGGGCTTCGACCGATCTGAGTGATCTCACCGCTGCTCAGGAACAGGAGCTGGACGACACATCCTTGGAGGAGTTGCGGCGGCGTCTCTGGTCCAGCAACTCCCTGCGAGAGCAGGCCGAAGTGCTGGAGTTGCTCAAACGCAGACTGGGAATCGCGGCGATCCTGAGCGGCCCCAAGGGTGCTCCGGTAGAAATCAAAACGCTGCTGGAGGAGATCTACCGACGCGGGTTGCAGCAGGAGGACTGGAACGTGGCCCGTCGCTGCGCCGGCGCCATGGGGCTCATCCACCCGCAGCTGGACGACGCACTGATCGACCTGCTCAGCCGGCAGAAGCAGGTGGTGGTTGGACGGAACTACACCAAGGATTCAAGACTGAGCACTCCCGTGTCCAGCCCGGCGATTGCTGCCCTGATCGAGCAGACATGCGGCAGTGATGGTCGCGAGTGGATGCTGCAGCAGGAACTCCTGCTGGCGCTCGACGGGATCGCCAGGCGGGAACCGGACATGATTCGAGGCTCTCTGACCTTCCAGCTCGGACAGTTGCTGCTTCTGCTGACGTCTGAGCTTGCCGCTGAACGACAACTCAGCCAGGACGAAGCCTTCGAGGCCGTGTGTGACGAACCGCCGCACCGCCTCGGCCAGCGGCTGCGCACTGTGCTGGCGGATGTCGATCATGCCCGTGACGCCCTGCAGCGGCGGGAGTTGCTGCATGTGCGCGGGCAGGTGCAGTGGAGTGTGCCGGAGCCGCTTGAATCCGGTCCCGGTGGCAGCGACTGGCTACAACATCGCATCCGTCTCGGCTCACTCCAGCAGGTTCCCAAGGAGTTCTATGCAGGCGTCTGGTCGCTGCTGCACCACTGCCGGGGATTGGTGATTGGAGACAAGCTCGAACGACGCAATCGTCTGACCAGCGCCCTCCTGCTGGAAAAAACCCCCGGCGAACGCAATTTCGCGATCCAGGTTGAACATCTTCTCAGCCGAATCACCGCTCCTGAGTACCGGCAACTGTGCACGGAAACCCTGCTCTCACTGATGGCTTTTGCCACCGCCAATCCCAGGATTCAGATTGACGACGACATCGCCCTGGATGTGGTGATCGGCCATGCCGTTCGTGTTGGCTGGCACGCCACCCATCCTGATCTGAGGGAATCCGATTACGCCCAACACAAAGCCAGTGCATGGGATCAGTTCTACCAGTCATCTCCTGCACTCTGCCGTCAATGGCAGATCGAGGCTCTGCGTCAGCTCGCCGAACAGGACACTCTGAACTGAATCCCCGAGGGACGAGAGCGCCGACTCAGATCGGCGCCTCGAGAGGAATGCCAACACCAGGTTGTTCCACCGCCTGCTCAATGAGATCAGCCAACCGCAACGCCCTGGAGGCCTGCTGTCCATCCACAGCTGGGGTCTCCTGACCACGCACACACTGCAGGAAGTGCTCGAGCTCGGCGTAGAGGGGCTCAATCGACGTGGTGCTCACCTCTTCGATGAACCCGTCGTTTCTGTAAAGCAGTTCACCGTGATCAGCCGAGTACCACTCATGGGCGCGGCGGTGGATGTGCAGGTTGTGATTGAGAAAATCTGTCTCCACCAGGCTCGAGCGGCAGTGAGCGCTGAGGCTTCTGATCTTGCGATGACTCATCTTGCTGGCCGTGAGACTGGCCACCACACCATTCTCGAAGCCGAGTGTGGCATTCACGTAATCGATCGGGCCCGACGAACTGCGGCCACCGGCCGCAGCCAGATGAACCACTGATGAGCCGGCGAGTTCAAGGACAAGGTCGAGATCGTGAATCATCAGATCCAGAACCACCGACACATCGTTGGCGCGGTCGGCATGGGGGCTGTGCCGACGGGCTTCGAGCACCACAACCTCCTCGTTGGCCACCACTTTGGTGAGCTCCCTGAAGGCGGGGTTGAAGCGCTCGATGTGACCAACCTGAAGCAAACGGCCGCCTCTGCTGGCGGCATCAATCAGGGCAGCGGCCTCCTCCTGGCTTGCAGCGATGGGCTTTTCAATCAAAACGTGCACACCGGCTTCCAGGCAAGCCAGACCCACGGAGTGGTGGAGCAGGGTCGGAACAGCAATGCAAACGGCCTCGACCTCAGCGAGCATGTCGCGGTAATCAGCGAACCAGCGACATCCGAACTGCTCTTTGGCCAGAGCGCCTCTGGCGGAATCCGGATCGGCCACACCAATCAGATCAGCGTCTTTCAGAAGACTGAGAACGCGGGCGTGGTGCCAGCCCATGTTGCCGATGCCAATCACGCCGACCTTCACCGGAACCATGGTGTCGGTCATCAGCGGGCCTACGCGAACGCGCTGATTATCGGTGATCGACGCGGCGGTTAGCGAAACCGACTTACAGCTCGTCTGAAACGGATGATTCCGGGGTTGAGGCCTTGAGGTCGGGCAGCACCAGACGCACCCTCACGATGCGAGGACCCTCCATGGCAAAGATCTCGAACTGAAGACCGTCATGGCGCAAAGCTTCGCCGGGGGAGGGGATGTGCTGGAGCTTTTCCAACAGGAATCCGGCCAGAGTGTGATGGTCACTGGCCTCTGGAAGATCCAGCGAAAGCTGGCGGTTCAACTCAAAAATCTCCAGGTCACCTGCGACCAGCCAGGTCCCCGGTTGCCCTTCCACCGGCTGAAGATCAGGTTCATCGCTCTCCTCCGCGGGCTCATCGCCAACGATTTCCCCGTTCAGATCAGCGGCAGTGACCAGTCCCTCGGTACCGCCATGCTCATCCACCACCAGAAGGAGAGGATGGCCTGACCGGATGATCGCCAGGAGGTCGGCAAGGTTGCTGGTTTCCAGAACGGTCTCAGCAGGCATGAGGTAGGGCTCCAGGGAGGAGTCCTCCTTGAGCTCACCCCTGGCAATGGGTTCGGCCAGACGCCTGAGATCGAGAACACCACGCACGTCATCGAGCGATTGACCGATCACGGGGAATCGGGCATGACGGGTGCGGTGCACCGCTTCCATCAACTCAGCGAAGCGGACCTCAACCGGCAGGGTGACCATCCCGGAACGGGGAACCATCACTTCTCTCACCTGCGTATCGCGAAGTGCAAAAACACCCTCGAGGATGTTGCGTTCATCAGGCTTGAGTCCGGTCACACCGCCACTTTCGATCAGAGTCTCTAGCTCACCGGCCGACAACGCGGAGACGGTGGCCCCCCAGGGTTGACGGAAGCCAGCGAGTTTCAGCAAAAGTGTGGCCAGGGCGTCGAGGATCGTGAGCAGCGGCTGCAGCGCCTTGATCGCCCCTTCCAGCACTGGCCCCAGCTGCAGCGCTGAGACTTCAGGACGGCTCAGCACCCAGGCCCGGGGCAGCAGCCCGGCGACCAGGGTGGCTATCACCACCAGCACAAGAAACCAGGCCAGATCCCACCAGCGACCGGAGGGCGTCTCGAGAGGCCACCAGCGCTGACCAAACCCCCGGCCGGTCCAGCCCAGTGCCACCAGCGAAAGCGACGTCCCGAACTGGGTCATGAGCAGCGCTGTTGGGAAGCGCCGCTGCAGCCTCTGCAACGCCTTAGCACCGGGCCGACCTTGCTCGCTGAACTCCTGCACCTGACTGGGCCTGAGCCTCA
>WTFZ01000197.1 GCA_011523835.1 Synechococcus sp. CO36386bin_29 | reverse complement strand
GTATCTGGGCTTCGATGCTGGCGGGTGCGCTGTACGGCACCTGGTGGGGCAGCCTCATCGTCTTTGCTGGAGCCACGCTCGGTGCGGAAGCTGCGTTTCTGCTCGGGCGTCACCGGTTGCGCGGTTGGGCACAACGTCGCCTCAAGCGGTTTCCAAAATTGATGGCGATTGAAAAGGCCGTGAGTAAGGAAGGCTTTCGGCTGGTGCTGCTCACCCGGCTGTCTCCGGCCTTTCCGTTCTCTCTGCTGAACCTTGCCTATGGGCTCAGTGACGTCAGCCTGCGGGATTACAACCTCGGCTTGATCGGCATCATCCCTGGCACGATCCTGTTCTGCGCACTGGGGTCACTGGCGGGAAGCGCTGCGCGTTTCGGGGAGGTGTTGGCTGGGGAAACGTCGCCTCAGGCTTGGGTGTTGCGGGTGGTCGGCGTGTTGTCCACCGTTGGCGTGATGTGGCTGGTGGGTCGCGCAGCGCGCAAGGCCCTGCAGGAGGGATCAGAGCTTGATCAGGACCCCGCGGCTTGATCGGGATCCGCGAGGCGCCAGTCGCGGATCGCGGCGATCACCACGAACCAGATCAACCGGCCTTTGGCCCACAATCCATGTTTTGCATTCAGGTCGGCATATTTGGCGCGACCGCAGTCGGTTTTGATCCAACGAAACACCGAGGGCCGCTGATGGTCCTGTTGAGTCATGAGGATGGCTCCGAAGTTTCCTTGTACTTAAAGATCTGATTGGGAATCACGCTGATGGTGGTTCTGATGTCATCCAGGCCTAGATCAGTTCTGGCACGTTTGGAAATGCGGTCATTCAGTTCTTGTGCCACTCCATCGGTGACCAATCCTTTCGGTGCACTGAGCACCAGATCAACCTTGGCTTCGTTATCCACGACACGAACGTTGCTGTAAAGCACGCGCACCCTCTGCCAGAGATACGGATTCTTCCGGGTGAGTTCAAATTGACGCACCCTCCCTGCTTTGAAACTGGCGAACTGGCCATCAAGTTGTTGCTTGTTGCTGAAGTCGCGCAGGGATGAGGAGAGGGGGATCGAGAGCAGACCCAGAAGACCAAGCCACACCAGAAGATTGCGCCAGCTCTGGGCAACCGACCCGTAGCGCTGGATCAAGAAAATGAACAGGCTGGCCACGGTGATCCCGATCAGGTTGGCCAGAAACAACAGGAATGAGCCTTCGGAGATCTGATTGGTGATCCCCGCCACTGTTCCCCGTCCGAACACTGCCACCACTTCCTGGCCCAGGCTCAAGCCGATGCCGCAGACGCAGAGGGGAGGCACGAGGGCCACAGCGATGGCGACACCGGCGATCGAGTTCGACAGTCCCGCTCTCGTCATGCTGAAGGATCCGGCAATGGCCGCGGCGATGGCGATGCCGAGATCGATCAGGTTTGGGGCTGTTCGGGAGATCATCTCCCGATTGACTTCGCTCACATCGAGCAGCATCGATAGGAATGCCGCTGTGCCCACCACCGTGAGTACACCCAGGAAAATGGTAAGCAGAGAACGTTTCGCCAGGGTGTTGTTGCTGATGGCCAGGGCAAAGGCCAGGCTCAGAATCGGGTCCATCAACGGGGCCACGATCATGGCGCCGATCACAACGGCGGTGCTGTTGGAAATCAGTCCGAGAGTGGCAATTACCGCTGAACACAGCAGCAGCAGGAAGAAACCCAGGGACGGTTTTGAGGAGGCAATGCGTGCTTTGTAGAGCTCTTTGCGTGGGACGCGCTGCTCAAGGTTGATCTGCCATTCCCCTGTGAGTGATTCGACCGCGACAGAGATCAGACTTGGCATCGGTTTTGATTTCTCAGTTCAAAGCGGGTGAATGGTGTTGGCGCTGTCTTGGATTAAGAGCATCAGCGCGGTTTCATCAAGCACGTTGACACCGAGGGTCTTGGCCTTGTCCAGTTTGCTGCCCGCTTCGTCACCAGCAACCACGAAACTGGTTTTCTTGCTCACCGAGCCGCTTACTTTGCCTCCAGCTGCTTCGATCAAGGCCTTGGCCTGGGACCGGGACAGCGAGGGCAGGGTGCCGGTGAGCACAAAGGTCTGGCCGCTGAGGTGCCCATTGCCGTTGCTGCGATCCGCCACGGCCTGGCGTTCCTGATCCGAGGCGGCCAGCGTGAGGCCGACCTCGCGCAGTTGCTGAAGCAGATCCTTGTTGGCTGAGGTGCTGAACCACTGCTGCAGGCTCTGGGTGATCTCCGGACCGATGCCGTGCAGACCGGTGATCGCCTCAGCTTGGTGAACGGCAGCGCTGGCGAGGCTTTCCGCATCGGGGAAAGCTGAAGCCAGGGCTTTGGCATTCACCTCGCCGACGTGATGGATCCCCAGGCCGTAGAGCTGACGCGACCATGGCTGCGCGCGGGATTGGGCCAATGCGGCCACCAGATTGCTGGCGCTTTTCGCACCCATGCGTTCCAGGCTTGTGAGCAGAGCGGTGTCGAGGCGATACAGGTCGGCGATCGAGCGCACCAGGCCACGTTCCACCACCTGTTCGATCAGCTTGCTGCCGAGGCCATCCACATCCATCGCACCCTTGCTCACCCAGTGGCGCAGGGCGCCGCTCAGGATGGCGGGACAACTGCTGTTCACACACCGTGTCGCAGCTTCACCGCTTTCGCGCACGAGATCCGAGCCGCAGGAGGGGCACTGATGCGGCAGCTCCAGGGACTGGGCACCCTCCGGACGCAGTTCGGGGAGAACCCGCAGCACTTCGGGGATGATCTCCCCTGCCTTACGCACGATGATCGTGTCGCCGCTGTGCAGGTCAAGCTCCTGCAGCCGATCGGCGTTGTGCAGGGTGGCCCGACTGACGCTGGTGCCCGCCAAGGACACTGGTTCGAATTCAGCAACGGGTGTGACCACGCCGGTGCGGCCCACCTGGCAGGTGAGTTTGAGCAGGCGACTGGGAGCTTCTTCGGCGGGATATTTGAGAGCGATAGCCCAGCGTGGTGCTTTCTGAGTGAAGCCAGCCGTGTCCTGCAGGCGCAGGTCGTTGAGTTTCACCACAACGCCGTCGGTGGCGTAGTTGAGATCGTGGCGTCGGCTGTCCCAGTCGCTGAAAAACCTCTCAACGGCCTCCAGGTTTGGGAGCAGGGCGGCGTTGGGGTTCACCCGGAATCCCGCACTCTCCAGCCAACGCAAGCTCTCCCACTGGTTGGCGGGGCGTTGACCCGACCACTCCTCGGGGAGGTGCAGCGTATAAGCAAAGAAGTCGAGGCGCCTTGCGGCCACCACCTTCGGATCCAGCTGACGCAGGGTTCCGGCGCAGGCATTGCGCGGATTGGCGAACAGGGGCTCCTCGCGAGAGGCCCGCTCCTCATTGATGGCCGCAAAGGTGCTGTCGGGGATCAGGGCTTCGCCGCGCACCTCCACCCAGTCGGGTGGGGGGTCGAGGTGCAGGCGCAGAGGAATGGAGGCGATGGTGCGCACGTTGGCGGTGATCTCCTCTCCTTGATCGCCGTCACCACGGGTCGCCGCGCGCACCAACACGCCGCTTTCGTAGCTCAGGGCGAGGGCATTGCCGTCGATTTTCAGTTCTCCCACCATCGCAAAGGCTGGCGGGGGGGATCCCGAGGGGGGCTCACGGTCGAGCACCTTGATCAGCCTGGTATACCAGCTCCGCAGCTCGTCAGCATTGAAGGCATTGTCGAGGCTGAACAGAGGGATGCGGTGGGTGACACTGCGGAAACCCTCGGCAGGAGATCCACCGACCCGTTGTGTCGGACTGTCGGGTTCAACCAGCACTGGATGCGCTGCTTCGAGGTCAAGCAGTTCCCTGTAGAGCCTGTCGTAAACCGCATCCTCGAGGTCGGGAGCATCAAGCACGTAATAAGCGTGCGCGGCTCTGTTGAGAAGCTGCCTCAGTTCGGCGGCACGCTCCTGCAAACCCTGCGGCATTGAGGTGGACACGGGCAGAGGATCAGCTCTTGACTGTGGCGATGCGATCGATTTTCCAATTGTCATCCACCTTTGTGAAGGTGAAATCGAGCGGCATCTCTTCCTTGTCTTCGGCGATCAGTTTCACCGTCAGGATCATGTTGCCTTCCTGAAGCCGCGGACGGCCTGATTTGAGGTTGCGGAAGCGATTCAGTTTCAGACCGGCCAAATAGCGGATGAACTGCTGGCGGTTCACATGCTGGCGATAGGTCTTGGTGGTGAGGAGGTAGGCGGCATCCACCCGTCCGGCTGCGACCTGGGTGAAGAACTGCTTGATCAGGGGATTGATGCCGCGGGCGCTGAGCACCAGCTTCACCGCGGTGACCGTCCAGTAGAGGAGAAGGGCGCCACCCCCGGCCAGCAGTGCCTTGCTTCCGATTTCCCTAACCAGACCCAGATCCATCAGCCCATGCCATTTGGACAGTGAGTCTGACTGACGATCCGCTGGATGGCGGCAGACTGAGCTGACCTCCCGCGACCGGCGACTGCCGACCATGCCGCTCGAGCCTTTGCTGCCTTTGTTCCATCGGCTGAACCGTGAACACTTCGGGGGCTCCCTCACCCAGGGGCATCAGCCCCTGGTCGCCGTTCGCTGGAGCGATGGCCGGCTTCGGCGCACTGCTGGTCTTTATCGGCGTGGCCTGTCCGTGGCGCCTCCCCTGGGCAGGGAGATCGTGTTGTCGAGGCCTTTGCTTGGACCGCTGCCGCGGGAAGCCACCGAGAGCACGCTCTGCCACGAGATGATTCATGCCTGGGTGGATCTCGTGCTGAAGAGCAACGAAAGCCATGGCCCCAACTTTCTGGCGCGGATGCAGGCCATCAATGCGGCTCAGGATCGTTTTGCGGTGAGTGTCCGCCATTCGTTCCCAGTTCCGCAGCAGCCACCGCGCTGGCTTGCCGTTTGCCCGCGCTGCGGGCGCCGGACGCCCTATCGGCGACGCGTGAAACAGGCCGCATGTCGCCATTGCTGCAATCAGCACCATGGGGGTCGTTGGCACGCAAGTTGTCTGCTTGTCTATGAACCGGCCCCTGAGGAGAGCTGACGTTCATGGATCAGTTTCTCTGGGTTCTTGAGATCGGAGGTCTGTCCATTGTGTTGATCGGCTTGCAACGGGAACGTGGGTTGGATCGTCGGCGTCGGTAACGTTGAAAGATGGATGCACGTCGACAACGCCGCCAGCGTGGTGCTGAACCATTGGATGCGCGGTTTGATCAATGGATTGAAACGGGTCGGCAATTGGTGGATGGCGTCTCAGGTGCCCGTCCGGGCCGGCGAGGAGGTGGGCGGTCGCAGGTGGGATCCCGACTCGATGCCGTGGGTCGTTGGGTTGGGGATCGGGTGGATTGGCTTCTGGATGAAGACGACGACTGGAGTGAGCGTGTGACTGCCCCTGAACCCTCCGGTCTCGCGAGTCCCAGGCCCTCGGGGAAACGCCCACTGGAGGCGATGTCGCGCCGGCAACCGCTGTTGATGCCTCCGTCTGGACCCACTCCCCAGCCTCGCGGAGAATCCGTTCAGGAGGATTGGCCCGATGACGAGGATTTCCGAGTCGAACGCTGGCGACGCTCGGAGAGCCCATCCGCACCTGCATCCGATCCGCCGTCGTCGTCGGCTGCTCCTGAGCCGCGTGCGTCGGTCCGTCGTTCCTTACCCCGCTCCAGTCGTCGGCGTGACGGAGCCTGAGGTTGGATTGCCCCTAGGCTCCAACCAATTGAAAACAACCAACATGAGCAACCTGGTGGTTGTGGGCTTCCCGCGGGTCTCGGAGGCTGAAGAGGTTCGCCGTGAGCTGGTCACCATCCAGCAGGAGCATCTGATCACTCTCGAGGATGCGGTGGTGCTGGAGCACGGTGATGATGGTCACGTGCATCTGCGCCAGGCGATCAACATGACCGCAGCCGGTGCCATGGGTGGCACGTTCTGGGGGCTGCTCATCGGTTTGATCTTTGCTAACCCCTTGTTGGGTGCGGCGGTAGGGGCTGGCGCTGGTGCTGCGTCCGGTGCCCTCAATGACATCGGAATCAACGACAAGTTTCTCGAGGAACTGGCGGAGACCTTGCCCCAGGGCAGTGCCGCTCTGGCTCTGCTGGTGCGCGACTCCACACCGGATCGGGTGATCGAGCGCCTGCGCCGCCATGCGCCCCATGCCCGGCTGATCCATACCAATCTCAGCCACACCGATGAGGAAGCCCTCAAGGCGCAGCTGGAAAAAGCTCGCAAGCAGGCCGAGGCCCTCAGGCTTGCTTGATCGGCCTGCGCACTTGATAGCGGCAGCCGCGCCGGTTCAATTGCAGGTTCACCGCGTCGACCAGATCGGACGGAAGTTCTTCGGCCATCTGATCGGCGCTTGTGGTGATGGAGGGTGAGCCAGCAGCCATGGCTTCAAGCAGATCCGTCCATTGGTTCACGTGCTGGTCGCGGCTCAGAGGATGATGTCCCTGACGTTCCAGAACCCCTGCGCACAGCTCGGTATTCCAGAGGGATGAGCGGCCTCGGCTGTGGGGTGCGCGTTGTTCAGCAGCACCGACTTCAAGTGCGGCGGGGGTTGGGTAGCCATGGCGGTCCCGCCACCCTTCGCGTTCGAGCATGCGTCCGCAGTGACTTGCAGAGAGGCCGAACCTGCGGCCGAGATCGTTGAGGTTTACCCAGGTTGAGGTCGCCATGGAGTTGTTGCCGATAGAAGCATGATTGCCCCAGCACGACAGGCCGCAAGTTGTCAAGTTCAAATCCCCATCAAATGCTGGGTTTCTTCATGACGCTGCATGAAGCGGTCGGCGCGGAGCTTCACCAAGCCAGCGTTCCAGTGCTGGGCTGAAAACCTCTCTGATCACCGTGAGTTCCCTCCCTTGGCGGAAGAAGCGGTAATGGCGGCTCCAGAACGGTCCCTGTTCACCGAAGCCCTCGTCAAGCCAGGGGGCTGTCACCAGAGCCAGCCCGTCCACTTCTCGGAACAGTTCCGATCGTCCCTGGGTGAGGCTCAGCCAGATCGGCAGGTTGCGGTCCTGGAGGTGCTGTTCTGCTTCCGTCTGGTTCCACCAGCTCTCAGCCCAGGCAAGGGTGGCGCCCCCGCACTCCAGCCAAACCTGACGTCGCAGCAGTGGATGGCTGAGTTCACGCACTTCTCGCGGCGCGCCGTCGAGCGCCTTGTCCTCCTCCATGGCAATCACTCGCACGGCGACCGGATGGCTTGTGAGTAACCGCAGGTGCCGTGTTGGGCTGCCATCACCGAGCAGCATCAATCGCCAGGGGCCTGGAAGCCAGCCGGGTTCTTCTCCTGCCAACACAGACGCGGTTGGGGCTTCCCAGAGCACAGTCGGCGATGGGGTCAGAGCGTCGATGGGATTCAGAAGGCTCCTCCTACCGAGAGAGACCGGCTGTCGCCGTTGCGTTCGATCACGACACCGTTGGCCGTCACGTTTCGGAGAGTCCAGCCGCTGTTGGCGATGCTTTCCCCTGGTACCGCCGACAGGGATTGGGCACCGACCTGAAAGATGGCCGAGCCCAGGTCTCCACCGCTGTAGACCACACCCACAAGCAGAGGCACGTCCACCAAAGGATCTGGAGTTGCTTCTGTCGGTTGGGATTGGGAAGGGATTGGAATGGTCACCGGCTCCAGCTGCTGAATCGCTGGCAGGGCTGGTGTTGGCTCCTGAGCTGCTTCCGTCGCAGTGTCTTCACTCGTTGGTGGTGTCTCGAGTGATCGCTGGCGCAGTCGTTCGATCAGCGCCAGGTTGCGTTCCCTCTGAAGCGCCTGTTGGGAGCTCCACCATTGAAGGCCGACGATCAGGGTGCTCAGGATCCCCACAAGAGTCAGTGTCAGCAGGCTGAGTTGGCCTGGTGTCCATTGACGACGTTCGCTTGGTTGCGGAGCATCAATCTGAACGCGAACAGCGTCCAGCGTGTGCTCATCGGCGTTGAACACGCGATCCATCACCTGTTCGGCCCGTAGGTTCCAGTAGGCCCTGGATGTGGAGAGGCGTGGTGACACCGCTGGTCCTGATCTCCTGCAACGCTATCGAGCCTGGACGGTGGGGGCGAGGTCTGGAGCTTCGGGCTGATTCCGTCTCTGCGTGAGTTCGAGCCACATCAACAGAGCGGTGAGGTCGGCCTGGCTCACACCAGGGATCTGGCTGGCTTGCCCCAGGGTCAGCGGGCGAACGGCTGTGAGCTTTTCACGCGCTTCCCGTGACAGGGTGCTGATGCTGGCGTAGTGGATCGTTTCGGGAAGCTTGCGTCGGCCCTGGCGTTTCACCTGATCGATCTGTTGCTGCTGACGCTGGAGATAGCCGCTGTATTTGATGTCGATCTCGGCGCCTTCGCGCACCGGTAGGGGGAGATCGGCGTCGGCCAGGCCATGGCGCACCAGATCAGCGGAATGCATGCCAGGGCGACGCAGCAGGTCTGCCAGGGTGATGGAGCCTTTGATCGGAGCGCCAGTGTGCGCTTCCACGGCCGGAGCCACGGGATCGCTCACCTTCAGCCGTTGGGTTTCCAGACGCTGCTTCTCGTTTTCCATGGCACTGAGCTTTTGCTCAAACAGCTGCCAGCGGCGGTTATCGATCAGGCCCAGTTCTCGCCCGAGGGGGGTGAGGCGCCGGTCGGCATTATCGCCCCGCAGCACCAACCGATATTCGCTGCGACTGGTCAGCACCCGGTAGGGCTCGCGCAGATCCTTGCTCACCAGATCGTCGATCATCGTGCCGATGTAGCTGCCTTCCCTCGGAAAATGCACGGCGTCCAGGTTGCGGATGCGGCGGGCTGCATTGAGGCCGGCCACCAGCCCCTGAGCTGCAGCTTCCTCGTAACCAGTCGTGCCGTTGAGCTGCCCGGCGCTGAACAGGCCTTCCACGCGTTTGGTTTCGAGCGAGGGCAGCAGCTGGGTCGCTGGAAGGTAGTCGTAATCCACGGAATAGGCCGGGCGCAGCATCACGCACTGCTCAAGGCCGGGGAGGCTCCGCAGCAGCTGCAGTTGGATCGGCTCCGGCAGGCCAGTGGAGAAGCCCTGCACGTAGATCTCTGGTGTGTCGCGTCCTTCCGGTTCCAGAAAGATCTGGTGGCTGTCTTTATCCGCAAAGCGCACGATCTTGTCTTCGATCGAGGGGCAGTAGCGGGGCCCTTTGCTGTCGATCACGCCGCCGTAGATCGCAGTGAGGTGGAGGTTGTCTTTGATCAGTTGATGGGTGGCGGTTGTGGTGCGAGTGATGTGGCAGCTCATCTGCTCCCCACTGACCCAGGCGGCCGGATCAAAGGAAAAGAAGCGATCAGCAGCGTCGCTGGGTTGCTCTTCGAGTTGATCGAGGGCAATGCTGCGCCGATCCACCCGCGCCGGTGTGCCGGTTTTGAGCCGATCGGTGTGGAAGCCCAGTTGCTGGAGTGCTTCGGTGAGGCCTTCAGCGGCCTGTTCACCGGCCCGTCCTGCGGCCATGGATTGATGCCCCACCCAGATGCGGCCCCCGAGGAAGGTGCCGGCGGTGAGCACCACGGCTTTGGCCCCGTAAAGGCTGCCGAAATAGGTGTGTACACCGGTGATGCGGGCGGCTGGTCCTTGGCTGGGATCCCAGCTCTCACCGCCGCCGTTGGGATCGCCTTCGATCTCCAGCCCTGTCACCATGGCTTCGCGCAGGGCCAGGTTGGGGGTGTGCTGCAGCAGCTGCAGCATCTGGCGGGAGTACTGGCGCTTGTCGGTCTGCGCTCGCAGGGCCCAGACGGCGGGGCCGCGGCTGGCATTGAGGATGCGTTTCTGAATCGCCGTGGCATCGGCGAGTCGGCCGATCACTCCGCCCAGGGCATCCACCTCGTGAACCAGTTGGCTTTTGGCTGGGCCGCCAACGGCGGGGTTGCAGGGCTGCCAGGCGATCCGATCAAGGTTGAGCGTGAACAGTGCGGTATTCAGACCAAGCCGAGCTGAGGTGATGGCGGCTTCACAGCCGGCATGGCCACCGCCAACCACGATCACGTCGAAGGATTCGGTGGGGGCGGCGGAGAAGCTCATGTCCCCATTATCAATCGCTGTCCCTGAGGCAAGGGTTGAGTGGGTCGCTGCTCAATGCGACTGGAGCAGTGGTCAGATTTCGGTCGTGGGTGTACGCACTCTGAAGAGTGTTGCCTGGCTGATGGCGAACAGATTCGCTCGTCTCTGAGGAAGCACTTGCTCCATCGGCAGATTTTGGTCAAAGCCCATCCTGATCAGCTCATTGCTGTTGGATCAAGTGGGCCAGTTGGTTTGGAAACGCTTGGCCCTCAATACACAAGGCAGGTGATCTGTCGGTCGGCATTCCTGCTGTTCCAGCTGAAGTGTTGCAGTGAGGTGGGCGCATCAGCCGTGCGATCAGAGCCTTGATGCTGTTGTTGCTGGTGGCAGGTGGCTGGTACACGTCCAACAAATCGGACGCTGGTTGCGCGGATCCTTGCTGATCCTGCTTGGCCAACGACCATCGCGGCAATCAACAAAGCCAAGTGCCACAGGATGGGGCTTCTTGATGTGCCCATTTGTTCAGGCTAATGAGCCTAAATTTTAAATGAGCCCATTTGTTCAAGGTGAAAGGCCAAAAATATTGCATCGAAACTGAAACTTGTTCGACTTGATTGTTCAATCAATGCTTGATTGAGCAACAGGCGCTCTCATCAAGCTCTCAGTTGGTCAAGATTGGTCAAGATCTAAATTCATGATGAATTTCAAGCGCATTTCACTTGCTGCATTGCAGGCCGTTGGTTTTGGCTTAATGCCAGCTTCTGCATTGGCTCAGATCACTGACACCACAACTTTCACAGGTCAAGTTCCTGGAACTTGCACCTATACCTCTGGTACGAGCCAAACAATTGAAATGAGCTACAGTGCCGAAAACAATGGGACATTTACTGGGCAGACTCAGAATCTGACTATTTCTTGTAATTTTGCAACGAGTGTCACTCTTGGCGCAGTAAATGCTGATCTTTCAAATCCTACTGAAACCAATAACACCGCAAGTTTGTTTGTTGGGGGCAGTGGTGATGCACTCGTGACCAGTGGTGTTTCCGCTTCTGCGGAAACATCTCTCGGTAATTCGCCCGGTGTTGCCACCAATGTTCAAATTGGTCTCGAAGTGCAAGGCGCATCCACAGTGGGTGATTACTCCTATACAGTTGTTTTGACGACTTTAAGCTCATAATAGTCAAAGTTTAAGCCTGAAGACTTTTCGGGAGTTTTTGGAAAACTAAAAGCTCCCTTCAACATTTCAGCATTGACTAACAGTTGGATTTTATTTCTTTTTAGATGTTGTTTTCACGAATCAATTTTTCATCTCTTGCAGACTGTGTTGTTTTATTTTGAGCTGGCTTTGTGGTTGAAGTTCAACCCTCTGGCTGCTCCGCTTGATTAATCTGAGAGTGATGAAATTAAAGCGGCAAACGGATGTTTTGAATCCTGACGAAAGAGTAGATTTCTGCTTCTTCAGGGACAAGCAAAAGTTGATTGGTCTTGTGTTGCTGGCGATGGCGTATGCATTTGATTTAACTTGCTCGAGGGTTAATGCGGCCATCGAAGATGTCACATCCTTTAATGCAACAGTTCCCTTTGCGTGCTCATTTTCAGGAGGAAGTGATGTTGTAGAAATGGCTTATACAAAAAATGATAATGGTTCAAGCGGGTTGTTGTTAGGTACAAGTGAAGCGCTATCAATTACATCGAACCAGCTACCTCGATTAAGTGTAACTTTAAATACTGTGTTGGCCCCTCGAAATATTGGGTTCAGAGGTGTCTTTATTCGGTCAATCCAGCAGAACAGGCAAATTCAGTCAAAGACAACCGGTTCAGTTAGTAATGCTCCGATATCGACAACAATATCGGCTTCAAAATTTTCACAGTTCGGGTTTGCCACTGATAGTTCTTATGATATTAATCTGACTGTTTCAGCCCTTTTAAGCAACAGTTTTCCGTTTGAAGAGTATCAGTTTGATGTTCTTCTTACATGCTTGGCACCATGAAAATATCGCATGCTTATGAACTGATTCGAGGTGATCCACTGAGAGATATGGAGTTGTCTTGCTGATTATTTATGTTTTCTCCAATTCTCCTCGCTGCCGCTTTAGGCCTCAATCCAAACAACAAGGTTATTTCACCTGGTCTTGGTTCTCGTGTCGTTGTGCGCACACAAGCGTTTTTGGCCGGTTCAGAACCGGGACAATATCGAGTTGAAGCATTTCTCAATGCTGATGGCAATGTTCCTGGAGAGCAAATTAAAAATGTTCGTGTTACCCCTCCTAAATTATTTTTGAGAGATAACAAAGCGCGTCGTGTTCTTCTCAGTATCCCCACTGCATCTCTTACTCCAGGTCCATTATGGATTTGTATTACCGAAACCCCCACCGAAAAAGGCGCAAAACCCTCCTCTGGAGCGCAATTAACTCTTTTAACACGATCTTGCTATCAGCGTATTCTGCAACTGCGCAAACCAACTTTCCTGCGCTGAACAGATTAGAGAGCCTCCCACTCAGAGATCTTACGGGTTTAGCCTTCCCCAATGCTGTTGGATCAAGTTTTACGGTCGATCTCCCTGATGGAACACGCTGTTCAAGTGAAGATGGAACGCCAACCACATTGAACTTTTATAGTGGTATTTCGCAACGAAAAGACAAGATCAATCAGTCTTCTTCTGCTATTCAGATCTTGAATGGCAATGGCGGTGGGTTCGCTCTGGGCGCAGTACTATCAATTCCGTTATCCACTAAGAATAAGAGAAATTGCGATAAAGCCTACGCGCTTTCAGTCTTAAACAAAAAACTTGAATTAGCTAAATTACTTTATGAGGAGGGTCTGTTGAGTGATCAAGATCTTTCTGAGTTTCTTGGCCAAGTAAAAAAAGTAATTTTGGCGGAATAGAAGCTGTCTCGTCTAGGTGATAGGTTTGCCATTGCGGGTTTAACAACCGAGACAAGAAATCAGCGATTTTGTTCATACTGAACATTCAGGGCTTTAGTCTTGAACATATGGGCTCATGAGCTGGATCAAAGTATTGTAGATTTTTAAAAAAGGCATTCTCTAAATGCCCGTTCTGCGGCTGCCACTAAAAAGTACGGCTGATTTGTCGGCTATTTTTAATCGTCAGCTTCGTAATACCTCTGTTCTTTCCCTTGAGCCGGGGATTATTCAAGGATTTGTTGATGTGCTTCCTCTTGCCAATTTAAGATTATTTCGAATAAATCTCAATAGGCCTATCGCTATTCATGCTGATCGTAATGCGGGCAAAAAAATATTTTCCCTCGATCTTTCGCCGTCTTCCGCCTCTGATTGTATCCGAGCTCAAGGTGTTTCTTTGACACGCTCTGCATTGTTTGGATTTAATAATAATCTCAAGGATATGGATCTTGTTCTGCCTGTATGCAGTGATATGTGCGCAATTGCAGTGTCGGACAACTTTTTTTTAAGCCAGTTGCAACGCTTTGATTGTTTGCAAGTGCTTGACACTCTTGAGAGATTTAATGTCCTGGCCAATTCTTCTGTGTCTCGCGATTTGATGACTGCTTTGAATCAATGCTGGGCTATGCCGTGCCTCGTGAACGACGACGTTCTTGAGAGTGAAATTGTTGTTGCTTTAATTCAGTGTTTGATGGATGCAAATGAGCGAAAAGTTGCTAAGCCCGTTTCTCGTAAAGATCGGCATAATGCTGCGCTACGTGTTTTGTCGATTGCATTCGCTGATCCAAAAAGGCCTTTTGAGGTACAGGATTTGTCCAATTTGCTGCATCAATCGAGGACATCGATCTTCAGTGGTTGCAAAGAGAAGTTTGGTATGTCTCCTGTTCAAGTGGTTCGCTCAGTGCGATTGCATCAAGTGCGTCATGCGCTGCTTGATCTTGAATTCAGTGTTGAAAAGAATTTAAATGGTGTTGTTGATACGGCTGAGTATTTTGGCTTTGTGGGTCGCTCTCATTTTGCTAAATATTATAAAAGTGAATTCATGGAAACTCCACGGCAAACTTTAAATCATCGCCGCAAGGCTGAGCAGATTTTTTAGATTGTAATAATACCCTCATGTATAGTGTTGTGATGAATAAAATTATTTTTGCTTTTTTTGCGGCTCTTCTGTTTGATTCTTTCGAGGTATTTGCCAGGCCAAGAGTTAATCCCATTACATCTTACAGTCGCTTGTGGTTGGAGTGGAATGTCACGCCCAATGTCAAATGGGCTCCAAGATCTGTGGATCCGGAAGCGGATCCTGATCGCACCCTCAATGTTCTCAAGCTCCAGCCTGTTGTTCCGTTTCAACTGAATGAAGACTGGACGGTTCTGACGCGGACGATATTTCGGTTCGTTTCCTCGCCTTCGGCGTCCCCGGAGGTTGGCTTGTCGCCCTTTGGCGTGCCAACAGTCTTGGGCTTTAACCAACGCAACCGTACAGGCCTGTCAGATGTCAGTCCAACTGCTTTTGTTGTGCCAAATCTTGGCCCTGATTGGACCATCGGTCTTGGGCCCTCGTTCGTGATTCCAGCTGCAGACGTTCCCACGAACAGCGGCAAGCTGTCAGTGGGACCCGCGCTCCTTGGCTACTACCACCGGGGGCCTTGGATCGTCGGCGCCAGGATGCGCAACATCTGGTCTGTTGCCGGTGATCCTCAGCGCGCTGATGTCAATCGTTTCATTGCCCAGCCCTTAATCCGCTATCAATTCAGCAAGAATTGGTACTTCACGTCTTCTCCGATCATTGCGTCCGATTGGACGCGTCCAGATGGTGATGGTTGGACCGTTCCGGTGGGTGGTGGACTTGGTTATTCCTTCAGGCTGGCCAGTCAGCCGATGCAGATTTCGTTGGAGGGTTACTACAACGTTGTGAAGCCATCTGTTGCTGGTGAGAAACTTCTTGGTGATTGGACGATTCGTACCCAGTGGCAAGTGTTATTTCCGCAGTGAGTTGTTGTTCGATCGGCCTTTTCGATTGGATCGGCTGAGTGTTGCGACAAAGGTGCGTTTGCAAAAACGCCGAACCTTATGTCGCCAAGGTGGCAAATATTTGGTGGTTCTGCGCAAAGCCTTGAGCCAACCTGCAACGTAATTCCGATGGCCTTGCGGGCTTAGAAACCAACGGGCGATGTAGGACGAGCCAACACCAATCAGCAGAATTCGACCGATCCACATGATGAGATCATCTCAGGCCGCCAGGTTGCGGAAGCGGGTGAACTGGGGCTCAAACAGAAGCTTCACTGTTCCCACCGGTCCGTTGCGGTGCTTGGTCACGATCACTTCGGTGATGCCGCGGTCGGGGGTCTCCGGGTTGTAGTACTCGTCGCGGTAGATCATCAGCACCAGGTCGGCGTCCTGCTCGATCGAGCCCGATTCGCGCAGATCGCTCAGCATCGGCCGTTTGTTGGTGCGCGATTCCACACCACGGCTGAGCTGGGAGAGGGCAATCACCGGCACGTTCAGTTCCCGGGCCATGCCTTTGAGGGCTCGGGTGATCCGTGAAATTTCCTGGACACGGTTGTCGGGACTGGATCCCTCCATGAGCTGCAGGTAGTCGATCACCACCAGACCCAGTTCCTTGCCCTGTTCAGCCATCAGGCGCCTGCAGAGGGAACGCATCTCCAGCACGCCAGAGTTCGGTTTGTCATCGATGTAAATCGGTAGTTGCCCCAGGGTGTTGATGCCTTGGCCGAGCAGGGGCCACTCCTCCTGCTGCAGCCTGCCCGTGCGTAGTCGCCCTGCCTCGATGCCCACCTCCATTGACAGCAGCCTGTAAGTGAGCTGCTCCTTGCTCATCTCCAGGGAGAACACGCACACCGGAAGATCGTGCAGCTGGGCCACGTTTTTGGCCAGGTTGAGCACGATCGAGGTTTTGCCCATGGCTGGGCGTCCGGCCACGATGATCAGGTCGCTCCGTTGCAGGCCCTGGGTCATGGCATCTAGGTCGTAGAAATTCACCGGGATACCCGCCACCGAGGTGCCGAGGGAACGGCTTTCGATCTCGTTGAATGTGCTGGTCAGGATTTCAGCGGTGGGTGTGAGGCCCTTGGAGGGTTTCTCCTGACTGATCGCGAAGATCGTCTGCTCGGCTTTGTCGAGCACCTGCTCCATCGGCAGGCTCTGATCGAAGCCCAGCTGGATCACTTCATTCCCGGAGCGGATCAGCTGCCGGCGGAGGAACTTGTCCATCACCAAGCGGGCCACCTGCTCGATTGAGGCAGTGGATGCCACCCTCTCGACCAGCTCCACGAGCCGGCTGCTTCCCCCGACCTTCTCCAGGGCACCCGTATCGGCCAGCCAGGCGGTCATGGCTGTCAGATCGGTGGGCTTGCCCTGGCTGTGCAGCATCACCGCGGTGCGGAAGATCTCGCGATGGGCGCCGAGATAAAACGCCTCAGGTTGCAGCACATCAGCCACTCTGCCGATGGCATCGGGGTCCAGCAGGATTCCGCCGAGGACGGCTTCCTCAGCCTCCACGTTCTGGGGAGGAAGGGAATCAGGAAGGGCCTCGAAGTTTGGTTCGTCCCGCCGACGTCCCTTGCTGAAACTGCGGCGGTCCCCATCGGCGGGTTCACCGCCTGCATCCGTCAGGGGAACGCTCACCATGGGCCGTACCTTTCAAAGCCGAAGCCCACTCTGGCGTACGTGGAAGCACGCGACGGAGTGGGCTGTGACGGCCTCACAAATCAACAGCGGTTAAAGGTCAGTAGCTGACCACTTCCAGGTTGATCTCAGCGGTGACTTCGCTGTGCAACTTGATGCTGACCTTGTAACTGCCGGTCCGATGGATGTCCGGAACGGTGATGTCGCGGCGGTCGACTTCTTTCTTGGTGGCTTCCTCGACCACTTCGGCGACATCGCCGTTGGTCACGGTGCCGAACAGCACGTTGTCATCACCCGTCTGCTTCTTCACGGTGAAGCGACCGATGGTGTCGAGGGCGGTGCGGAAGGCCAGGGCTTCTTGCTTGAGTGCGGCCTGGCGCTCAGCTTCCTTCGCCCGGCGATGCTCAACCTGCTTCATCACCGCCGGGGTGACGGGAACGGCTTTGCCGTAGGGGAGAAGGAAGTTGCGGGCATACCCAGGAGCAACTTCCACCATGTCGCCATCCCGGCCGAGGCTGAGAACGTCCTCACTCAGAACGACTTGTACGCGCTTGGCCATGGCAATAATTCCGGACGACGTCTAATAGCGATCGAGAATTTTACGACGCGACGGGCAGGCGTATTTTTGTGGCCAGCCCAAGGGCTCGCATCAGCCGGATGTGCTCCCAGGTGAGGTCGATCTGCCCTGGCTGCAGTCCGTGGCGGGCGGAGTGCGGATAGGCATGGTGGTTGTTGTGCCAGCCCTCGCCGAAGGTAAGGGCGGCCACCCATTTGTTGTTGCGAGAGGCGTCGCCGCTGTCGTAGGCCACGGTTCCCCAGCAGTGGGTGGCGGAGTTCACCAACCAGGTGACGTGGTACACAACCACCAGGCGTAGGGGGATGCCCCACAGCACCAGGGCCCAGCCGCCAGCACCAGTAACGCTGCCGATCCAGAACAGCAGGGCGGCCAAGGGCAGCTGCAGCAGCAGGAAATTGTTGTTCAGCCAACGGTAATAAGGATCCTGTGCCAGGTCGCCTGTCATGCGTGGCACAGCCTGCATGGCTGTGACCGGTTCGAACATCCAGCCCATATGGCTCCACCAGAAGCCGCGATGGCTGTTGTGGTGATCCGCATCCGTATCGGAAAATTTGTGGTGATGGCGGTGCAACCCCACCCAATCGATCGGTCCGTGCTGACAGCTGAGGGCGCCGCAGGTGGCGAAGAAGCGTTCAAGCCAGTGAGGGAGTCGGAAGGATCGGTGTGACAGCAGTCGGTGGTAGCCGATGGTCACGCCCAGGCAGGCGGTCACCCAATAGAGCACCAGCAGGCTGGCGACGGCTTGCCAGCTCCAGAACATCGGCAGCAAGGCCAGGAGGGCCAGGCTGTGGATCACGATCATGAAACCGATCGTGATCCATTGAAGCCCTTGTTTGGGTGCCGCGGAGATTTTGCCGGGGCGGGGCTGGTGCAACAGAGTTGCAAGAGCCTGGGCCCGGTGCGAAGCTGCCGGTCGACTGGGTGGTGATGGCGCAGTGATGACGCTGGAAGTCATGGCCTTGCCTAGTTGATATCCGCAGACTATACGCAATACGGATCCGTATCAAGCAATGAGTGACGTCAATGATGCTGATCGTGTGACCAGGGGTTACCGCGATCAGCTGGCTGAGGGCCGTCAGGCGATGGCTCATCTCATTCATGTCTGGCATGAGCGAAATGGTTGGTCGCACAAGGTGTTGCCTGCTCTGGCCGATGCTCTTGATCTGGGGCGAGTGCACAACTCCCAGATTTCCAATCTGCGCAACGGCAAGCTCGCCTCTCCAGGACCTGAGGTGTTTCTGGCTCTTGGTCAGGCCAATGCAGTCCTTCATGCCGGCCTCGCTCCGATTCGAGAGCACCTGGCTGAGGTGCATCCTGATCTGCTCAAGGTGTTGAAAGACGGAGCGGTGCCCTTGCTGGATTCGCGATCCAACCCTCTCGGTGCCGGTGCTTTGTTTGAGATCTTTGTCGGCCTGGCGCCACTTCCGCCTGGCTTTGATTGGCGGATCGCAGATCAGGAGGCGTCGCTTCTCAGTGCTGCCATCGCCGACAGGCTCTGCCGTGGTCAGTCCTGGCGGCAGTGCCGGGATGGGGTGATGGAGGCTTATCCGGTCACCAAAAGTCAGCGCCGCGAGCGATTTGCGGAGGTGATGGCGGGGATGCGTGACTACAGCGCCGAGGAACTCGATGGTGAGTTCCTCGATCTCTATGCCACCCATCTCAAACTCGAGGGGCGGCAGGGTCTGAGTGCGGAAGCTTTTCTTGCCGAGCTGCGCTCAACTGCTCAGCCGGGGTAGCGCGCCTGGCGCACCCGGCGGGTCAGCCCCAGTTTCTGCAGCAGTCGGATGTGCAGCCAGGTGATGTCGAACTCAAACCAGCGCAGGCCATGACGGGCGCTGGCCGGATGGGCGTGATGATTGTTGTGCCAGCCCTCACCGAACGACAGCACCGCCACCCACCAGCAATTGCGGGAGAGGTCGGGACTGTTGAAATTCCGGTAGCCGAACGCATGGGTGGCTGAATTCACCAGCCAAGTGACGTGATACACCACCACGAGTCGCAGGGGAATGGCCCAGAGCACAAGACCGAGCCCACCACCGTGAACGCCAACGGCATTGCCGTACCAGTAGAGCGCTAAACCAAGGGGAATCTGCAGCAACAGGAACCAGCGGTCGAGCCAGACATAAAAAGGACTGCTGAGCAGATCCCCTGCGTAACGCTCCTTGTGCTCCAGGGCCGGGATCTCGTGAAGCATCCATTCGCTGTGGCTCCACCAGAGGCCGCGACCAGCGTCGTGGTGATCATTGGGTTGGTCCGAGAAGCGATGGTGATGGCGGTGCAGTGCAATCCATTCGATCGGGCCGCTCTGGCAGGCCAGCGTGCCCATCAGCACCAACACTTTCTCCAGCCATGACGGCACTTCGAAACTGCGATGCGCCACGAGCCGATGCAGACCCAGGGTGACACCGAGCACCGTCATCCAATACAGAACAGCAAAGGCGGCAATGCCTTGCCAGCTCCAGAACCAGGGAAGCAGGGCCACGGTGGCCAGCACGTGCATCACCACCATGAAACTGGTGGTTCCTCCCTTCAGCCGCCGCTGCCGTCGCGGCAACGGTTCTCTGGGCGCCATGACGGCGGCACGCATGCGCAGCTCCCGCTGGCTGCCGGTGTCGGCTGTGCTGGTGGTAACCAAGAAAAATCTCCATGATCCGAACCGACTGCTGTCCGAATGGACACAGAAGGAGCGGAAAAAGACGGTTGGAAATGTGAATGTAAAAGAACGCAGCAGGTATTTCGCGGTTTTCCGATGGCAATAGGTTCAGAACGATCGGGGGCCTGTCCCCCCCAAACTCCTCTGCAACCCAGCGAGGCACTGGCTTTAGCGCGGGCCAGGGTTGAAGCGGTTCGCGAGCGTTTGGAACCGGTCGCCAGAAGGCGAACCGCTGCGGTCGCGTCGCGGTTGCGGCGGGTTCTGGACGCTTTCGCGGCAGAACGGGTGGGGGTTCAGCATTTCGCCTCGGTGAGCGGTTACGGCCACGGCGACCAGGGGCGGGAGGTGATCGATCGTGTGTTCGCCAGGGTGCTGGGTGCAGAAGCCGCAGCGGTTCGACTGCAATTCGTCAGCGGCACCCACGCCATTGCTGCTGCCTTATTCGGAGTGCTCCGTCCGGGGGATCGCATGGTGTCGATCACCGGACGCCCTTACGACACTCTCGAAGAAGTGATCGGCCTTCGGGGTGAAGGGCAGGGATCCCTCCGGGACTTCGGCGTTGCTTATGACGAGCTTCATCTTCGTCCGGACGGGTCGGTGGACGAGCAGGGTCTGGATCGGATCCTCGATGAGCCCTGCCGCTTGGTGTTGATCCAGCGCAGTTGTGGGTACAGCTGGCGTCCCTCCCTCAGCGTGCAGGCCATCGGCAGGCTCTGTGAGCGGATCCATCGACGCCAGCCCCATTGCATCTGCTTCGTCGACAACTGCTACGGCGAGCTCGTGGAAGAACAGGAGCCGCCTGCGGTTGGAGCAGATCTGGTGGCCGGTTCGCTGATCAAGAACCTCGGAGGCACGATTGCCCCTGCCGGTGGATACGTGGCCGGCCGTAGTGATCTGGTGGAGCAGGCCTGTTGCCGTCTGACAGCTCCAGGCATCGGACGAGACGGTGGAACGGGCTTTGACTTGCATCGATTGGTGCTTCAGGGGCTGTTCCTGGCTCCGCAGATGGTTGCGGAATCCCTCATCGGTGCTGATCTGGTGGCCGGAGTGTTCGCGGATTTTGGCTTTCGCGTGCAGCCGGCGGCCGGGGCGTTGCGCAGTGATCTGATTCAGGCTGTGCAATTGGGTGATGCTGAGGCCTTGAAGTTGGTGTGCCGTGCCTTCCAGGCCTGTTCGCCGGTGGGCTCTTATCTCGATCCGGTGCCTGCGGCGATGCCCGGGTATGCCAGCGATCTGGTGATGGCAGGAGGCACCTTCATCGATGGAAGCACCAGTGAATTTTCCGCTGATGCCCCGTTGCGGGAACCCTTCAATCTCTATGTGCAGGGCGGGACCCACCGTGCCCATGTGGAGCTGGCTCTGATCGATGCCCTGCAGGCACTGGCAGCGGCAGGACGGCTGGATCTGGCCCAGACTGGGTGAGATTTGCTTGCTGCCGGCCCGATGGCCTTCGACTTTCCCGATTCGTACCGTTATGCCGACAGCCACGAATACGCCTGGCGGGATGCCGAAGCAGTCCGGATCGGGCTCAGTGCCTATGCCGTCGACCAGCTCGGAGACATCGTGTTCGTTGATCTTCCAGAGCTCGGGGCTGAGCTCAATCGCGGCAGCAGCTTCGGAACCGTCGAGTCCGTCAAGGCTGTTGAGGAAATGTATGCGCCCCTCAGCGGCGTTGTGTTGAGTCGCAATGAGGCCTTGTTGGCGAATCCGGAAGAACTCCAGAATGATCCCCATGGCGAAGGTTGGCTGCTGGTGATTCAACCCAGCGACCCCGCGCAGATGGATCAGCTGATGGATGCCGCCACCTATGCGGCCAAGGTGGCGGCAATCTGATCCTTCCTCAGGACGGACAGCCTGGATGTTTCTTACAGTTTGATTGGATGCTTTGGCCCCATGACCCTGCTCGACCAGCGGACGGCGGCCTCAAACACGGCTCAATCGGTCTCTCCTTTTATCGATCGGCATCTTGGGCCTAAATCCCAGGCTGTAGAGCGAATGCTGCAAGCCCTCGGATTTGCAGATCTCGATAGCTTCATCCAAGCGGTTGTCCCGGCCGACATTCTCGATCCACAATCGTTTCAGCCTGCTCTCCCTGCCGGGGTCGATGAGGCACCTGCTCTGGCTGAATTGCGAACGATCGCCAGCCGCAATCAGCTCAACCGTTCCCTGATCGGCCTCGGTTATTTCGACACCGTCACTCCGGCTCTGATTCAGCGCCAGGTGCTGGAAAATCCCTCTTGGTACACCGCCTACACCCCTTATCAGGCGGAAATCGCCCAGGGGCGCCTGGAAGCACTGCTGAATTTTCAGACTCTGATCAGTGAGCTGACGGGCTTGCCGATTGCCAATGCCTCCCTGCTCGATGAGGCCACGGCCGCTGCTGAGGCCATGTCGATGAGTTTCGGAGTGTGCAAGCGCGAGGGGGCCTGCCGATTCCTGGTGGATGCCGCCGTGCTGCCGCAGACCCTGGCCGTGCTGCACACCCGCTGTCAGCCCATCGGTGTGCAGTTGGAGGTTGCTGAACCGGATGCCTTCCGCTGGGGTGATGACGTTTTTGGCGTCTTGCTTCAGCTTCCCGGACGTTGCGGTCGGCTCTGGGATCCCAGCAGTTGCATTGACCGGGCCCACATGCATGGAGCGCTGGTCACTGTTGCCATCGATCCCCTGGCGCAGGTGCTGCTCGAGCCCGTGGGAGTCCTTGGTGCAGACATCGCTGTGGGCAGTGCCCAGCGTTTCGGGGTTCCGATGGGTGGGGGCGGACCTCATGCGGCATTCTTCGCCACCCGGGATGCTTACCGCCGTCAGGTGCCTGGCCGGCTGGTGGGTCAGTCCCGCGATTCCGAGGGAAGTCCTGCCCTGCGCCTGGCCTTGCAGACCCGCGAGCAGCACATCCGTCGGGACAAGGCCACCAGCAACATCTGCACCGCTCAGGTACTGCTTGCAGTGATGGCGTCCTTTTACGCCATCCATCACGGCCCTGAAGGTCTGGAGACCATCGCCAACCGGATCGTGATGTTGCGCTCCCGTCTGGAGCTGGGGTTGGTGGCGCTCGGTTTCCCGGTGCCAGGGGGCGTTCGTTTCGACAGTCTTGATGTGCATTGCCCCCAGGCTCCAGAGGTGCACCGCCTGGCGCTTCGCGAGGGTTTCAATCTGAGGGTGCTGCCCGATGGTGTGCCGGCGGACGATGCCCATGGATTCGGGATCAGCCTTGATGAGCTCAGTGATGAAGCTGAGATTCAGTGTCTGCTCTCCATCTGCGCGGAAGCTGTTCAGAAGGTTGCACCTGCGTCGTCGCCGACGTCGTCTCCGGCTGAGGAGATGGCTGGGGTTCCCCTCCGTCAGGGCCCCTGGCTCCAGCAGAACGTGTTTCATCGCTACCGCAGCGAGACTGAATTGATGCGCTACATCCAGCGCCTCGTCAGCAAGGATCTGTCTCTCGTGCACAGCATGATTCCCCTGGGGAGCTGCACGATGAAGCTCAATGCGGCGGCTGAGCTGGTCCCTGTCAGCTGGCGGGAGTTCGCTGCCATCCACCCATTCGCACCCCTGACGCAACAGACGGGATTCCAGACGCTGATCCGTGATCTGGAGCGTTGGCTCGCGGCTCTGACGGGTTTCGCTGCTGTTTCGTTGCAGCCCAACGCGGGATCCCAGGGGGAATATGCAGGTCTGCTGGTGATCCGGGCCTGGCATCGTTCCCGTGGTGAGGCCCAGCGGGATGTTTGCCTCATTCCCACCAGTGCCCATGGCACCAACCCAGCCAGTGCAGTGATGGCTGGGCTGCGCGTGGTGGCTGTGGCCTGTGATGACGATGGCAACGTGGATGTGGAGGACCTGCGATCCAAAGCCAGGGAGCACGCCGATGTGTTGGCGGCCCTGATGGTCACCTATCCCTCCACCCACGGGGTGTTTGAAACCCGGATCCGAGAGATCTGCTCTCTGGTTCATGAGCACGGAGGCCAGGTATATCTCGATGGTGCCAACCTCAATGCCCAGGTGGGGGTGTGCCGCCCCGGTGCTTTCGGCGCCGATGTCTGCCATCTGAATCTGCACAAGACCTTCTGCATTCCCCACGGTGGCGGTGGCCCTGGGGTCGGTCCGATCGGGGTCGCTGCCCATCTTCAGCCCTTCCTGCCGGGACATCCGCTGATGCAGTGCGGGGGTGATCAGGCGATTTCATCAGTGTCTGCAGCAGCCTGGGGCAGTGCCGGAATCCTGCCGATCAGCTGGATGTATCTGCGCATGATGGGTCCCGAAGGGTTGCGCACTGCCACAGCGGTGGCCCTGTTGTCGGCCAACTACCTGGCCCATCGCTTGGAGGCGCACTACCCCGTGCTGTTCCGGGGGGAAGGAGGTCTGGTGGCCCATGAATGCATCCTTGATCTGCGTGGACTGAAACGCACGGCAGGGCTGGAGGTTGATGATCTCGCCAAGCGCTTGATGGATTACGGATTCCATGCCCCCACCGTGAGCTGGCCTGTGGCCGGCACCGTGATGGTGGAGCCCACCGAGAGCGAGAGCCTGGAGGAACTTGATCGTTTCTGTGACGCCATGATTGCCATCCGGGAGGAGGTGGCCTGCATTGAGAGTGGCGAGAGCGATCGAGATGACAACCCTCTCAAGCGTTCACCGCATACCCTGGCTGCTGTGACTGCCGATCACTGGGACAGGCCTTATTCACGTCAGCAAGCAGCGTTCCCTCTTGCTGGTCAGCAGCAGACCAAGTTCTGGCCTGCCGTGGCTCGCATCGACAATGCGTTTGGTGATCGCAACCTGATCTGCACCTGCCCGAGCGTGACGGATCTGGCTGAATCGGTCTCCGTGCGATAAATTTTCACCGAAATCGGAAATTATTCGTTCGGTTTTTCATTCCGCAGAGGGTTTCATCACCACACTGCACAGCATCGCGTCGCATTTTCGGGGATTCATGAGCAGCGACACACCGAATCGTTCAGTGTCAGTCACGCAGGTTGGTGACGGACTTCAGCTTCCGGAAATTCCAGGATGCCTGGAGGACGCCCTCGGTCGCGGTCATACCCTGCCTGTCGAAGGCACCAATGTGTTGCGCGTTCCCTTTGGTGTGCGTCAGGCCCGTCGTCAGCGCCCGGAGCGTCCGGAGCGTTGGGCCACGCTGGTGATCCCTTTTCAGCCTCAGGGTTCTCCTACTCCTCCTCCGCAGGCCGCCTGAGCGGCCTCAGGCCGCTGACAGCAGGCTGGCTTCCTGTTGAAGCCTCCAGTCCACCAATGCTTTGGCATCCTCCAGCGAGCAGGTGGGTGTGCGAAAAGGAAGCAGGGTCATCGGGCTGCGTTCCGGACGGACCAGCCAGCCGTGGTTGCGTTGTTGCAGCAAAACAAATCCGCGGTAGCGAACCGCGTACGAAGGATCTTCTTGGAATCCCATTCTCGAGGGGGACAGTGTGTGGTGACGATGCCATTTCAGGGCACAACATCTGGTGTGTGTGCCAATTACTGATTCTCTTCGGGATCGCATTTAAATTTGTTTATCGGCGGCGCAATGATTGGCTCGCAAGCCAATGAATTTGAATTTTACTGATTAAGTTCTGCTGAAGGTTGCTTCGCTTGTTAGCTGAAATCTTGAAGGCGCGCTGTCGATGAAGTTCCTACATCTAGCGTCTTGATCAGTGGCATGCACTTCCAGCAGTCCGATCAGCGGCCCTGGTGCAGCCCACCGCCCCATACTGATTGTGCTTAAAGATCGAGACGAGTGATACCAGAGGGTTTGCGAAGCCACGAGCAGAAGCGCCGCGTAGAGCAGCATGATCAGCCAGAAAAGTGCATGGCTGAGGGGTTCAAACTGTTGACAGTCAAGTAGGAGTCCAGCAACAACAAAGAACAGCAGGCTGGATACAACATTGCGTACGAATGATGGATGCGACGGCAAACACAAGTGTGGAGATCAGGATCAGAAGATCTCCCCTACGAAGATCCTGGCTGCAGCATCAGGCTCGGGTGATGCCAGACCAGCAGGAGTGCGGCAGCTTCACTTCAGTGCGAACAGCAGCACATCGCTGTTGTCGCGATGGCTTTCCAGGATCTTGAGATCGGTCGATGATCCCTTGAACCCCAGCCCGTCACCTTTGCGCAAGCGAATGCTTGCTGCCGATGGTCGCGGCAGCTCAATCTCGCCCTCAATCATCTGGATCCAGCCGCGCTCGATGGATTGGGCAGGCCACGGCAGAGTCTGACCAGCTTTGGGCTGAGCGCGCCAAAGGCTGACTGGACGCGCGATGGCCATCACCGAGGGGGTGTTCGGGGCCAGCAGAGGTGTCCAGGTGTCGGATCCGATGCTGAGCGTCCGCTGTTCGTAGGCAGGTGAGAGTCCTTCATCGCTGGGCTCGATCCAGATCTGCAGCAGTCGGCAGGCCTCATGGCCTTCATTGATCTCGGAATGAACAATGCCGGTGCCAGCGCTCATGCGCTGAACATCGCCTGCGTTGATCACTCCGCTGTTGCCCATGGAATCCCGATGATTTAACTGGCCCTGGATCATCACCGTGATGATTTCCATGTCGCGGTGCGGGTGCATGCCAAAGCCTCGACCTGCCGCAATCGTGTCGTCGTTGATCACGCGCAGGGGGCCGTAGCCCATCCAGTCAGGGGAGTAGTGGCCTGCAAAGGAAAAGCTGTGCCAAGACTCGAGCCAGTCGTGGCGGCTGTGGAAGCGTTCTGCGGCTGGGCGGATGACGAGGTCGAGATTGTTGGTGGAAAGAGGTGCGGCCATTCCTCGGCTCAGAGGCTCAGCGGTTCCATCTGCATCAGCCGGTTCAGCAGATCCTGCAGGGAGCTGTCCCGGGGCGGACGGTTCTGGTTACCCGCCAGGGTGCGGCCTACAACCTGGGCACCGAGATGGGCGAGCTGGGTGCGCAGCACCATCAGCAGTTCGATGCCAGGGCCTCCCGAGAAGCTGGCCATCGCCACGGGCCGACCGTTGAACAGGGCACGGAAATCGTCCCCCTGCACCGACAGCCAGGCAATGGCGCTGGTGAGCACCGGGGGGATGGACCCGTTGTACTCAGGGGCGCAGATCACCCAGCGCGGGGCTCCCATCAGTTGCTCATGCAGGGGGCGTACACCGTCGGGGATACCTTGGTCCTTCACCCGTGGGGTGAACAGCGGCAGATCCAGGGTGGTGAGATCCAACAGGTCAGCAGACTTGCCCTGCGCTCTGGCTTCGTCGACGAAACGCTGTGCCAGCTTGAGGTTCTCACCATTGCTGGCGGCGATCACCAGAACATCGGGATTGCTGGCGGTGCTCATGAACGGATGATCCGTTGAAGACACTGCATTGTGTCTGGTTTTTTGAGGGCCTGCCCGATTTCATCCAGCCAGGCTCAGTAGTTCGCGCCACTGCGGCGATGGTGCACGGCTGTGTTGGCTTCACTGTCGAACAGGCCGCCATGGAGAACTTCTCCATACACCAGCCAGTGATCACCGCATTCCATCCGTTGCTTCACCTCTGCTTCCATCCAGGCCAGGGCTTCAGGAAGCAGCGGCTGCTCGGAGGGACTTGACTGCAGGTCAAGGCCTTCAAAACGATCGGCGCCGGGCTCGAAGGGTTGGAGGAACTGCTTCATCGGCCCGCTTTCCCGGCCCTCCGCCAGCACGTTGAGGGCGAAGCGATCGCCCTTGTGAAGCAAGGCCTCCACAGCCCGGTCCTTGGCGACCGCCACGGTGATCCCCGGTGGCGTGAAGCTGGCCTGACTCACCCAGCTGGCCACCATGGCGCCACTGAGGGAACCCTTGCGGGTTGTGAGCACGCAAAGGGAGCCCACCACGCGTCCGAGGGCCAGAACTGCCGGGTCACTGCGACTTTCACGCAGACCACCACCACCGCGCCGCTGTTGTTTGCGCTGTTCTTGGCGCAGGGAACGGCCGAAGCGCGTTCCGGTTTCCTCAAGGGTGCGCACGGTGGCTGCATCAGGACTGAATTTGATCCGGATCGGATCGAAGGCGAAACGGAACCCACCATCCCTGAGCTTGGTTTCCAGGAGGTCGATCGCTTCGCCGCTCCAGCCGAAGCTGCCGAACACACCAACGGGCTTGCTGCGGTCTCCTTCAGCCAGCAGGGTGCCGAGGGCCGAGACGATTGGCGTGGGGGCATGACCTCCCAGTGTGGGCGAGCCGATCAGTAAGCCATCGGCCGTCTGAATCGTGCGCACCAGCTCATCCGCCGGGGTGAATTCGCAGTTCAGGCTTGTGACGCGCACGCCTGTGCGGCTGACGCCCTGGGCGAGGGCATCGGCGATCGCCGCGGTGTTGCCGTAGGCGCTGGCAAACAGCAGCGCCACCGAGAGGGACGCCTGCTGCTGGCTTTCACCCCAGCGCCGGTAGTCGTTGAACAGGCTGCGCCAGCTGGTGTCGATCGCCGGTCCATGGCCGGGGGCCACGGTGCGGATGTCCAGTTCCTCAAGGCGCTCCACCAGGGCATCCACCTGACTGGCCATCGGTGCCATCAGGCAGTCGTAGAAATGGCGGCGCTCCTCTTCCGTTTCACTGCGGTTCATTTCGGCCCAAGCCGATGTGCAGATGTGGGCGCTGAAAAGCTTGTCGCTCATCAGCAATCCGAGGCTCTCCTCGAAAGCCAGCAGTCCACCGGGCCAGCGGGGGGTGGGTGCTGGGATCACCTGCAGCTGATGACCGTGACTCACCGGGAGAGTCAGCTCCTGACGGATCACTTGGATCTCCGGTA
>WTFZ01000088.1 GCA_011523835.1 Synechococcus sp. CO36386bin_29 | reverse complement strand
GAGCCAAGCCGTTCACCGAAGCCGAAGCCAGCATGAGCGTCATGGCCAGGACCTTCTGGGCGGACAATCGACGGGTCAGCAACCAGCGTCTCCGCAAGGATCTCGGTTATGAGCTGATCTATCCGACCTACCGCAGCGGACTCAAACAATGCCTTGAGATCGAAGCCCTCAGGGAGTCGAAGACTCCGTCCTTTCCGGCTTGAACATGGGCAGTTCATGCAGTTGCAGGGGCTGGTCTGGATCAATGAACGTCAGCCCGGCGTCATAAAGAAATCGGCTCCACTGAACCTCCAGCCATCCCTGCTTCAGAGCAGTTCCCAGGCCGTAGAGCAGCAACCCGATCAACAGCCAGCGCAGCATGGTCCCGCTTCATCAACGCACTGACGCTAATCAGCATCTGGTCATCGCTTTGGGGGATCCCGCCGGTATCGGCATGGAAGTCACCCTCAAAGCCCTGGCCCACCCCCGCTGTCCAAGGGGCATGAAACCGTTGCTGGTGGGTTGCAGAGCCAGCCTGAAGCGCACCCATCAGCTCCTGCACAACCTGACGGGCATTCCCCTTGCGGATCCTGATGACCTTGAGATTGAAGACCTTCCGATCCCAGGCGACCCGATAGACCCAGGGGACGCAGGAGCAGGAAGTGGAGAGGCCGGTTTCCGCTGGCTGAGTCGCGCTGTGGAGCTGGTCCAGGGAGGTCAGGGACGAGCCCTTGTCACGGCACCAATCGCGAAACATGCCTGGCATGCAGCAGGGCATTCCTATCCAGGACAGACCGAACGATTGGCCGAACTCGACGGAGCAGAGTCCGCATCAATGCTCTTTACCGCGGTCTCACCCAGCACTGGATGGCGGCTGAACACCCTCCTAGCCACCACCCACATCCCCCTGCAACAGGTATCTCAAGCCCTGACTCCAGCTTTGGTGACCAGCAAGCTGGAGACCCTGGCCGAATTTTGCCAACGCTTCAATTCATCCCCTGAGCTTCTGGTGGCCGGTCTCAATCCCCATGCCGGAGAACAAGGGCAGCTCGGTCGTGAAGAACAGCAATGGCTCACGCCCTTGCTGCGTCAATGGGCTGAAGCACATCCCGCGATCCGCCTGAGGGGACCACTTCCACCCGATACCTGCTGGCTCAGCGCAGCACAGGCCTGGAGCAGCTACGGAGCTTCAGGACCTGACGGAATTCTGGCCTTGTATCACGATCAAGGACTGATTCCGGTCAAATTGCTCGCTTTTGACCAGGCGGTCAATACCACTCTTGGCCTCTCATTTCTGCGAACATCGCCAGATCACGGAACCGGGTTCGATATCGCCGGACAGGGAGTCGCACGTTGCGAAAGCATGCTGGCCGCCATCGAAGCGGCCTGGACGCTCAGCCAGGCTTGACGCGCATCAAAACCTGGCCGAATTCCACTGGTGTGCCGTTGTCCACCAGGATTTCCACAATTTCGCCGCTCAGCTCAGCTTCCAGCTCATTCATCAGCTTCATGGCTTCGAGGATGCAGATCGTCTGACCAGCGGAGATGCGGTTGCCAATCTCCACGAAGGCAGGCTCACCTGGTGCAGGAGCCCTGTAGAAGGTGCCCACCATTGGTGCGGTGACATCCACGAGATCCGAACGAGTTCCTGCTGCTGCAGGAGGAGCCGCCGATGAGGACTCGCTCTGCGTCTTGACCTCCGGCGCGGGAGCGGCTGCAACGGGCACCATCTGTGGGGCCGTGGCCATCACGGGAAGATTCCGACGAACCTCCAGACGGAAATCATCGCCCTCAAGACGAAATTCCTGAATGTCGCTCTCCGCCAGCTTGTCGAGAAGCTGATTCAGCTGATCGTGGTCGAGGTGCATGGTCAGCTGTTCTCCCGACCCAGGTAGGTGTCGTTGCGGGTGTCGACCTTGATCTTCTCACCAATAGAGAGAAAAAGAGGCACCATCACCTGGGCACCGGTCTCGAGAATGGCCGGCTTGGTGCCACCGGTCGCGGTGTCACCCTTCACACCGGGATCCGTCTCCTTGATCTCGAGCACAACTGAATTGGGAAGCTCAACCTCCAAGGGGTTCTCATTCCAGGAGACGACATTCACCTCCATCCCCTCTTTGAGGTATTTGCGGCTCTCTCCGATCTGCTTCGCAGACAGGCGCGTCTCTTCGTAGGTGCCCATGTCCATGAAGACATAGTCCTCACCTTCCATATAAGTGTGCTGGAGGGTGGCTTTTTCAAGAATGGCCTGAGGCACCATCTCGCCAGCACGAAAGGTCTTCTCCACCACGTTGCCGCTCTGCACCGCCTTGAGCTTGGTGCGTACAAAGGCGGAACCCTTGCCTGGCTTGACGTGCAGGAACTCGACCACGCGCCAGACGGCACCGTCCAGCTCGATGGTGGTGCCAGTGCGAAAGTCGTTGCTGGAAATCATTCCCGCTGAACGGTTCAGGGGATCATACGGCTGTGCCAAAGTCCTTTCAGCACCTGGGGTTCTCCTTGGCGATTCGCTTGGCTTTTCAGCGTTTGGGTACTGGCTTGCTCAGCCTCCTGATGGTGGTCGGCTTGCTTGGGGCCGAACCGGTCTGGGCCGGACTACCTCAAGGAAATGCCGTGCAGGATCCCGCTGCGATCCTGCGGGATGCCTTGCCGATGGATCAAGAGGATCTGCGGGAACTGCAGCACAGGCTTGAAGGCACAAGCGATGATCTGCGCGCCAAGCGTTGGAGCGCCCTTGGACGCAGCATCAGCAGAAGCGAAGCACTGCTGAACACACGACGCAACAACATCCTCGAGGCCGTGCCCAATGCGGAGAGGTCCCAGGCCGAAAAGCTTCTCGACACGGTCAAAGACGACCTCGTGCAACTCCAGGGACGCGTGGATGCCGCCGATAAATCAGGATTCATCCAGACCCGCCGCAAGGCGCTGACCTCGATCGGCGATCTCGAGTATCTGCTGATTGATGACCGGATTCCTGCCATTCCCGCAGAGTTCGATGACCTCCCCCGCCTCAATGGACGGGCCACCGTGGTGATCAGCACCACCCAGGGCGATCTGAAAGCCGTGGTGGATGGTTACAACGCACCCCTTACGGCCGGCGCCTTCATCGACCTGAGCCTGAAGGGCTTCTACGACGGCCTTCCCTTCACCAGAGCCGAAGACTTCTACATCCTGCAAAGCGGCGATCCCGAAGGTCCAGCCATCGGATATGTGGATCCAACCAGCAAGCAGGAACGCCATGTTCCCCTGGAAATTCGTGTACCAGGTGAGCCCGACACCTTCTACAACGAGACCTTTGAGGATGTGGGCCTGTACAAGGCCACGCCCGTCCTGCCCTTCTCCACCCTGGGCACCCTGGGCTGGGCCCATTCCGATCAGGCACTCGATGACGGCTCATCCCAGTTCTTCCTGTTTCTTTACGAAGCGGAGCTCACCCCTGCCGGTCTGAATCTGGTGGATGGACGCAATGCCGCCTTCGGGTACGTGGTGGATGGCTTCGATGTTCTCGAGGAACTCAGCGTGGACGACCAGATCAACCGCATTACGGTGTTGGATGGAGCCGATCGGCTGCAGGACCACGCCTGATCGGCTGTGACGCAGACCCTGGCAGACCTGGGAGAAGCGGAATTGCTGCGGCGCCTGGCACGCTTCGCTCCACCAGGTCAGTTCGACGACGACACCGCACAACTGCAGCAGCCCCCTAGGGATCTGCTGGTGAATACCGACGTGCTGGTGGAAGGAATCCACTTCAGTGATACGACCACGGCAGCGGTGGATGTGGGCTGGCGTGCTGTGGCTGCCAATCTCTCCGACCTGGCCGCCAGCGGTGTGGACCAGATCCTGGGAATCACTGTGGGGCTCGTCGCGCCAGGCCACACGCCCTGGAATTGGGTGGAGGGTGTCTACCGCGGCATCGACTCCCTCCTGCAGGACAGTGGGGGCGTGCTGCTGGGAGGCGACTGCTCCCAGGGCCCCGCGAGGATGCTCTCCATCACTGCACTAGGTACGCTCGGGCCCCTGCGGCTTCACCGTTCCCAGGCCAGAGCTGGCGACTGGATCGTGGTGAGCGGAGCCCATGGACTGAGCCGCCTGGGGCTGGCCCTGCTTCTCGAGGATTCCTCGCTGCAGAGCGTCACCCTGCCGGAGGCTCTCAAAGAACAGGCGATCCAACAGCATCAGCGCCCTCAGCCGAGGCTTGATGCCCTCAGGTC
>WTFZ01000010.1 GCA_011523835.1 Synechococcus sp. CO36386bin_29 | reverse complement strand
GGGCCAGGCCCTGCACCAGAGAGGTTTTCCCTGCTCCGAGCTGGCCCTGGAGGAGCAAAATGCTGCTTTCAGGCAGAGATCTGGCCAGGTGCTGTCCAAGCGCGTGTGTCGTCTCAAGGGTCTCAAGTGTCCAGACACACTGTGTAAAGTCCGGTTCAAGCGAGCCCGAAGCCTCGGCGCCTCTGCAGAGATTCACCTCCACGTTTCCCAGGGAGCATCAACTCATGGTGGCAGCGCCCACAACCGCGACGGAACTGAAGCTCGGCACGGACTGTGTCATTGCCGACATCAATCAGGCTGACTTCGGCCGCAAGGAGCTCGACATCGCCGAGACCGAGATGCCCGGTCTGATGGCGCTGCGTGAGAAGTATGGAAGCGAGAAGCCCCTGAAGGGAGCCCGCATCGCCGGTTCTCTGCACATGACGATTCAGACTGCCTGTCTGATTGAGACCCTTGTGGAGCTGGGCGCCGAGGTGCGCTGGGCCTCTTGCAACATCTTCTCCACTCAGGATCATGCTGCTGCCGCCATGGCAGCGCGCGGTATTCCGGTGTTTGCCGTCAAGGGCGAGACCCTGGAGGAGTACTGGGACTACACCCACCGCATCCTCGAGTGGGGTGATGGTGGATCCCCCAACATGATCCTGGACGACGGAGGTGATGCCACCGGTCTGGTGATGCTGGGCAGCAAGGCCGAGCAGGACATCACGGTTCTGGACAACCCCGGAAACGAAGAGGAGACCTTCCTGTTCGCGTCGATCAAGAAGAAGCTGGCCCAGGACCCCAGCTTCTACAGCCGCACCAAGGCCCAGATCCAGGGTGTGACCGAGGAGACCACCACGGGTGTGGCCCGTCTTTACAAGATGCAGAAGAGCGGCGAGCTGCCCTTCCCCGCCATCAACGTGAACGACTCGGTCACCAAGAGCAAGTTCGACAATCTCTACGGCTGCCGCGAGTCGCTGGTGGACAGTATCAAGCGCGCTACCGACGTGATGGTGGCCGGCAAGCAGGCTCTGGTGATGGGCTACGGCGATGTGGGCAAGGGTTCAGCCCAGTCCCTGCGTGGTCTCGGCGCCACGGTGTGCATCGCTGAAGTGGATCCGATCTGTGCTCTGCAGGCGGCCATGGAGGGCTACCGCGTGGTCCGTCTGGAGGATGTGGTGGAAGAGATGGACATCTTCGTGACCGCCACCGGCAACTACCAGGTGATCCGCAACGAGCACCTGCTGAAGATGAAGGACGAGGCCATCGTCTGCAACATCGGCCACTTCGACAACGAGATCGATGTCGCCTCTCTCAAGGACTACACATGGGAGAACATCAAGCCCCAGGTGGACCACATCACCTTGCCCAGTGGCAATCGGATCATCCTGTTGGCCGAAGGACGTCTGGTGAATCTGGGCTGCGCCACCGGCCACCCCAGCTTCGTGATGAGTAACTCCTTCACCAACCAGGTGCTGGCCCAGATCGAGCTGTTCACCAAGGGCAGCGAGTACGGCAAAGAGGTGTATGTGCTGCCCAAGCATCTCGATGAGATGGTGGCCCGCCTGCACCTTGATCGTATCGGCGCCAAGCTCACCGAGCTGAGCAAGAATCAGGCTGATTACATCAACGTGCCGGTGGAGGGTCCCTACAAGCCGGACCACTACCGCTACTGATCCTTCTGATCTGTTGCCCGCGTCCCCCATGGAAGACTTGCGCGAGCTTGCGCGGGCTCCATGGGGTTCTCTGAATTCATCACCCAGCTGCCGGAATGGATTGGACAGGCCGTCGCCGCTAATCCCTGGGCAGGGTACGGGGCGATTTTCGCGGCCATGTTCCTTGAGAACTTGTTTCCGCCGATTCCCTCCGAATTGATCATGCCCCTGGGGGGCTTTTACGTGCAGCAGGGCCAGCTGCAGCTCATTCCTGTGGTGCTTGCCGGTCTTCTGGGGACTGTCATCGGTGCACTCCCTTGGTACGGGATCGGCCGGCTGATCAATGAAGAGAGGATTGAGCAGTGGCTCGCTCGCCATGGTCGCTGGATCGGCATCAGTCCGGAAGAACTGGCGCGCAGCCGTCGCTGGTTCAGCCGTTACGGCACAGCACTTGTGTTCTGGGGACGCCTGGTTCCAGGCATCCGCACGCTGATTTCAGTTCCGGCAGGAATTGAGTTGATGCCGCTGACTCCCTTTCTGATCTGGACCACGGCCGGCAGCCTGATCTGGACTTTGCTGCTCACCATTGCCGGCATGGTGCTGGGTGAGGGCTACAGCAACGTTGAGCTCTGGATCGATCCAGTCAGCAAGGTGATCAAGGTTTTGCTGGTGATTGCGGTGATCTCCGGTGGCATCTGGCTTGGCCTCAGGGTCTGGCGGCGCCGCAACGCCGCCGACTGATCCGTGCTTCAGAAGGGAACGTCTTCGTCGCTGGCGCTGCCGCCACCAAAGCTGCCACCACCGCTGAAGGCACCAGCTGCTGCTTCGCTGTCACGTTTGGAGCCGAGCAGTTCCAGACGATCCACCCGCACCACAGGCTTGCTGCGCTCTTCGCCGCTGTTGCGGTCGGTCCAGCGGTCGAGCTTGAAGCTGCCGATGATCCCCAGCAGGGATCCCTTCTTCACGTAGTCAGCGGCCACCTGGGCCTGCTTGCCCCAGATCTCTAGATTGAACCAATCGGGTTCATCGTCGCGGCTGCGGCGATTCACGGCGATGGTCAGGTTGGCGACCATGCTGCCCGATTCGAAATATCGGACTTCGGGGTCGCGGCCGGCACGGCCGACCAGGGTCACGGAATTGACACCCATTGAATCTCTCCTGTTAGTGGGTCAATGATGCGCCACGGTTGTCAGAACTGACGGTTGCCGTGGCTGCCTTCAAGGAGTTCCACCCTCATCGGCGGATGTAACAGATGGGCTTGGAAACTGCCCCTATGATTCGCCGAACGAAGTCTCAGCCAGTGCTTTTCCGTCGCTTCCAACTGTCCCGCGACATCGGTATCGACCTCGGCACAGCCAACACCCTGATCTATGTTTCAGGCAAAGGGATCGTGCTTCAGGAACCCTCTGTGGTGGCGCATGATCTCGAGAGGGGTGTCACGCTCGCAGTGGGTGATGAAGCCAAGCTGATGCTTGGGCGGACTCCAGGCAATATCCGGGCTGTGCGGCCGCTGCGTGACGGCGTGATCGCCGACTTCGACGCCGCGGAGCAGATGCTTAAAACCTTCATTCAGAAGGGCAACGAGGGCCGCGGCATCGTGGCCCCCAGGCTGGTGGTTGGTATCCCCAGCGGGGTGACCGGCGTGGAGCGTCGCGCTGTACGAGAGGCGGGCCTCGCTGGTGCCCGGGAAGTGCATCTGATCGATGAACCAGTGGCCGCCGCTATCGGTGCCGGTCTTCCAGTCACGGAGCCTGTCGGCACCATGATTGTGGACATCGGTGGCGGCACCACTGAGGTGGCGGTGCTGAGCCTGGGTGGCACGGTGCTGAGCGAGTCCGTGCGGGTGGCTGGCGATGAGATCAGTGATTCCATCGGCGTTTACCTGAAGAAGGTGCACAATCTGGTGGTGGGTGAGCGCACGGCCGAAGACATCAAGATTCGGATTGGTTCGGCCTTCCCTGATGACGAGTTCGATCAGACCGTGATGGATGTGCGTGGTCTGCACCTGCTGTCCGGGCTCCCGCGCACGATTCAGCTGCAGGCTGGTGATCTGCGTGAGGCCATCGCCGAACCCTTGAATGTGATCGTGGAAGCCGTCAAGCGCACGCTGGAGCGCACTCCTCCAGAGCTGGCGGCTGACATCGTGGATCGCGGCATCATGCTTGCTGGAGGTGGTGCCCTCGTGCGCGGCATCAGTGACCTGATCAGCCATGAGACCGGAATTTTCACGCACATCGCTGAAGAACCCCTTCTCTGTGTGGTGAAGGGCTGCGGACAGGTGCTTGAGGATTACAAGCGTCTGCAGCGTGTGCTGGACACCCCTGAATTCGTGCGCGCCGCCGCTGTCGTCTGATTGTCATGGGGTTGTCCCAGTGGTCCCAGAGAGACAGGTTGCGTGCCTTTCGGCGGCTGTGGCCCTGGTTGATTCTTCTGGCGGGTCTGGGGCTTGTGCGCTTGAGCAAGGGCGCTGGTTTTACGGATGCCTTTGCTCTTCTTAGCAGGCCTTTCTGGCCAGGTTCTGCCCAGAGTGAATGGATTCAGACCGCTGTTCGCCTGGACGATCAGTCCCGTCTGGAGTTGCTTGAGAAGGACAATGCACGCTTGCGCGGTCTTCTGGAGATTGACCAGCTGTCCTCTGGATCTCGGGTTCAGGCGGCGGTGATCTCGCGTATGCCGTCAGGCTGGTGGCAGCAACTGGTGCTCGGTAAAGGGGCACTGGATGGCATTGCCAAGGATGATGCTGTGCTTGGACCCGGTGGGTTGATCGGACGCGTTCAGAGTGTGACTCCCGCGACTGCTCGCGTGCGTTTGCTGACGGCACCGGGAAGTCGAATCGGTGTCTGGTTGCCGAGGACCCGCCAGCATGGTCTGCTTGTAGGCCTTGGCACAGCCCGGCCTCAACTTCAGTTTCTTGATAAAGATGTTCAGGTGCGGCCCGGTGACCTTGTGAGCACGTCACCAGCCAGCACCTTGCTGCCCCCCAATCTGCCGGTGGCGGTGGCTCAGTCCATCAATCTGCGCGATGTCCCCGCGCCGACGGCTCTTGTTCAGTTAACTGCGCCGCCCGATGCCATCGACTGGGTGCAGGTGCAGGTGCGCTGACCCATGACCCGCTTGCACCGACAACCGATCTGTGTGGCCTCAGCCCTTCTGGTTCCTCTGCTCCAGCTGCTCGCTCCGAACTGGTTGTCGTTGGATGGGGTGGGCCCCAGTTGGGCAGTGCTCTGGTTGCTGCCCTGGGCACTCGTGGATGGCCCCGTGTCCGGGGCGGTTGCCGGCGCTGCTCTTGGTCTGGTGCTCGATGGTTTGAGCATCGGAGAGATCAGTCAGGTTCCCGCGCTTGTGCTGATGGGATGGTGGTGGGGGCGCATCGGGCGTCGTGGTTCGCCGATCCAGCGCAGTTTCAACATCGGACTGCTGGCTTGGATCGGTGCCCTGGTGCTGGGTTTGAGCCTCTGGTTGCAGCTGCAGCTGATGGAATCGTCGGCTGCGTTTCTGCAGGGGTGGGCTTTGCACACCACCCTGTCTCAGGCCCTGGTCACTGGACTGCTGGCGCCGTTGGTTGGATCCTGGCAGCTGCTCATTTGGCGACGCCGCGTACCTGCATGACATTCAAGCAACGACGGCGGACGCGACAATGGCTGGTAGGGCTGGCGCTCGCAGGAGTGGCGACGCTCGGCTGGGGATGCGGCAGGTCGGCGGTTCCTGAGGGAACGTTGCAGCTCTGGACTCTGCAGCTGGCACCCAAGTTCAATCCCTACATGACGACCGTGATCAAGGCCTGGGAGAGCCGTCACCCTGAAACACCGGTGCGGTGGACCGACCTGCCCTGGGGGTCAGTGGAACGCAAGCTCCTGGCCGCGGTGTTCGCGCGGACGGCTCCGGATGTGGTGAATCTGAATCCACCCTTTGCGGCCAATCTGGCCAGTAAGGGAGGGCTCGTCGATCTCACCCCCCTGTTGCCTCGTGGTGCAGCTGAGCGCTATCTGCCCTCGGTCTGGACAGCGGCGCGGGATCCTGAGGCCGGGCAGATTGCCATTCCCTGGTACCTCACGGTGCGTCTGAGCCTGGTCAACCGCGACCTGTTGCGAGAAGCGGGTCTGGAGCAGGCTCCTCGTCGCTGGGACGAGATCCCCGCTTATGCCCGAGCGATCCGTGAACGGACCGGGCGCTATGGACTGTTTGTGACCGTGGTACCGGATGACTCGGCGGAGTTGCTGGAGTCGATGGTGCAGATGGGAGTGACTCTGCTCGATGACCGCCAGCGGGCAGCGTTCAATACGCCAGCCGGCCACAGGGCTTTTGCGTTCTGGACGGATCTCTACCGGGAGGGTCTGCTGCCGCGGGAGGTGGTGAGCCAAGGGCAGCGGCGGGCGATTGAGCTTTACCAGAGCGGGGAACTGGCTTTGCTGGCCAGTGGTGCTGAGTTCCTGCGCAGCATCCAGACCAATGCTCCCGGTGTCGCGGCCGTCACCCTGCCTCAATCGCCACTGACCGGTGTTGATGGAACGGCCAATGTGGCGCTGATGACCTTGGCGGTGCCGCGTCAGAGCAGCCAGGCCAAGGAGGCTGTGGAGTTGGCTCTGTTTCTCACCAACGGTCCCAACCAGGCCCGTTTCGCTCGGGAAGCGCGGGTGCTGCCCTCGTCTCTTCAGGCATTGGAACAGATCAGGGCCGAACTGCAAGCGGAGCAACCGTCCAGTGCGCAGGATGCTCAGATCCGTGCAGCTCGTCTGTTGTCAGCCGACACTCTCAAAAATGCACGCGTGTTGGTGCCGGCCACGCCCGGTGTGAAACGGCTGCAGAGCATCATCTACACCCAGCTGCAGCGCTCCATGCTTGGGCAGATCAGCAGTGAGGAGGCTCTGCTTGAAGCAGAGCAGCAATGGAACCGCTATGCGGGCTCCCGTTGGCCTTGAGCACTTGTTCTTAGATTCTTAAAAGAACCCAAAGGCTCTGCTTTGCAGGGCCCCTAGCTCCCATTCAGTTCAGGTTGAACGGTAGGGTTGCGTCTCTTCATGAATCGGTTGATGTCCGACGGGCCGTCCCAGCTTCCCAATGGCCAGGGCCCTGTCGACGGTGGATCGGCATCAGCGAAGGCAACCCTTCTGGTGGTGGATGACGAGCCTGCGGTGCGTCGCGTCCTGGTCATGCGTCTTCAGATCGCTGGCTATCGCGTGGTCTGCGCTGAAGATGGGGAAGAAGCGCTGGAGGTGTTCCACCGTGAGTCCCCGGATCTGGTGGTTCTCGATGTGATGCTGCCAAAGCTGGATGGCTTTGCGGTCTGTCGTCGTTTGCGGGCGGAATCCTGTGTGCCGATCATCTTCCTTTCAGCTCTTGAAGCCATTTCTGAACGGGTGGCTGGGTTGGATCTCGGCGCTGACGACTACCTTCCCAAGCCTTTCAGTCCGAAGGAACTGGAGGCAAGGATCGCGACCATTCTCCGCAGGGTTGGTCGTGGCTCTGCCAGTGCTGAACCGAGGGAACTGCCAACAGGGCAGGGGGTTGTGCGGGTTGCTGATCTCGTCGTGGACACCAACCGTCGCCAGGTGACGCGTGGCAGCGAACGCATTGCGCTCACTTACACCGAATTCAGCCTTCTTGAGTTGCTCTTCCGTGAACCTGGACGGGTGGTTCCGCGCGCTGAGATTCTTGAGCAGCTCTGGGGTTATCCACCGCGACGTGCTGCTGATCTGCGCGTGGTGGATGTGTATGTGGCCCGTCTGCGGGGCAAGCTCGAGCCCGATCCGCGCAATCCTGAATTGATTCTCACGGTCCGAGGGATCGGTTATTCGTCACAGCGCATGGGCGACAACGCTCCAGTCGCTGTTGCTGGCTGAACAGTCGCTGGGCGGCCCCGTCGAACGGCAGGATGGCGCCGATTGCAATCCGCTTCGTGTCTGATCTGCGTGAGACCCGCCTCGAGAAGGTGTCTGCCCTGCGCGAGCAGGGCCGGGAGCCCTACGCCCTGCATTTCGATGCGAGTGACCGGATGGCCCGTTTGCAGGCTGAGCATGCCGATTTACCTAAGGGTGAGGAGAGGGATTGCGCCGTGGCTGTGGCCGGTCGGGTGATGACCCGGCGGGTGATGGGCAAGCTTGCCTTCTTCACCCTGGCGGATGAAACCGGCACGATCCAACTGTTCCTGGAGAAAGCATCGCTGGGCGAAGCGTTCGCTCAGATCACGTCCCTAGTGGATGCCGGCGATTTGATCGGGGTGAACGGCACGCTGCGCCGCACGGATCGGGGAGAGCTTTCAGTGAAGGTGGCGGACTGGACCATGCTCACCAAGTCGCTTCAGCCTCTGCCGGATAAGTGGCACGGTCTGGCGGACGTTGAGAAGCGCTATCGCCAGCGCTATCTGGATCTGATCGTGACGCCTCAGTCGCGCGAGACCTTCCGCCGACGGGCGCTCACGGTGAGTGCGATCCGTCGCTGGCTGGATGAGCGGGAGTTTCTGGAGATTGAAACGCCTGTGCTGCAGTCGGAAGCGGGTGGAGCTGATGCGCGCCCGTTCATCACCCACCACAACACCCTCGATTTACCGCTGTATCTGCGGATCGCCACCGAGCTGCACCTCAAACGTCTGGTGGTGGGCGGTTTTGAGCGGGTCTATGAATTGGGTCGCATCTTCCGAAATGAAGGTGTGAGCACCCGCCATAACCCGGAGTTCACCTCGGTGGAGGTGTATCAGGCCTATGCCGACTATGTGGCGATGATGGAGCTCACCGAGACGATGATCGCGTCGCTTTGCCAGCAGGTCTGTGGTGGTACTCGCCTCACCTATCAGGGCACGGAGATCGATCTCACTCCGCCTTGGCGCCGGGCGACGATGCATGAGCTGGTGGAGGAAGCCACCGGCCTCGATTTCACGTTGTTTGAGACTCGTGCGGCGGCAGCTGAGGCGATGGCGGCCAAGGGGCTCCCGGTGCCAGACAAAGCCGATTCGGTGGGCCGTCTGCTCAATGAGGCCTTTGAGCATGCCGTGGAAGCCAATCTGATCCAGCCCACCTTCGTGCTCGATTATCCCGAGGAGATCTCTCCTCTCGCCCGGAAGCATCGCAGCAAGCCTGGTCTGGTGGAGCGCTTCGAATTGTTCATCGTCGGTCGGGAGACGGCCAACGCCTTCAGCGAGCTGATTGATCCCGTCGACCAGCGTGAGCGCCTTGAAGCTCAGCAGGCCCGACGGGCCGCCGGTGATGAAGAGGCGCAAGGCGTGGACGAAGATTTTCTGCAGGCCCTTGAAGTGGGTATGCCTCCCACGGGAGGCCTGGGCATCGGCATCGATCGCCTGGTGATGCTGCTCACCGACAGTCCATCGATTCGCGATGTGATCGCCTTCCCTCTGCTACGGCCGGAGGGATGAGTAGCGAGCTTGTCCATCCGTCGCCGCCTGGGCACCCTCGGGGTGGATAATGGTCACAGTGGCATGGTCCCTTTCCAATGAGTGGTGAGCGCGTAGGTTTCCGCTTCAAGCACGCCGATGCGGTGGTCAAGCGCAATCCCCAGGGTCGTTCCCGCCGCGGCTGGGTGATGGAGCCTGTGGAACAGACCACCAGCCGTGGCACCAAAATGCCCGCCTATCGGATTCGTTGGCGCGACAGTGAGCGTCCTGAAATCGTGCTGCAGCACATGCTGATTGCCGATCCTGATCCCACCCCTCCGCCGGAGAATGTGAGCCTCGAGCCTCCTGCACCCAAGGCCTGATCAGGGCTGCGACTGCCTGCGCCGGAGCTCCTCCAGTTCCTGTTTGGCCTCGAAAAGGGCCCAGTCTTCATCGAGACTGCGCCCCTTCCACGAATCAGCGGTCTGCTGTTTCAGATCACTGATCTGTTGATCCAAGCTTTGAAATTCCCGGCCGAGCGTCTCGAGTTCACCCCAGAGATCCCGGCCTTGATCCATCAGCGATTGCACATGCCGTTCGGCACGTGCTCCTAATTCTTCCGCTCCGGCTGCATGGGCCTTTTGGACCCGTTCACTCCAGGCCTGGACCTGTTCCGCCAGGGATAACAACTGCCGCCGGAGATCCTTGGCCTGACTCTGCATCTGATCTCGGCGGCGGTTCAGGTCCCGCTGGCGATCCTGAAGGTGCTGTTCGCGCAGTAGGCGGTCCTGATCCGGGTTCGCCTGCAGAAAGGCATTCAGCCGCTCCTCCAGGTTGCGTTCCAGTTGATCAAGCCAGGAGGGTGCCATCAGTTCGCTGCTTCAGGGGCCCGGTCGTCCGGAGCCCGGGTGATCAGTGGCGCTTCGATTTCTTCCTGAAGCGGTGTGATCGCCGCATCACGCGATCGCAGCAGGAGCTGGGTGAGGCGGGCCACTGACCCCTCCCCAAGCTCGAGCTCGCTGAGCCGCTCGAAGGCCTGTCGGTAGACCGTCTCAAGCTCCTCCATCAAGGACTCCCGCTGCTGGCGCACCGTGCGCCGTTGCTCTTCTCGACTCATGGCGGTGTCCCGTCCACTGCTGAGCTCAGTCTGCCGCCTCCAGCCAGTGCAGGGAGAGGTCGTCCGCCGGGTCGTGCCAGCGTTCTCGCCAACACCAGCCCGCTTCCGCAGCCAGGGACCGTGCCATGACCGGTGTGTATTTCACGCTGTATTCCGTCACCAGTGGTTCCTCGGCCGCGAAACGCCAGCACTCACCGGCGATGGTGACTGACTGCGGCTCCTTGCTCACTAGGGCCATCTGCACCCGGTGCTCTGCAGCCTGCCAGCGCGCTTCGTAGCGGAAGCGCTCGGGGTTGAATGTGGCTCCTAGCTCCGTGTTCAGCCGTCGCAACAGGTTCCGGGCGAAGGCGGCGGAGACGCCGGCAGCATCGTCGTAGGCCGCCTCGAGCCGTTGGCGTGACTTGGGTTGATCCAGGCCCAGGAGCAGGGGCCCGCCATCGAGCAGACGGCGGAAGCGCTGCAGCAGGGCAACCGCCTCAGGGCGGGTGAAATTTCCCAGGGAGCTTCCGGGAAAAAAACCGATGCGGCGCTGGCCTTGCAGCAATGGGTGCTTCGGGAGGTCATCCAGGTCGCTGTGATCGCAGCAGACCCCCAGCATGGGCACGTTGGGGTGGCGCATCTGCAGGGCGGTGGTGGCCTGACAAAGATGCTCGGCGCTGATGTCCAGAGCGATATAGGCGGAGGGCTGGATGGCTTTGAGCAGGGGGCCGACCTTGCGGGCACTGCCAGCACCGAACTCCACGATCACCCCCTCTCCCAGGGCCGTGGCAATGTCCGCAGCCGAGTGCTCCAGCAGTTCGATTTCGTTACGCGTCAGGCTGTATTCCGGCTGCTGGCAGATCTGATCAAAGAGCCGCGATCCTTCCGTGTCGTAGAGGAACCAGGCCGGGAGCTGGCGTGGTTCCTGTTGAAGGCCATGGCGCACCAGCCGAAGCATGTCTGCAGCAACTGGATGAAGATCGATCAGCTCCGGTTGCGGAGGTGTGAGGGTGGTCATTGGGCCAAACGCAGACCGGAGGCCACCCAGCGACTGGCCGGTGGGAAGAAATTCCGGTAGGTATCCCGGGAATGCTCCCTGGGAGTGAGCTGACTGCTGCCTCGCAGCACGAATTGGGAGGTCATGAACTTGCCGTTGTATTCACCGACGGCACCGCTGGCCGCCTGGAAGCCCGGGTACGGGCGATAGGGACTCGACGTCCACTGCCAGAGGGTGCCGTGGCTTTGCTGCAGCCGGTCGCCATAGTCTCGGCTGGCCAGTTCCCATTCCGCTTCGCTGGGCAGTCGAGCCTCGGCCCAGCGGGCGTAGGCATCCGCTTCAAACCAGCTGAGGTGGCGCACCGGCCTGTGCTCCGCCAGGGGGCAGCGCCCTCCAAGCGTGAATTCCCAGCGCCAGGGCCCCTCCCCATCGGGATCTCTTCGCCAGTAGCGGGGTGCACGCCAGCCCCGTTGGCAGCATTCCGCCCAGCCTTCACTCATCCAGAGTTCCGGGCGGTCGTAGCCACCCGCGTCGATGAATCGCAGATAGTCGCCATTGGTCACAAGACGATCGGCGATTTCGAAGGGGTCCAGCCACACGCGGTGTCGGGGCGTTTCGTTATCGAAGTGAAAACCGGCGCCTTCATGTCCGACCTCCACCAGTCCGCCTGAGCAGGGCAGCCACGTAGGGCTGGCAGCGGAGGTGCTCGCGGTTGATGGCTCCTGCCAATCCCTCCGGTAGGCAGGTTCGAGCGGTTGGCGACTGAAGCCGTCGAGCAGATCCATCAGCATCAGCTCCTGGTGCTGCTGCTCGTGCTGCAGTCCTAATTCCACGAGATCGATCCAGGGCGCCTCATCGCAGCTGTCCAGGAGGACTGCGAGGGCTTCGTTCACCCGGGTTCGCCACTGGCTGACCTCGCGCATCGGCGGCCGGCTCAAAAGGCCCCGTTGAGGACGGGGTTGGCGCGGCCCAACAGATTCGTAATAGGAGTTGAACAGATAACTCCAGCGGGCATCGGCGGGTTCATAGTTGGGTTGGTAAGGCTGCAGCACAAAGGTTTCGAAGAACCAGGTGGTGTGGGCCAGGTGCCATTTGGGTGGACTGGCATCAGCCATTCCCTGCAGGTTGAGGTCTTCGATGTCCAGCGGCTTGATCAGGTCTTCGCTGGCATGCCTCACGGCCATCAGCCGGTTCAAAAGCGTGCCGGAAGCCATGGCGGATGGGCGCATCGGCGGTGACCCTAAGGGCTCTCCACCCCGGTGTCAGCCGGACACTGCCTCTACCATCAGTCCCTTTACTGCCTCCATGTTGTGATCGGCACCCTTCTGGCTGACCGGTACCGACTGGATCGCTGCCTTTCTGCGGATCCAGACCATCCCCAGGGCACTCTCTGGTGTGCTGAGGATCTGATGGCCCCCGGAACACCTGTGGCGGTGCGTCAACTTCGGGATGCTGAGGCTTCAGAGCGAATCCGTGCACTCTGGCCGTCCATGCAGTCAGTGCTGCACTCCCAGATTCCCCGTTTCGGTGGGTTGCTTGAAGAGCAAGGCAGCCTGTGGCTGGTCCGCCAGTGGCAGGAGGGATCAACTCTGCTGCAGATCCAGAAGCAGCGTCTGGAGCGGCAGCTGGTGTTCGGTCCGGGGGAAGTGCTGCTGCTTCTGCGTCAGCTGCTGCCACCTCTGGCTGTGCTGCACGGACAGCAGTTGGTCCATGGTGATCTCAATCCACGAAATTTGCTCAGGCGCGACCAAGACGGTCTGCCAGTGTTGATCGACTTTGGCTTGCTTCAGCGCAGCGGTGAGCAGTCGGTTCCAGGTGCTTCGGCGTCCTATGCCCCCAGAGCCCAGGGGCGGCAGGAGCCTGCTGCTGCTTGGATGGATCTGCACGCCCTTGGGGTGACGGCTCTCACGCTGCTGACCGGTCGTTCACCTGAGCAGTGTCTGGCAGCTGAGGGGGACGGCTGGATCGTTCCTGCAGATCTGGACCTTCAGCCGCCCTATCGCGACGTCTTGGGGCGTCTGCTGTCGGAGCAGGGTGATCGGCGCTTCGCAACGGCCAGTGAGGCGCTCAAGAATCTGCAGCAGGTCACCATGCCCGAGTCGACCGGCCCTCAGCCAAGGGCCGACCGCACGGTGTCCCTGGCACCCGTGGTGTCGCCGGTGGCAGGGGCTGTGAGGACGCCGGGGTCCAAGGAGGGCGACGACCGGACGCGTCATCGCGTAGAGAAGCGTCAGCAGGCGGCTGAGGGGCAGCTCTGGCCGGTTGTGGGTGCACTCTTGGTGTCTGCGCTGGTCGGTACGGCGATTGGATGGTTTCTGCTCAGTCGCGGCAATCCTCCTGGAGGAGCACCGTCCACGGAGCCAGATGTGATCGGACGCTCCCCCACAGCCAGCCTTCCTCCTGCTGAGGTGGATCAACGCCAGCGACTGCTGAGCCGCCTGCGTGCTCTGCAGGTTGACCGCAGCTGGTTTCTGCAGCTTGTGGATGCCAGCCTGCTTGCGCGCTTTCCGGAGCGGAATGGCCGTTTGCCCAATGATTCGCTTGAGGATGCCCCGTTTCGGCGTGTCTGGAATGAACTGGCGGAGGAATGGCTGGCCCGGGTGGAACAACTCCCGCCAGCGCTTCGCGGCCGACTTGGTCGGCTCAACAATTCCGACTGGCAGAAACAGCGGCAAACGCTTCTTCAACAAGGGGTGAATTCCCGGGTGGTGGAGCAGTTGGTGAGTGCCTCGGCTCAGACGCTTTTGCCTGGTGTTGCCACAGGAGTGAAGCCACCTGAGCCATTCCGACAACTCTGGTTGGCAGCAGCTCGTCGCATTCTTGATGACGTGAGCATTGAGGAAGTCGCAGCTCGCTCAGGGGTTCCCACAGTGCTTTCAACCCGGGTACCCGCAGGTGGTGCCCGCTTGATTTCAATCACCGTACCGATTGGTCGACGTTTGGTGCTCGGGATCAACGGAACGCCCCTGATGCAGATGACGGTGTACGGGGCCGATGGTCAAGTGGAGGCTGATCGAGGCCCCCTGCGCGTTGTGACATTGCCTGAGGATGCTGGATCTCCTGTGCAGGTGCTGGTCACGAATGATGGCGTCTCCTCCGGTTTGCTCACGCTGTCTTGCCGGGCGGATCGCCCGGAGTCGAAGCTCCGGCCCGATCGGGATCCTGATCCGATCACGGACCTGGCTCCCGATGCCGAGCCACCGGTCGAGATGTTGCCCGAAACATCCGAGCCGATGCCGGATGGGTTGGACATGCCGCCAGTCGACGAAGTTCTCCCGACCCCTCAGTTCGATGACTCGGAGGATGATCAGGCTCCAACTCCCGATATGGATTAGAGCCTGATTCGTGTTGCCTCAGTAGCGCGAGAGTGCCGCGCGAGTTTCTTTCTTGATCTGCTTGTCTTTTTCCGCGGCGCGCTTGTCGTGGAGCTTGCGCCCTTTGCCCAGGCCCAGGGTGAGCTTGATCCATGAGCCCTGCAGATGCAGGTTAAGGGGAATCAACGTCAGGCCTTTCTGGTCCAGCTGGCCTCGCAGTTTGTCGATTTCACGCCGGTGTGCCAGCAGGCGTCGTACCCGCAGCGGATCGTGGTTGAAGTAGCCGCTGGCATGGGTGTGGGGGGAGATGTGCACGTTGTGGAGTTGCAGTTCTCCATTGCGGATCAGGCAGAACCCGTCGCGAAGGTTGGCCTGTCCGGCCCGGATCGATTTCACCTCGGTGCCCACCAGTTCGATGCCGGTTTCCAGGGTTTCAAGGATGTCGTACTGATGCCGGGCCAGGCGGTTATCCGCCAGCAGACGATTGGCTGCGGCTCGTGCGGCAGCGGCACTCTTCTTGCCTCCTCCTTTGGCCATCCCCCTTCAGACTTCTCAGCCGCTTGATTCACCGACCTTATCCAGGGGTCGGTACCCTTCCATCATGGCGATCGTTTCATCCAACGCTGCATCTCAGCGTCCACGCCCAGATCGCGTCCCGGATCGCGTGGTGGATGGGGCCCGGCAGGCCGGGGATGATCTCGAGCCCGGGCGGTCTGGGACCAAGGAGGACAGCCTGCGGCCAAAGCGTCTTGCAGATTACATCGGTCAGCGGGAGCTGAAGCAGGTGCTGGGCATTGCCGTGCAGGCGGCGGTGGGCCGTGGCGAGTCCCTCGATCACGTGCTGTTGTACGGCCCCCCTGGCCTAGGCAAAACCACCATGGCCATGGTGCTCGCCGAAGAGCTGGGCGTGACCTGCCGGATCACCAGTGCACCGGCCTTGGAGCGCCCCCGCGACATCGTGGGTCTGCTGGTGACCCTGCAGCCCAAGGATCTCCTGTTTATCGATGAGATTCATAGGCTCAGCCGGGTGGCGGAAGAGCTGCTCTATCCGGCCATGGAAGACCGCCGCCTGGATCTCACCGTGGGCAAAGGCAGTACGGCGCGCACCCGCGCTCTCGATCTTCCTCCCTTCACCCTGGTGGGGGCCACGACCCGCGCCGGTGCTCTGAGTTCGCCGTTGCGGGATCGCTTCGGGCTGATCCAACGGCTCGAGTTCTACGGGCTTGAGGATCTGCAGGCGATTGTGGAACGGGCGGCCGGCCTGCTGGATCTTGAGCTCAGTGCGGAGGCCTGCAGCGAGATTGCTCGTCGTTGCCGTGGCACCCCCCGCATCGCCAACCGCCTGCTGCGCCGGGTGCGGGATGTGGCTTGTGTGCGGGCTTGTGAGGGCTGCATCGATCGGGACCTGGTGGATGAGGCCCTCACCCTGCATCGCGTGGATGGTCGGGGGTTGGATGCCAGCGATCGCCGTTTGATGGAACTGCTGCTCCAGTCTTATGGCGGTGGTCCAGCCGGTCTCGACACCCTCTCAGCCGCTCTCGGAGAGGACCCGGCCACCCTCGAGTCAGTGGTGGAGCCCTACCTGTTGCAGCTCGGTTTTCTGCAGCGCACCCCCCGGGGTCGGGTGGTGACTGCCGCGGGTCGGGGGCATCTCGGTTGGCCAGACCCTCAGGAGCAGGTGGCATGACGCGACTACGCCAATGGTTGAGCTTGCTGGTGCTGCTTGCCCTGCTGATTCTGCCCGGTTCGGTGATGGCCGCAGGCGACCCGGAGGCGGATGATCTGCCGCGCTTGTTTGAGCGGGCCTTGAGCCTGAGCCGTCAGGGCGACCCGGAGGCAGCGCTGCCCCTCTGGGATCAGGTGCTGGAGCTGGCGCCTCGCGATGCCGCCGCCTGGAGTAACCGCGGCAACATTCGCTTGATGTTGGGTGATCCTGAGGGGGCGATTGCCGATCAGACCCGCTCGATCGACCTGGCACCGGACGATGCCGACCCCCATCTCAACCGGGGCACCGCTGAGGAAGCCTTGCAGCGTTGGCCTGAGGCTGCGGCGGATTACGACTGGATTCTCCAGCGCGATCCCCTCGATGCTTCGGCGCTTTACAACCTGGGCAATGTGCGTGGCTCTGAGGGCGACTGGGCCGAAGCTCAGCGGTTGTATCGCCAGGCCGCCGATGCCCGCCCAGGGTTTGCCATGGCCCGCTCCAGTGATGCCTTGGCTCTTTATCAGCTCGAGGATCTTGCGGAAGCTGAGCGTCAGCTGCGCAATCTGATCCGCCGCTATCCCTTGTTTGCCGATGCCCGCGCCGCACTCAGCGCTTTGCTCTGGCGGGAGGGCTCCCGCGGTGAAGCCGAAAGCCATTGGGCCGCTGCCGCAGGGCTCGACCCCAGCTACCGCGATTCGGCCTGGTTGGCCATGGTGCGGCGCTGGCCGCCCACGCCGATTGCTGATCTCGAGCGCTTTCTCGCTTTGGAGGTGTCATGACGTCTTCGTTGCACTGGACTGAGCGCCTCGAGGCGATGCTGCCGGAGTTGATCGAGTTTCGTCGCCATCTGCATGCCCACCCTGAGCTCAGCGGCGAGGAGCATCAGACCGCTGCCTTACTAGCGGGTGCCCTGCGGGAGGCCGGCTGGCGGGTGCGTGAGGGTGTGGGGCGTACCGGTGTGGTGGCGGATCTCGGTCCGGAGCAGGGGCCCAAGCTGGGGTTGCGGGTGGACATGGACGCTCTGCCGGTGGAGGAGCGCACGGGTCTGCCTTACGCCTCCCTGCGCCAGGGGGTGATGCACGCCTGCGGCCATGACCTGCACAGCACCATTGGCCTGGGGGTGGCCCGGCTGCTGACCGCTGAGCCAGAGCGGCCCGTGGGCTTGCGCCTGCTGTTCCAGCCCGCCGAAGAGTTGGCCCAGGGAGCACGTTGGATGCGGGATGCCGGAGCGACAGAAGGTCTGAACGGCTTGTTCGGTGTGCATGTGTTCCCCTCTCTGCCGGCGGGGAGTATCGGCGTGCGCAGCGGCAGCCTGACGGCCGCGGCGGGTGAATTGGAGATCGAAGTGATCGGGGAGGGGGGGCATGGCGCCCGTCCGCATCAATCGGTGGATGCGATCTGGATCGCCTCGCGGGTGGTGACTGGATTGCAGGAGGCGATCAGCCGCCGGCTTGATGCGTTGCATCCTGTGGTGGTGAGTTTCGGGCGCATCGAAGGCGGAAAGGCTTTCAATGTGATCGCCGACCGGGTGCGTCTGCTCGGCACCGTGCGCTGTCTCTGCACGGATGTGCATGATCGTTTGCCCTCCTGGATCGAAGACACCGTGCAGGCCCTGTGCGCGGGCTTCGGTGCCACCGCCCGGGTGCACTACCGCTGCATCTCGCCTCCGGTGCACAACGACGCGGATCTCACGGCTCTGCTTGAGCGCTGCGCCATCGAGCAGCTGGGGGCGACTCAGGTGTTGAGGCTGGAGCAGCCTTCCCTGGGAGCCGAGGACTTCGCTGAGCTGCTCAAGGATGTTCCCGGCACGATGTTTCGCTTGGGGGTGGCGGGACCTGAGGGGTGTGCTCCGCTGCATAACGGCCATTTCCTGCCGGATGAAGCCTGTCTTTCGGTGGGGATCCGGGTGCTGACGGCGGCGATGCTGGCCTGGGAGCCTCCGCTATGAACCGACCGCATTCGGCCCGTCTCCGTCTGCCTGTGCTTCTCTCCCTGGCTGCTCCTCTGATGGTGCTGCTCGGTGTGGTTGCTCTTCTGCAGCGGGAGGGGCCGGACAAATGGCAGTCTCTTCCTGCCATCCTGGTGGGAATCGGCCTGGTGATTCATGCCGTTGTTGGCCGGCGACGTCGGCGTTATCGGCTTTTGATGGCCTTGCGCAGCAATCGTTTCGAGGAATCCTGATCCGATGGCATCCAGCTCCCAGACCCCTCCAGGGGACGCCCCAGATCTCGATTTGCTCAAGGAAGCGATTGGCTCCGGGGATCCCACCCGGGCGATGCCAGCCCTCACCCAGCTGCGCTTCTGCAGCGACGAAGAGGCGGTGCCTCTGCTGGTGCTGGGAACGCAGCAGCAGGCGTTTCTGGTGCGCTCTCTCAGTTGCAGTGGTTTGGGCTACAAACGCACCGAGCAGGGTTGGGCCGTGCTGGAGACGCTGCTCGGCAGCGATGAGGACTCCAACGTGCGGGCGGAAGCTGCCAATGCTCTGGCCAGCTACGGCGTGGATCGAGCCTGGCCACTCCTGCAACAAGCCTTCGCTGCCGATGACGCCTGGCTGGTGCGCTGCAGCATTCTTTCTGCTCTGGCTGAGCAGCCGGAGATTGATCTCACCTGGCTGATGGAGCTGGCATCGATGGCGATCACAGATGCTGACGGCACCGTGAGGGTGAGCGGTGCCGAAATTCTTGGACGCCTGGTGCGGGATGGTGCAGGGCGGGCCATTGGTGATCAAGCCAGAGCGCTGTTGCAGCCCTTGCAGCAGGACAGTGATCACCGTGTGGTGGCAGCTGCTCTGAACGGTCTGCAATCGAGCTGACCTGGAAAGCCGGGCACGCTTGCTAGCTTTCGATCACCACTAGGGGTGCCTCGTACGGTCTTTATGGCCGGCGGGGCTGAGATCACACCCTCTGAACCTGAACCGGGTCATGCCGGCGAAGGGAAGTGACCAGCGTGATCGAACCGGCCGTCGCCGACCTCTGGCTTCCCATCGCAGTTCCAATCATGCGCGCTTCCTGGGTGTCTCCCCGAAAGGGCCAGGCCAACGTGTCTCAGATGCATTACGCCCGTCAGGGGGTGGTGACTGAGGAAATGGCTTACGTGGCGAAACGGGAAAACCTGCCCGAATCGCTGGTGATGGAGGAGGTGGCCCGGGGCCGCATGATCATCCCGGCCAACATCAACCACATCGGTTTGGAGCCGATGGCGATCGGTATCGCCAGCAAATGCAAAGTGAACGCCAATATCGGTGCTTCCCCCAACGCCTCCGATGCGGCTGAAGAGGTGAACAAGCTGAAGTTGGCGGTGAAGTACGGCGCCGACACGGTGATGGACCTCTCCACAGGTGGTGTGAACCTGGATGAGGTGCGCACGGCGATCATTGACGCGTCTCCGGTACCCATCGGCACGGTGCCCGTGTATCAGGCTTTGGAGAGCGTGCACGGCTCGATCGAGAAGCTCGATGAGGACGATTTTCTGCACATCATCGAGAAGCACTGCCAGCAGGGCGTGGACTACCAGACCATCCATGCGGGCTTGCTGATTGAGCACCTGCCCAAGGTGAAAGGACGTCTCACCGGCATCGTGAGCAGGGGCGGCGGCATCTTGGCCCAGTGGATGCTGTATCACCACCGCCAGAACCCGCTGTTCACGCGCTTTGACGACATCTGCGAGATCTTCAAGCGCTACGACTGCACCTTCTCCCTTGGTGACTCGCTGCGTCCCGGTTGCCAGCACGATGCGTCTGACGCTGCTCAACTGGCTGAACTGCACACCCTCGGTGAACTGACCCGTCGCGCCTGGAAGCACGACGTGCAGGTGATGGTGGAGGGTCCCGGCCACGTTCCCCTCGACCAGATCGAGTTCAACGTGAAGAAGCAGATGGAGGAGTGCAGCGAAGCACCCTTCTATGTGCTCGGCCCGCTGGTCACCGACATTGCTCCCGGCTACGACCACATCACCTCAGCCATCGGTGCGGCCATGGCCGGTTGGCATGGCACGGCGATGCTCTGCTACGTGACGCCGAAGGAGCACCTCGGTCTGCCCAACGCTGAGGATGTGCGCGAAGGCCTGATCGCTTACAAGATCGCTGCCCATGCGGCAGACATCGCCCGCCACCGCCCCGGCGCCCGTGACCGTGACGACGAGCTCAGCCGCGCCCGCTACAACTTCGACTGGAACAAGCAGTTTGAGCTGTCCTTGGATCCTGAGCGGGCCAAGGAGTACCACGACGAGACCTTGCCGGCTGATATCTACAAGCAGGCTGAGTTCTGCTCGATGTGCGGTCCCAAGCACTGCCCGATGCAGACCAAGATCACTGATGAAGATCTTGAAGGACTTGAGAAGGTTCTTGAAATCAAAGCAGGAGCTGCAGAGCTTACGACCGTTAAGCTCGACAAAGCTGATTAATTGTCTCGCTTGATTCAATTGCTGTACGGGAGGCGATTAAGGCACTGATTTATACAAATAAAGCCTGCTGATTTATCTTCAATATTAATAATTAAAATTTTTATAGCTTGATATCTGTTTGACTCGCTCAATCATTGTTAGTTGGCTATACGTTCTGTTATCGCTATTTAGTGAAAATGCATATTGACTGATGCTCATGTCTTGATCTAAATTTGTTTGTTCGGTGAGAAATTTATAATTACAGGATGCCCCCTCGTATATGTATGATAAAGTTATGACAATAATTCTTTTAGCGCATGTACCTAATAAGGCGTCCTTCTCCTGTAAAGGGAAATGTAGGAGATTCTGCATTGGTGTTGACAATTGAAAGTCTGTTCGACTTTTACGATATTGAATATTTCAGTCCCACAGTTAAGAAAGCAGAAGCAATCGAAGATTATACGAAATACGACGCTTTAATTTATTTTGGAAACGATACTATCGCTTACTATGGAATCAGTAAAAGTTTGATTAAGTCATTTATTGATCTTGGTAAGCCGATTCATATTATTAATACTAGTTATGGCAAGGATAGAAAGAATAATTTTTTGCGCTCAATAGGCAAGTATAAGTCTCTTACTCTTTGGGCTCGAGATACATATTCACAGAGTTTAATTGAAGACGATATTAAACCATTAAATCCCGTGCAATTGTGTGCTGACTTAGCTCATCTTTGCCCAGATAATTGCAATTTAAGTAATCTTTCGCAAAGTCAATCCGAACTGGTACAATGGATTAACTCTTCAACAGTACCCGTTGTAGCTTTAAACCTTCACGAGGATTTTGGTGAAAATAATATATATGTTCAATCTCAATTTGAAGCTTTTGTAAAGGAGCATAGTAATCAATTCAGATTCTTATTTCTGCCTCATGATTCTCGAACTACAAGAGGAGAGGTTAAAATTAATCAACAATTCTATGAAGCCTTTAGATCAAATTCATACCTGAGCGATGTACTTGATCCCGCATTTGAAATCTATGTTTTAAGGAAGCTGCATTCTGTCATTACTTGCAGAATGCATTTAGGTATTTTGGCGTTAAGATCTGGTATTCCTCCGATAATCATCGGATATAACGGAGTTAAAGCGAAGGGGTTGCTCGATCATTGGGGTTTAGAAAACGATCTTTATTTTAATCCTGCAGGCAAAGAAAGCTTGACTGATAAATTTCAATATGTCAATGCCCATTACTCTAAAATGTTAACCCATATCTCCTTTCAATCTTTAATTGTGTCAAACCTTGCGATGAAGCCAATAAGCACTGTCATCGAACAATTTCAAAAAAAAAAGTAATCTCGAGAGATTACGGTTATTTAACTGATAATCAAGCTCTTAAGCAAGGCATATGCTCTGGATGCGGAGGCTGTCATGTTTTCATCGATGAGCCAGCAAAAACCAACGTGTATGGAGAACTTGTTCCGCCGATAACGACTGACGATCAAAAAAAACTTGATTCTTCTGTGTGCCCGTTTGTTGATGAGACTGAAAATGAATTTTCAATTAATTCAAAATTATATGGAATGCTTGACCAATATCATCCAGATATAGGCTCTTTCACAAAACTACTTGCTGGTCATGTAACCACTGGTGACTATAGAAGCAAGGGTGCCTCAGGAGGAATGGTCAAATGGTTTTTAAACAATGCCTTGAAAGACAATGTTGTCGATGGAGTAATCCAGGTACGCCAAACAGAGAAAGTAGAGTCACTTTTTGAATATTATATTGCAAATAATCCAGAAGCAGTAAGGCTTGGCGCTAAATCAGCTTATTATCCAACTAATTTTTCTGATGTTATCAGAGAAGTTTTTGAGTCAACTGATGAGCGGCGTTTTGCATTTGTGGGTTTACCATGTTTTTGTCATTCGCTTCGACTTTTGCAGGCAAAATATCCTAAACTTAAGGCTAAAATTCCATTAGTTATTTCTATATTTTGTGGTCATTTAAAGTCGAAGCATTATGCAAGTTTGATGGCAATGCAGGCTGGGCTTGATAATTATCAAGATCCTATTACTTACATTGATTTTCGTCATAAGACTGATCATGATCGGAACGCATCTCAATATAATTTTTACTCTCAGCATTTGAGTAGTAAGATATATTCAAGGAGAAGGACTGCATTGCCAGCTGGTGATTGGAAAATCCCCCATCTAAAAATTAAAGCATGTGACTTTTGTGAGGATGTCTTTGGCAGCACAGCAGATATTATTTTTGGGGATGCTTGGATCCAACCATTCGTCAAGGATCCTCTTGGTTCGAATCTAGTGATCATTCGATCACAAGCTGCTATGCAATTAATCAACGATCATTCTGATGAGCTATCGTTCCAAGAAATTAATGTTCAAGATGTTATAAAATCTCAGGGAGGTTCGTATAACCATAGAGTAAGAGATATTAGCTTTCGATTAAAGCGTGAAAAGGAGGTATTTGGATGGGCCCCAAATAAAAGAGCTCGTTATGTTAATTCAATCGACGATATCGTTTCCCAAAATAGGGAAAAAATTCAATTGATACGTACTCTTATAAGGGAAAAATCCCGTGATTTGTTTCTGAAGGTGAAAACAGCTAATAACCTCGCTGTCTATACCAAAGGCGTTAAGCAGTTGATTGCTGAATTGAATAAGCTCTATTGATTTAAGGTTTATGGCCGATGCCATCGCCACCTCTGGTTTCGTAACTATTGCGTGTCTCTGCCGTGCTAAATTCAGCAAAATGCATGGTGTTGCCTGAATACATGTTAAATAAACTAGAATCAGTTTTGTATTTAAATGATAATCAACTTTCAAGTACCAAAAATTTTTGCCTCGGTGTAGGTGCCCAAAGATGTGGATCGACATGGTTAGGGAAGTACTTAGAAAAGCACCCCCAATTTTGTATGTCTCCACTCAAAGAGATGCATGTCTTTGATTCAATCGCTAAAAATAACAATAATCTTGAAGATAAATTCACTCAATCTTTATCAAATAGACAAAGCAATGGACTTAATAATCCTCTCACTCAGGCAATTGCGGATCGAATTAGCATTCATGATGGTGGGTTGACATATTTTCAATACTTTGATCGTAGGCTTGATGATCAGCATCTATCCTTTGGAGAAATTACTCCCGAGTACGCCTTGCTTACCAAGGAGTATCTTCAAGCTATATACAGTAGTCACACAAAAACCAAGGTTTTTATGTTGATTAGGCGACCTATCTCGCGTTACATTTCTGCTTTACAGTATTGGGGCCGTAGTCGACCACAATTTGATCTCCAAAAAAAATATATTCAAGGGTTAAAGCAAGCTTTGTTTAATAAGTACACTCGGTACGATCATGCCATTTCTATCCTTCAATCTGTCATTCCTAGTGACAAGCTTTATGTTGAATATTATGAAAAAATATTCGAAGATCCTGATCAATATCTGTCAGCTCTCTGCTCTTTTCTTCAAATTAAATATATACCTCCTAAGGAATTATCATCATCACTGGCAGTATCAGTAAATGCCTCTCCCGCCTCCAATGATTTTTCCCCAACTGAGGCTGATATGGCACGCATATTTATGCATTTTTCTGATGTTTACAAAGACGTTCCACGCTTAATTAATAAAGAGCTTCCAGAATCCTGGGCTGATGACGTCCGTAGATACAGTATTTACGAGTCATGACTGTTGTTTCGCTTTTTCAGCTTGGCCCTGTACATGAAGAAGTTTCGCTGGGCTTCTGTCAAGCACTTTTAAAATTAGGAGTTGATGTAAAGGTTTGGCTTCATCAAGAATCTTTCAACAAAAAAGGTGATGTGTATTCATATTTTTCCGGCAAAACTCAAATCGACATTCGATATCACTCGACAAAATTAAACAAATATGCGGAGACAGATTTGCTACATAAAGTTCTTGATGACAAGCCAGATTTAATTATACTTTTAACTTTGCAAAATACCCAGACAGAGTATGTGGCAGATTTTTTTGTTCGGCAAAATATTCGTGTTGCTGGAGTTGTCCATAATAATGTCCTTATAAGAAAATCTAAAGTTCTTGCAGAAGCCTTCAATTCTGGGAAATACTGCCCTCTATTTTTATCACCTCACGTTAAGCGTGATTCAGCCGACTGGAATGTGAATTCAAAATCATTCGTAGTCTATAATGTTTTTTCGCCTAATCTAGTGGTTAATCGTCAATCTAATGACCACATATTTTCAATTCTAGGTGGTGTTTCCTGGAAGCGACTGGCCTACGATGAGCTTATGCAAGCTGTCATTAGTAATAAGGATCGATGGACCAAGAGGTTGCGTTTACAGATTGTTGGAGGTGGTGCGGATCGAGCTTTAATTCAAGAGATTGCGCAACAAAATGGGATAGAAAATATCTTTATGTTCTCAGATTTAGATAGTGGTTCCAAGATGACATCGTATTCTAAGTATTACGAATGTTTGTCAGGCGCGGACGCAGTTCTCTGCTTACCGCGCAAAGGTGTTTTTAATTCTGTTGCAATTTCAAAGATTACATCATCTGTGCCATCGGCTCTCAGTTTTGGGAAACCGCTTATCTGTTCGCCTGAATTAGCTCAAAGACATCACGTATGCTCATCTTCAGTGACAGGTTCAAATTTATCGGATCAGATTAATAATATGTTGGATGAATTTGATGCTTATTCTTCATATAGTCATTTGAATCAGGCAGCCCTTGTGTTGCGTGAGGTCATGGACGACTCAAACGTTAAGGTTCTATCTCAATTTATCGACTCTGTACACGCTGGTTCGTAATATTGGTTTTTGTAAGTCTGTCAATAAGTAAAAACCATCGCTTGTATGGATTGTCATAACTATATTCTCGAATCATTGATTTTTTGTAGCTGTTCCCTGTTTTCAGTCAATGAGCATTTTAGCATGCACATTAAGCTAGTCTAAGTATGTTTGAAGAGTGGAATGTAAGCGGTTGCTGTTGAGGCTTTAGGTCGCTTTCTTTCCTGGGTCCAGGATTAGATAGTTTTAGAGTCTTTTATAAGGTATTGGTTGGTGTATTCATGCGGTGCATCGCAGTATTAGTGACTTTATTTTTTGCCCATTGGTGATGGCAATTTATTGATCCATCTGTTTGTCACTCAGGTATAACAAATTCTTCTTCGCTTAGAAATCTTTGCCTCCATTCATTATTTGTCTGGTCAGCTTGTTTTTGGGGTTTATGATCATTCTGCTTCCTGTAATCAGAAATCAGTGTGTCTGTCTCTGCTTGAGTCTTTGTAATGCCGATAAAATTGTATATTGCGTGCATCATCCTTGAGGGGTCTTCTTGTAAGTCTTGATAATCAATCCGCAATGGTTGTATCTTTTGAGTGGTAAAGAATGATTCCCATTGCTTTGATATTCTGATGGCAAATTTAATGCGTTCTTTGATTTGTTCCGCAGAGTACGCTGGCTTTTTTGTTGATTTGCCGCTGAGGCTTATAAACGAGCCCGTTTGTTGAGCAATAGTATTTGAAATTGCTTGTCCAAGTATGTCTTTTCTTGTTAGATATATGTAGTGATTGATTTTCAGAGAGTCTATGATTGTACTATTCGTTTTTTTAATCCATTTGTATTGGCTCCAGTGGGCCTTTAGGCTGAAGAGTCCGCCTCTTGTTGTCCGATGCCTGACGATATATGAGATGCATTCATCGATGCTATTGGTGCCAGTTTGTTTCATCCATTCTGCAAGATGCCCTTTGTGGAAATACTCGAAAGGCTTTCCTAGGTCTTGAGAGGCAGACATAATTGATGATAAGTAATGGCTCCCTACTCTGGGGGATGTACAAAGAAGGCAGGTTTCTTTATGAGTGTTGCTTGTGGAAAGATCGAAGCGCTCGTCTAGCCAGTAAGAGGGGCTATAGATTTCTGCCATAGCAACTGTAAAATCTTGTTCTACTAAGCCTACCTTAGGTTGATGTGGATAAGCTACTTCTACTATTTCTTGAGTTGGCCTTTCTTAAGGTGCTGTTGTGGTCGTCGCTCAATCGTAAGTCAATGTGCTTTCTATAAGGCTATTCCAAAGACTGCACTTTTTGGATACAGTTTTGGGTGATATCTTTTAACCGCTTCGTTGGTGAAAGCTTCTCTCAGGTTGACTTCATGTTTAATCATTGATTTTTGAGTCTTGAAAGTCGAGTGGCTTGGGTATGTTTGTAGGCGCAGAAGTTGATTGGTCGCATCAGGCGTTTCTGTCTTTTTCATTAGTCCATTGATCTCTTGGCTGTCATCGAAGGATCCCAATGGTCCTCTTGTTTGTGCTGATTGCCTGGAAATCGCTGCTGACGCTGCTGAAAGTTCACATCGCCTTTACATTACTGAGAACATGTCCATGGACTTTTCTGGCATCGTGATTCCTTTGGCGGAAATACGTGGTTTGAGTGGTCCTTGATTTTGATAGTGCCATGGTTATTTATAGTTAAATACTACGTAAAAAGCGACGGTAGATTAAGCAGAGTGCATGTCTTCTGAGATGTACAAGGCTGCACTGACTAGGTCTGGTTGTCTCCTTTGATTCGTGATTTGAAGTCGGCGATGGTTCTGTCAAGGCCGGACGATAGAGATATGGTTGGCTTCCATCCCAGAGCCTCTTCAGCAAGGCTGATCACGGGCTGACGTTGCAAAGGGTCATCCTGAGGAAGTGGCTTGTTGACGATCTTTAAATTCGGATTGATGCGATCGCGAACCATCCGGGCGAGTACTTGGATGGTGAATTCGTCTGGGTTGCCGATGTTCATCGGGCCTGTGTGATCACTGTTCATCAGACGGATCATGCCGTCGATGAGATCGTCGACATAGCAGAACGACCGGGTCTGTGACCCGTCGCCAAACAGTGTGAGTGGCTCACCTTTGAGAGCCTGAACGATGAAGTTGCTGACGACGCGACCATCATCGGGAAGCATGCGAGGGCCGTAGGTGTTGAAGATGCGCATCACACGTACTTCTGTGTTGTGCATGCGTTTGTAGTCAAAACAGAGTGTTTCGGCGATTCGCTTGCCCTCGTCATAACAGCTGCGGATTCCGATGGGATTGACTGACCCTCGGTAGCTTTCCGGTTGGGGATGGACCTCAGGGTCGCCATACACTTCGCTGGTACTGGCGAGAAGGAGCCTGGCTCCTACGCGCCTGGCCAGCCCCAACATGTTGTAAGTGCCGAGAAAACTGGTCTTGGCAGTTTTAATTGGGTTGAACTGGTAGTGGATGGGTGATGCCGGGCAAGCCAGATGCCAGATTCGATCAACCTCAAGCTTGATCGGTTCTGTGACGTCGTGACGGATCAGCTCAAAATCAGGGTGGCCGATCCACTGAGCGATGTTGCTTTTTCTACCAGTGAAGTAATTGTCAAGGCAAATCACTTCCTCCCCTGCCTTCATCAGGTGGTCGGTGAGGTGTGAGCCAAGGAAGCCTGCGCCTCCAGTGATCAGATTGCGCATGGGCTCATGCTCGCGCAGGTCAGCACAAGGTGCTCAAAAAAAGAGGCGGAAGAGTGTCTCCTCCGCCCCATGGATTGGTCTCAGTTGAACTCTGGATCAGCCCAGCAGCGCCTTGGATTTGGCCACTACATTCTCAACAGTGAAGCCGAACTCCTTGAGGCAGGTTCCACCGGGGGCGGAGGCGCCGAAGCGGTTCATGGTGACGCTGTCACCGTCCAGGCCGATGAAACGGTGCCAGCCGAAGGATTCAGCTGCTTCCACCACAATGCGCTTGCGCACAGCGTTGGGAAGCACGTCTTCCTTGTAGGAGTCGCTCTGTTCGTCGAACAGTTCCACGCAAGGCATGGAGACCACGCGCACCTTGTTGCCTTCGGCGGTCAGTTGCTTGGCGGCTTGTACACAAAGGTCGAGCTCAGTGCCAGTGCCGATCAGGATCAGCTCAGGGGTGCCCTCGCAGTCTTCGAGCACGTAGCCGCCCAGGGCCACCTTGTCGATCGAGGAATTGGCCTGGTTGGCCATGCCCTGGCGGCTGAGGCAGAGGGAGCTGGGGCGCTTGCGGTTCTGGATGGCCACCTTGTAAGCACCGCTGGTCTCGTTGCCGTCGCCAGGACGGAACACCAGCATGTTCGGCATCGCCCGCAGGGAGGGGATGGTTTCAATCGGCTGGTGGGTGGGGCCGTCTTCACCGACGCCGATGGAGTCGTGGGTGAGCACGTAGATCACGCCAAGCTCACTCAGGGCCGACAGGCGCATGGAGCCGCGCATGTAGTCAGCAAACACCAGGAAGGTGCCGCCGTAGGGGATAAGGCCGCTGTCGTGATATGCGATGCCGTTGAGAATGGCCGCCATGGCGTGCTCGCGCACGCCGAAGTGCAGGTAGCGCTTCTCGGGGCTGCTGGCCTGGTAAGAGCCGGTTTCTCCCTTGATGTCTGTGTAGTTGGAGTGGGTGAGGTCGGCGGAGCCGCCGATCAGCTCAGGCAGGTTGGGGCCGAGAGCACCCAGGCAGATCTGGGAGTGCTTGCGGGTGGCCAGGCCACCGTCTTCGGGGGTGTAGGTGGGCAGGTCCTTGTCCCAACCCTCGGGCAGCTCACCGCGCAGCATCCGCTCGAATTCGGCGGCTTCGCTGGGGTACTTGGTGCGGTAGGCGGCGAGGGTTTGGTTCCACTCGGCTTCGAGGCTGGCGCCACGCTCGATCGCCTGGCGGAACTGGTCGTAGGCCTCCTGGGGCACCTCGAAGGGGC
>WTFZ01000175.1 GCA_011523835.1 Synechococcus sp. CO36386bin_29 | reverse complement strand
TCATCCGCTTCTGATCTGCTCCTCGTCCTCGTCAGAGGGCATGTTGTTTGAACGCTTTTTATGGCTATCTCTGCATTCATCGGTCGTCAGACGCTTTCAGCGGCCGTGATCGTCGGAGTCCTGCCCTCAGTTTTTTCGTCTCTGCCCGCTCAAGCGAGCTTGCTCCCTCCCGAATCGCGGGCGCAACTCACCCATGCCGCTGACGTTCAGCCCAGCCTGGTGATTCCCTATGTGATCACGCCCGAACGTCGGGCGATGCTCAACACCATACGTTTTGCCGAAGGCACCTGGAAAGGTGGGCTGGATGTCGGCTACCGGGTGATGTTCGGTGGCGGGTTGATGGCCTCCCTCGACCGTCACCCCAATCGCGTGATCTACAGCTCCCGCTATGCCAGTGCGGCTGCAGGGGCTTATCAGTTCATGCCCTTCACCTGGAACTTTGTTCAGCGCAGCATCGGTGTACGAGGCTTCGGGCCGGAGGCTCAGGATCAAGGTGCTCTCTTCCTGATTCAACGCCGCAAGGCCCTTGCTCTCACCGACACTGGCGTTCTCAGCCCTCTCCTTGCGGCCAAGCTGTCGCCTGAGTGGGCGTCGTTCCCCACCCTCGCCGGCCGTAGTTACTACGGTCAGCCCGTCAAGAAATATTCGCGGCTGCGTTCGTTCTATGACGTGAATCTGGCTGAGTTGCGCCGCTTGCGCGACCTCAAACGTCAGGCTCTCGCTGCTCCTCCCGAGCTGTGCACCGGGTCACGCATCGACTGCGCCACCCGGCTCTGAACAATTTCGCTCCCGCTACGCGTCGGTGTCGTTCTGAAGCTTCCGACCGACCGTGGCCTGGGCAATCAAGTAGGCGGCAATGCCACCAGCCAGGAAGCCAACTCCGTTGCGCAGCAGGGGCAACACCTCTGAGGTGCGGGTGATCACCGGTGCCACACCAAAGACACCGAACAACATCACCCACAGCGGAGAGAGCAGGAGCAACCACGCCCAGGCGATGGTTTCACCTTCCTTCCGGGGGTAAGCCGCAAATCCTGCAATCAGGCCACCAAAGATCGAGGTGGTCAGGGTCCAAAGCCATTGCTCCTGGGGAAGGCCAGGCACCACCTGGCAGCCGCCACGGTCGAGACAGATCCCCACAGCGTTCAGGGCATCGAGGACGGCTCCGTCTTCTCCGTGATCTTTCACGTAGTACTGATTCCCGTAGCGGGTCTGCAGCTCAACCCAGTAGGTGCGCGGCATCATCGCGAAATAGGCATCGCCGACGTTGAAGTTGAGCAGGTTGCCTCCTCGCGGATCGGCCACCAGCAGAAGACTGCTTTCATCCAGGTCCCAAAACTCCCGAACCGCCAATCCAGGCGTGCGTTCGTACTGCGTCAAGACCCGCAGTTTCCAGCCCGTCCGGTCTTCCACATCCCCGAGAGAGGCTTCCAGCTGGGCGCGTTGGGTGTCGGAGAAGATGCGGGCGAGGTCGATCACCGGGGTCGGGTGATCCGGCAGCAGCTCGGGGTTGTCGTAGGCCTCAGCCGGGGTCACCAGAACACCCAGGCTGACCAGAGCCACCACGACGAGGCTCCACAGATGTCGGATGTGATGTGTTCCCATGGAACTGCTGCAGCGACCGGCATTCTCTCCAATGGAACCGATGGCTGCGTCCTGTCCCGACTGGTTGGCAACGCATCTGCAACAGGCGGGGGGTGCCGTTCCGTTCTCCACATTCATGGATCTGGCCCTGAATGAGCCGGAGCATGGCTATTACGGGGCCGGCCGTGCCCGCATCGGAACCCAGGGTGATTTCGTCACCTCCCCCTCTCTTGGCGGCGACTTCGCTGCGTTGCTGGCTCCCCAGCTCCAGGGCTGGCTGACTGAGCTGTCGACAAGCGATCCGGATCAACGCCTGGCGATCGTGGAAATCGGGCCTGGTGAAGGTCATCTGGCCCAGGATCTGATCAGCCAATTGCGCGGTGCCGATCCAGCACTGCTGGCTCGGATCGACATGGTGCTGGTGGAGGCCAATCCCGGCATGCGTCAGCGGCAGCAGGACCTGCTGAAGCATGTGGACAGTCTCTCGGTGCGCTGGTGCTCCCTTGAAGAGCTGCAACGCTCTCCGGTGCGGGGGGTGCTGATCGCCCATGAGTTGCTGGATGCCCTCCCGGTGGAGCGATTGATCTGGATCGATGGCGCCCTCCAGCAGGAGTGGGTGGAAGTGGACCCAAACGGAAGCCTGCGGTCGACGCATCGGCCTCTGCCCGATGCCTTACAGGACGAGATCAACCGTGTGAGCAGGAACCGTGGCATCCAGCTGCCTCCGCCCGATGCCGAGGAGGGCTGGACGACCGAGTGGAACAGTGCTTTGCCGGACTGGTTCGCCGCAGTGACCGGCGCTGTAGATGCAGGCGTCCTGCTTGTGATTGATTACGCCCTGGAGGCACAGCGCTACTACACCGCCCGGCGCTCTGAGGGCACCCTGATGGCTGTCTGCGCCCAACAGGCAGGCCTGTCGCCCTTGGGTCAGCCCGGCGCCCAGGACCTGACGGCCCATCTCTGCATTGAGTTGGTGGATGATGCCGCCGAGAGCAACGGCTGGCTGGTGGGAGATCAGACCAAGCAGGGGGAGGCACTGCTTGCTCTCGGTCTTGCTGAGCGTCTTCATGCACTACAGCAACTGCCCGGCCAACGCCTGTCGGAGGCCCTTCAGCGGCGTGAGGCGATGCTGCGCCTTGTGGACCCTGCGGGCCTGGGGGCGTTTCGTTGGCTCACGTATCTCCGCGGTTTGCCTGCGGGGGGCTTCAGCCTTGCAGCCGCTCCAGGCAGCGGAGAATGTCCTCGCGACTGACGTCATCGCGAATCTCAACTGACCCGATGCTGGTGGGCATCACGAAGCGCAAGCGACCGTCGCGCACTTTTTTGTCTCCTTGCAGGCTGTCCAGCACCGCGTCGGCGGAGAGATCAGGCCAGGCGGTTGGAAGGCCTACGATTTCGATCAGCCGGCGTTGCCGCTCAGCCTCGTCGCGACTCCAGCTTCCTCGCAGCACGGCGAGTTCGCCTACTGCCACCATTCCGATGGCGACTGCTTCACCATGCAGCCAGGTGCCATAACCACAGAGGGTCTCCACCACATGGCCAAAGGTATGGCCGTAATTCAGGATCGCCCGCAAACCGCCTTCCTTTTCATCGGCGGCCACCACCCGGGCTTTGGCCGCAGCAGATCGCTGCAGAATTGAACTCAAGCGCTCCGACCCCAGTCCAGCAGGTGTGCTCGGGTCGGCGCAGGCCTCCAGTTCCTCGAACAGCGCAGTGTCGCCGAGGATTCCGTATTTGATCACCTCGGCCATGCCCGCCCGGAATTCGCGTTCGGGCAGGGTGTTGAGGGTGGAAGGATCGATCAGCACCAGGCGCGGCTGGTGAAAGGCACCGATCAGGTTCTTGCCGCGGGGATGGTTGACGCCTGTCTTTCCACCGATGGATGCGTCCACCATGGCCAGCAGGGTTGTGGGCACCTGCACCACCTGGATGCCCCGCAGCCAGGTGGCTGCCGCAAAGCCGGTCATGTCCCCCACAACGCCGCCGCCGAGGGCCACCATCAACGAGCTGCGTTCGAGCTTGGCGTTGTAGGCCGCATCGTGAATGGCGGCCACCGTGGCAGGTGTTTTTTGATGTTCGCCGGCGTCAATCACCAGCAGTTCCACGCTGAAACCTGCCTGCCTGAGGCTGTGCAGGCAGGCGTCGCCATAGGGGGTGGCCACATCCGGGTTGCTGACCACCAGCACACGCCGACCGGGTTGGACTCCTGCTTCCAGCATCTGTTCACCCAGGCTGGCCAGGCCTCCGGCTCCAATCACAACGTCGTAGGGATTGCGCTCGAGTGCGACGCGGATGTGATGCAACGGGGTGATTGTGGTCATGAATCCGTTGGAACCCACCTACTCTCGCAACAGTGTCGCTGGTCCAGTGCGCGAAAGATCAGTGCGCAACTCCCTTTCGGCCTGGGCGTTCCTGTTGCCGGCGGTGGTGCTGATCAGTTTGTCGGTGCTGGTGCCGGCCCTGATGGCTCTGGTGATGAGTTTCACCGCCACGGGGCTGGATGTCAGTGAACCCCTGCGTTTTGTCGGTTTAGCCAACCTCCAGCGCTTGGTGTCCGATCCGATGGCGCGTCAGGTGCTGGTCACCACATTTCTGTATCTGATCGGCGTGG
>WTFZ01000144.1 GCA_011523835.1 Synechococcus sp. CO36386bin_29 | reverse complement strand
CAACACCGGTGAGGGCTACGGGCTCTGGTGTGCCGTGCAACGGTTTGATCCACCACCTGTGTTGCAGCGTCAGCCCGACACCGCCTTGGGCTTTTTGATCGGCCACGGTGAGGTGCAGGCCGATGGGCGCAATCGCGTTGTGCTGGATGGCCAGGCCCGTGATGCCTGGGGCTTGCCGGTGCCGCACATCGCCATGGGTTGGCGTGAGCCTGAACAGCAGTTGCTCGAGCAAATGCTGGAGCGCATCCACACGGTGGTGGCTGCAGCCGATGGCATGGTGCGGCCGATTGAAGAGCTGCTGCATCTGCCTTTGGTGGAGCCATGGGTGCGCACCAGTGCAGCGGGTTCCCAGCGGCCAGGGCCACCCGGCTATTACATCCATGAACTGGGCGGCGCGCCGATGGGCTCAGATCCCGCCACATCCCTCTTGGATGGTTGGAACCGTTGGCGAGGTTGCTCCAATTTGTTGGTCACCGATGGAGCCAGCTGGCCGTCGTCGGGCTGGCAGAGCCCAACGCTCACCTCGATGGCACTCACGCGGCGGGCTTGCTTGCAGGCGGCGTCATCTCGGTGATCTGACGCAGGATCTCCGCTTCTTCATCGGCGGCGATCACCGTTGGCGCGGGAATTCCAATGGCCCTCAGGCGTGGGGTGAGCCACTGCTGCAGAGCTTGATCGTGTTCGCCGATTCCCCCAGTGAGCACCAACACATCCACGCCGCCCAGTAGGGCCTGTCCAGCACCGATGGCCTTGAGCAGTTGTTGCTGGAACACAGCGATAGCAAGGCTGGCTCCAGGCTCATGATTGGCGGCGAGGCGGCGTAGATCCCGCATGTCGCTGCTGATGTCAGACAAGCCCAAGAGGCCGCTGCGTTGTTGCAGGCCCGTTCGCAGCTCCTCCACGCTCACCCCTTGATCCAGCAATTCCAGCAACACCCCGGGATCGAGGCTGCCGCTGCGGGTGGCCATCACCAACCCATCTAGCGGGGTGTACCCCATGGTGGTGTCGATGCAGCAGCCGTTTTGGATTACGGCCAAGGAGCAGCCTCCCCCCAAATGGCAACTCAGCAACCGATGGGTTGGAAACCGCCGTGCAATGGCTCCATGGCTGAGCCCATGGAACCCAAAGCGTTGCAGGCCGCGGTTGCGCCATTGAGCTGGAATGGCCAAGGTTTTCGATTCCAGAGGCAAGCTGCTGTGGAAGGCCGTGTCAAAAGCTGCGACATGACTGGCTGCTGGTAAGAGCTCCTGTAGGACCGCAAGCGTGTCGAGGGCTGGGCCGTTGTGGAGCGGCGCTAGCCGCCGCAATTCAGACAGCTTCTGGGCCACCTCCTCGTCGAGTGCAACGGTGCTGCGGAAATGATCGCCGCCGTGGACGATCCGATGACCTACCAGGCCGATGCTCTCAGAGGCATGGCCTGCGCTGCTCATCCGCTCAAGCTGCTCCTCGAGTGCTTGCAAAAGTTCGCCCTGGCTTTGAGCTAGGGCGCCACCGCGGTCACTCCAGTCGATGGCCCCACTCCAGAGCCGTTCTCCGGTATCGCCGAACAGCACCAGCTTGTGGCTGCTGCTGCCGGCGTTAACGACCAGCGTTGGCATGGCTTTTAGTTCGCCTTGCTGGAGCCGTGGCCATAGGGCCAGTGCCAATCACTCACAGCTGGGTTATCCATGCCGTGGGTGTAGGCGTAGGTGCGGTTGCGATGGATTTCATCAAGCATCCGATCCTTGATATGGGCTGCCCGGGAGCCGAGGCTGTCCACGCGGTTGATCACATCGATCACCAAGTTGAAGCGGTCGATTTGGTTGTTCATCGCCAGCTCCAGCGGGGTGTTGATGTTCCCCTGCTCCTTGTATCCACGCACATGGAAATTGGCGTGGTTGGAACGGCGATAGGTGAGTCGATGAATCAACCAGGGGTAGCCGTGGAAGTTGAAGATCACCGGGCGGTCAGGAGTGAAGAGGGTTTCGAAATCCCGATCACTCATGCCGTGGGGATGCTCGCTGTCAGGAGTGAGTGCAAAGAGATCCACCACATTGACGTAGCGCACCTTCAGCTGCGGAATTGACTCGCGCAGAATCTCAATGGCAGCCAGGGTTTCCTTGGTGGGGATGTCTCCAGCTGAGGCCATCACCACATCAGGTTCATCCATCTCGGTGCCGCAATCGTCGTTGCAGGCCCATTTCCAGATACTGGCTCCCTTGGCCACATGGCGGCGGGCAGCTTCCAGGCTCAAGTACTGCAGGTGCTTTTGCTTGTCCGAAACAATGATGTTGCAGACGTTGTTTTCCCTCAGAGCCACCTCCGCGACAGCCAGCAGTGAGTTGGCATCAGCTGGCAGGTAGAGGCGGGTAATGTCGCCGCGCTTGTTGCCAGCCAGATCCATGAAGCCGGGATCTTGATGGGTGAAACCGTTGTGGTCTTGGCGCCACACGGTGGAGGAGATCAAGGTGGTCCAGGGGCCCACCGGAGCCCGCCACGGGATTTCTTCGCAGTGCTCCAGCCATTTGCAGTGCTGGTTGAACATCGACGCGATCACATGGGCGAAGGCCTCATAGGTGTGGAAGAAGCCATAGCGACCTGTGAGGAGGTAACCCTCCATCATTCCGACCAGTGTGTGCTCCGAGAGCATTTCCACCACATGGCCATCAGGGCTGAGCTCGCTGCCATTGAGGTCTTCCGGCAGGTATTCCGCCATCCAGGCTTTCTTTGACGTTTCAAAGACCGCCTGCAGGCGATTGGATGCCGTTTCGTCAGGCCCAAAGAGCCGATAGGTCTCCGGGTTGAGCCGAATCAGATCGCGAATGAGTTGGCCCAGGGGATAGGTGTTTTCCGTCTCAGAAGCACCAGGCAGCTCAACGGGAACCTCGTACTCGCTCAGTTCCGGGAACAAGAGATCCTTGCGGAGCACGCCGCCATTGGTGTGGGGGTTGGAGCCCATGCGGCGGTTGCCCTCCGGTGCCAAAGCGCGGATCTCTTCTCGCACTGCGCCGTTGTCGTCAAAAAGCTCCCAGGGCGCGTAGCTCTTCATCCATTCCTCGAGCAGGCGCAGATGGGCCTCGTTGGTTTTTACGTCAGTGATGGGCACCTGGTGAGAGCGCCAGAAGTTCTCGATCTTTTTGCCCTCCAGCTCCTTGGGGCCGGTCCAGCCTTTGGGTGAGCGCAGCACAATCATTGGCCAGCTCGGACGGAAGGTTTTCCCTTCGCTGCGGGCCAGGTTCTGGTAGGCGCGGATTTGGCCAACCGCGATTTCCATCGCTTCGGCCATGGCGCGGTGCATGGCCATGGGCTCAGAGCCCTCAACGAAGATTGGCGCCCAGCCCAGGCCACGGAAGAGGCTTTCGAGCTCGTCGTGGGGAATCCGGCTCAGGATCGATGGGTTGGCGATTTTGTAGCCATTGAGGTGCAGGATCGGCAGCACCGCCCCATCGCGGGCAGGGTTGATGAATTTGTTGATGTGCCAGCTCGTAGCGAGAGGACCGGTTTCGGCTTCCCCGTCGCCCACGCAGGCAATGGTGATCAGTTCAGGGTTGTCGAAAACGGAGCCGCAGGCATGGGAGAGCACATAGCCGAGCTCACCGCCTTCATGGATCGAGCCGGGGGTTTCGGCCGTGCAATGGCTGCCGATATGCCCGGGGAACGAGAACATTTTGAAGAACTTGCGCAGCCCTTCTTCGTCCATCGACTTGTCGGGGTAGCGCTCGCTGTAGCTGCCATCGATGTAGACAGGACCACGCATGCCGGGTGCGCCGTGGCCTGGGCCTGACATGTAAATCATGTCGAGGTCGTATTTCTTGATCAGCCGGTTGGCATGGGCCCAAATGAACGCTTGGCCTGGGCTGGATCCCCAATGGCCAAGCAGTCGATTCTTGATGTGTTCAGGCTTCAGCGGCTCCCGCAGTAAGGGGTTGTCCTGCAGGTAGATCATGCCGACGGCCAAGTAGTTCGCAGCGCGCCAATAGGCATGGATCAGCTGCAGTTCCTCGTCGTCGAGTTCAGGGCTGTGGATTGCCTCAATGGGTGTTGGCTGGCTGAGACCCATTGGGATGCCGATGAAACATCCAGTTGGTAGGCAGCCTTGGTTTTGAAAGGGTTAGGCCTCAAGCCACGAGCCAGCGGCCTAGGCAACCCATTGCAGCGCTAAGGCCTGTAGCGATCCACAAGCTGTTGGGCTCATTGCTCAGCAAGCGGCGCAGCA
>WTFZ01000048.1 GCA_011523835.1 Synechococcus sp. CO36386bin_29 | reverse complement strand
GCAAGCCTGGGGCGACTGCTGAAATCCCGCGGATACAACGTCTCGATCCTGAAGCTGGATCCCTATCTAAATGTTGATCCGGGCACGATGAGCCCGATCCAGCATGGTGAGGTGTTCGTCACCGAAGACGGCGCCGAGACCGATCTGGACCTCGGTCACTACGAACGCTTCACCGACACAGCCATGTCACGCCTCAACAGCGTGACCACAGGTTCGATCTACCAGGCGGTGATCAACAAGGAACGCCGTGGCGACTACAACGGCGGAACAGTGCAGGTGATTCCCCACATCACTGGTGAGATCCGCGAGCGCATCCACCGCGTGGCGGCAAACAGCAATGCCGATGTGGTGATCACGGAGATCGGCGGCACAGTCGGCGACATCGAATCACTGCCCTTTCTCGAAGCCATCCGTGAATTCCGTGGTGATGTGGGACGGCGCGACCTCGCCTACATCCACGTCACCCTGCTGCCGTTCATCGGCACGTCCGGGGAACTGAAGACCAAACCCACCCAGCACTCGGTGAAAGAGCTGCGGTCCATCGGTATCCAGCCCGATCTTTTGGTCTGCCGCAGCGACCGCACGCTCAGTGAGGAGATGAAGCGCAAGATCGGAGGCTTCTGCGGCGTTCCCACCAGGGCAGTGATCCCCTCCCTGGATGCTGACAGCATCTATGCCGTCCCACTCAACCTGGAGGAGGAGGGGCTCTGCCGGGAAGTGCTCGACGTGTTGGACCTCACTGATCACGACAGCGACATGGACGGCTGGGCCCAGCTGGTGCACAAACTCCGCAACCCCGGGCCGGCGGTCAAGGTGGCGCTGGTGGGCAAATACATCCAGTTGAACGACGCCTACCTCTCAGTCGTGGAGGCGCTTCGGCATGCCTGTCTGAAGCAGGACGCGTCACTCGACCTGCACTGGGTCTGTGCTGAACAGATTGAGAGTGATGGTGCCGATGCGCTGTTGCGTGGCATGGACGCGGTGGTGGTGCCTGGAGGTTTCGGTAACCGAGGTGTCGATGGAAAGATCGCTGCCATTCGCTGGGCGAGGGAGCAACGGGTTCCATTCCTCGGTCTCTGTCTCGGCATGCAGACCGCTGTAATCGAATGGGCGAGAAATATGGCCGGTCTGACGGAGGCAACAAGCGCTGAACTCGATGCCGGCACGCCTCACCCTGTGATCCACCTGTTGCCGGAACAGCAAGATGTGGTCGATCTGGGCGGCACCATGCGTCTCGGGGTCTACCCCTGCCGAATCACCCCTGAGACACTCGCCCATCGCCTTTACGACGATGAAGTGGTCTACGAGCGACATCGTCATCGCTATGAGTTCAACAACGCCTACCGCAATCTGTTTCTGGAATCCGGTTACGTGGTGAGCGGCACGTCACCGGACGGACGCCTGGTGGAACTGATCGAACTCAAAGGTCATCCTTTCTTCACAGCCTGCCAGTACCACCCAGAATTCCTTTCACGACCAGGGCGTCCCCACCCACTGTTCCGAGGCCTGATTGAAGCAGCTCAACAACGCCTACCAGCTTCGCCCGTGGAGGCATTGAAAACTCAGCAATGAGTCCTCTGGACACGCTGCCCGTGGTGGAGACCTTCCACTCGCTTCAAGGTGAGGGGTTCCACTGCGGAAAGAGTGCCTTCTTCATCCGGTTGGCCGGTTGCAAGGTGGGCTGCACCTGGTGCGACACCAAATATTCATGGCCGCTGGATCACCATCCCCGCAGAGGCATCGATGCCCTGGCGCAGGAAGCCGCCAGAGCATCAAAAAATGGTGCGGCCTTCACGGTGATCACCGGAGGTGAACCCTTGCACCACAACCTCTCCGGGCTGACCGAACTGCTGGCGCAGCATGGAACCGAAACCCATCTGGAGACAAGCGGCGTCGATCCACTCAGCGGCTCTCTCGACTGGATCACACTCTCTCCCAAACCGCACCGACCTCCCCGAACAGAGCTGCTGCAGTGCTGCAACGAGCTGAAGGTGATCGTGCACGACACGAACGATCTGACGTTCGCCGAGGAGATGGCCGGGAAAACCAACCCAGGAACAGTGCTTCTGCTGCAACCCGGTTGGCAGAGCGACAAAGGCCAGCGTCTGTCGATCGACCATGTCCGAAAACATCGACACTGGAGACTGGGACTGCAAACCCATAAATGGCTCGGACTCAGGTAGCGGAAATCAGAAGATCCCCCAGATGGGGAAACAAAGCATGCTTTTACCCCCCAAATGGGGGTACAAAAAGCCTGCTAATGCCTAGAGGCTGTAATCAAGCTTCTGACCCTGACAGGTCAACTCCAATGACAGCCTCGAATTCTCCAATGAACCAGGTCCAGGCCAGTCGCCTGGGGCGGTCCGCCATCACCTTCTTTGTCCAGCCACAATCCAAGGCATCGATACGTGCCGCTCTTGCAGACGGTGGATATGGAACAAGCTTCCAGCAGGGTATTGTCAATCTGCTGAATGAGTTGATGACAAAGCAGAACCGAGAACCGATCACCTGACTCAAAAGCACAGCTAGGCTCCACTGAGGAAGGTTGATTCAGATTCGACGTCACTCTGCCCAACGTGCCCGGAGGCCATGATCCCTTCAGTTGCGGAATTGATCAGCCCGGAACTGGCTGGAGCCAGTGCACGGATCTTCGGTGGTGACAACGAATTTGTGCGGTTCTACATCCACGATGAGAGTGGTGATACCTACATCGGTGGCGGCAGCGTTGGCCCTCAGTGGATCACCACCATGGCGATCGACGACGAAAGATACCAGTGGATCCTGGATGTATTCGACCAGTTAAATCAACAACTTGATCTGGATTTCGTCGAAAGCAGCACACCGAATGGGAGTCAAATCAATATCTACTTCGACACTGAAATCGAAGTTGGCGGTACTGGCACAACACTGGGCTTAGCGCTGAGCAACGAGGGGCGACGACGATCATGGTGGGAAATCGTCATCAACGCCCCCGTACTCACAAACGACCAAGAGTATCTCGACTTTGCCATTGTTCATGAACTAGGCCATGTCATGGGCCTCGAGCACCCATTTGACAGCAGTGATGGTGACGTTGCTGGTGAACGCTTTGGCGATCCGGATGCCTCGGAAACCACGATGTCTTACACCAAGCCTGACGAGGGCTGGCCGGACTTTTACTCGCCTGCTGATCTCACTGCTATGGCTGCAATCTGGGGACTCGAAGATGACAGAGGCCAGGAATGGCTGATCCGTGATGGTGACGACAACACACTGCTGTTCACAGCAAACGACGCCAATGAACGCTTAAGTGAGGAAATCAGTGGAGATCTTGTTATCGGACAGGCTCCCGATCCACCACCGGTACCGACCATCAACCTGGGGCAAGACGGCACTCAACTCCAGATCAATGATCTAGTCAATGGCGGCGAATGGCATTATCGCTGGGATCATGAATCGGAGTGGACATCGCAAGCTAATCCCATCGACGAAAGGGCCAGCTTGCTGGAGTTACACAGCAACGGAAGCGACAGCCTAGAGCTCTCAAGCGAAGCCGTGACAGGCCTGGCAATACGTCAAACAGATCGATGGGACCGATCCTCAGAAACAGTGACCCGCTATGCCGGCATCAACCAGCTGAGCGAAACAGTCCCAGAATCAGAGATTGAGGCAATAACAGAGGGTGATGGAATCACAAATTGGCAACCAGACTTCAATGCTGATGGAGAAACAACTGCGCTTCTTGAAGGACAACTTCTGCTCAGGCATCTTCTGGGGACGTTTCCAGGCAATGCTCTGATCGACAACATCCCAGGCGTCGCCTCCGAAAACCACATGCTGGTTGGAGACGACACAAACGCTGCTGGATTGGAGGGTTGGCTGGAACAAGGCAAAGCCCAAGGCGGCTTTGGAGACAGCAATAATCAACCTTTGCATGCCCTGATGGAAGGATTATCATTCATCTCAAACCTGTAATTCAAGCTATACAAACAGAATAATGAGCGCTGTATATTTGGATATATTACACTTCACAGCAGAGATAGATGCAAAAACGGAGGCAAGCTCACTAAAACACAAAGAGAATAAAGAAGGCTTTGCAGATATTGCCAAATCACATGAACAACACCCTATAAAAACCTTAGTTTTTACTGACAAACAAATGAGTCTTGGTTAGATTTCTGACAGTATGCCAACCCTCTGCAGGTAGCCATGTCGAAGACGCAATCGATCGTC
>WTFZ01000123.1 GCA_011523835.1 Synechococcus sp. CO36386bin_29 | reverse complement strand
CGTCCCTTCAGCTTCAGGCCCACCAGTCGTTGGGATGGTCCGGCTTCCGCAGCGCGCTCCAGAGCAGCACGGCCGGTGAAGGTTGATGGCATCTCCAGGTGCACGAGCCAGCCCAGGCCCGCTTCGAATGGCGTGGTGTCAGCGTCCATGTCTTGGCCATAAAGATGCATGGCGGCCTCCAGGCGAAGGGTGTCCCGTGCGCCGAGGCCACAAGGGGTTACCCCCTCAGCCACCAGTCGGTTCCAGAGGTTGCGCCCGTCCTCACGCGCGAGCAGCAGTTCCAAGCCGTCCTCCCCGGTGTATCCGGTTCGGGCACAGAACACAGGACGGGACAACCCCGTGAGGTTCAGCATGCGATGGGCGAAGCGGGGCAGCTTGTGCAGGTCGACGCCGCTCAGCTGCTCCATCCGTGCCAAGGCTTCAGGTCCTTGCAGGGCCAGCAAAACGCCATCGCCTTTCTCATCAGTGACCTGCAGGCCCCGAGGCGTGAGCTGTTCGCTGATCCAGGCGGTATCGGCTGCAGCACAGGCGGCATTGATCACCACGATCAAACTGTCTTCTTCCTGGTTGCCGTTCGTTTCCCCCAGGTCGTAAACGATCAGGTCGTCGCGGATCCCTCCGGATTCATTAAGCAGGACGGAGTAGCAGGCCTGCCCCGGGCCGATGCGGTGCAGGTCTGTCGGTACGAGGGTCTGCAGAGCGTCCTTGGGGTTGCTGCCTTGGATGCGCAGCACGCCCATGTGGGAGATATCGAAGAGTCCCACCCTTTGCCGCACTGCTGTGTGCTCGGCGATCAGCCCTGAAAATTGCACGGGCATCTCCCAGCCGGCGAAGGGCACCATGCGGCCGCCAGCGGTCACGCAGAGGTCATGGAGTGGTGTGCGGTGCAGATCCATGCCGGCTGAGCCTCTGGGGGAAGGTTGGGTCGAATCCTATGGAGGCCTTTGGAATTGCGTCGGAAGTGGAAGCAAAGCCGCAGATTGTCCTCTTCCGCTGGACCGCTTTGACAAGCGTCCGTATCTTTGGCTCTCCTTCTGGTTGGTGTGATCCTGCCGTCACCGTCCTGCCAGTCTTGTGCGCACTGCGCTCCGCAGGCGACAAATCAAGGGGGTTGGTGTCGCCTGCGCCATCTGCCTGTGCACGCTGAACTGGCGCGCCTGGTTTGGTGCCATCACTGGACCGCGCAACAGCCGTCGTTACCTGAGGTGAAGCCAGGAGGCACGCATCTTCCCAGGGGTGATCGCCAGCTTGACCTTGGCACTTCCGTTGAGGAGGAGGCCTTCTCGCTCAATTCTTCGGGTTTGCTTTAAGAAAAGAATAATTGTCTTGTCAGAGACATTCTCCTCGGACTCGTCACCACACAATGAATGGTGATTCTGTGTGGTCTCAGTTGCCAGCGACGACGTCAATGCCGACTGCTGTGCAGCTGATTGCTGAGCATCGCAATCACGATGAATTGATCCTGCCGACTGGGAGTTTGCTCTTCCGCCGAGACTCCTTCGCCACGTCGATCTTTGCGATTGAACGGGGTCTTGTTGAACTCACAAGTGGTGGTCGGGATCGTTTGCGCTACGGCGATGGTGAGGTGTTTTTCTTTGAGGATCTCCTCGGTGAGAGGAAGCGACACAGCCGAACAGCAACGGCCATCACGCCGGTTCATGCCTTCTCGCTGGATCGCAACAGCTTCACGGAGCTGATCCATCAACACCCAACCCTGGTGCTCACCCTGTTGGGCCGGCAGCACGCCAGGCTCAGGGAGCAGCGCCTGGATGCAGCTCACTTTTATTGAGCCATCAAGAGCAGCAGACTTCGGGTGACCTTGGCAGCCAGCACACTGCTGATGCCGCTGGGATCGAGGTGTGGCGCGAGTTCAACAACGTCCGCACCCACCAGGTTCTGGTGTTGAAGCTCTGCGACCAGCTCAGCGAAATCAGGCCAGGTGAAGCCCCCGGGTTCAGGTGTTCCTGTGCCTGGCATCACCGCAGGGTCGAACCAGTCGAGATCCACGGTGAGGTAGATCGGCCGGCCACGAATCTCGTTGAGCCTCTGATGCAGCTGATGCAGAGGAACCAAGCGGCTGCTGCGATGCAGTTCTGAGAATTCTTCAGCCGTTCCGCTGCGGATGGCGATCTGCAGCAGGTCTCCACTGGGCAGTACTTCCAGGCAGCGGCGCATGGCGCAGGCATGGCTGTGGTTTGCTCCCAGCCAGGTCTGCCTCAGGTCCGCATGGGCATCGAGTTGCACCAATACCAGGTCAGGATGCTCCCTGGCCACAGCAGCGACGGCACCGGAACTGATGGAGTGTTCTCCACCGAGCATCAGCGGCTTGAGGCCCAGGGAAAGGATCCTTGCCGTTGCCTGTTCAACGGCCTTCACGACAGGTTCTGGTGCTCCGTAAGTGATGTTGAGTGCGCCGAGATCGGCGTAGGCGATGCTGTCGAGATCCCGATCGAGCTGCGGGCAGTACGTTTCCAGGCCAGGGCTGACCTCGCGGATCCCTGCAGGGCCGAACCGGGTTCCAGGGCGGAACGATGTGGTGCCGTCATAGGGCACACCGAACAATCCGACCTGACAGCCCGATGAATCGCGGCGAGCGCCCATGAAGATCGCTCCCTCTCGGTCAAACATCTCCTCAGCCTTGAAGGCCTCCAAGCCGTTGGTCGTCATGCGGAGAGCTCCCTTTCGATGCCGGCGGGGATGGCTTCAAAGGCTCCTGCCTGCCAGCGCGGACTCCAGATGTCACAGCCATCGCTGATCGCTGCGGCGCGGATGGGATCGGGTCTGCGGTAGCGGGGACCGTCGCTGGCCGCGAAGGTCCAGCTCCACCAGCCGCTGGGATACATGGGCACCCAGCCATAGAGAGGGTCCGCGTGACCGAAGACCTCGCGGAGCATGCGCACGGTCTCAACGTGGACCTTGCGGAAGGCTTCCGGTGATTCGCTTTGGGTGGCGAAGACTCCACCGGGTTTGAGGATGCGGCGGCAGTGCTGGAAAAAGCTGCGGTTAAACAGTCCCTCTGCGGGCCCCGCAGGATCGGAACCATCCACCAGCACCACGTCGTAGCTGGCATCTGAAGCGTCACCCACCCAGGCGATCCCATCTCCCACGGTGAGGTGAAAGCGCGGATCACTCCAGCACCCCCCGCCGATGGCCGCCAAGTAGTTCTGGCTGAGGTCCACGACGCGACCATCAATTTCGACGAGGTCGACGTGCTTCACCTCCTGATGGCGCAGGCATTCACGGGCCGTTCCGCCATCGCCTCCACCAATCACCAGGATCCGATCGATTGCGCTGGCCGCGCAGAGCGCGGGGTGGACCAGAGGCTCGTGGTAATGGCGTTCCTGATGCTCGGCTGTCATCCAGCAACCGTCGAGCAACAGTCCGTTGCCATAGCGATTGCTCTGGATCACCGTGATGCGCTGGATCGCGCTCTGCTCGTCCACGATCACCCGGCCCTGGAGTCCGTAGCGCACCCCGTTGTGGTGTTCGTCGATCCAGTCGCTTGCAGTCGAGGGGGCTTCGCTCATGGTGTGGCGCCCAGGTGTCCTTGTTCCAGCTAAGACCACCGCGCGTTGATCATGGCTGAGCCTTGGCTTCAGACTGACTCTGGAGGCTGGATGCTTTGGTTGAGGATCTGCGGGTCAATGATCGCCTGGTGATTCCAGCTGCCGAATTGCAGTGGCGTTTCTCCCGCGCATCCGGTCCAGGAGGGCAGGGGGTGAACACCACCGACTCCAGGGTGGAGCTGCGGTTTGATGTGGAGCAATCGGCTGTTCTCGGTCCGTTCCGGCGATCCCGTTTGCTTCAACGCCTGGCATCTCGGCTGGAAGGAGGTTGTCTGCGGGTCGTGGTGGCTGATGAACGCTCGCAGTGGCAAAACCGGCGGTTGGCGACTTTGCGTTTGGGTGAGCTCCTGCGGGAGGGGCTCAAGCCGCCGCCGCCGCCGCGCAGGCCCACCCGCCCTGGGCGCAGGGCGGTGCAACGGCGCCTGGATGCGAAGGCCCGTCGCAGTGCGGTCAAGCGCCGCCGCCAGGGCAAGCCATCGCCCGAGGATTAAGAAACCAGCGGCTCTTGACTGGAATGGTTAACCCGTGGTTAACGTGTTCTTAATTGTTATGGAGGTCTGCATGTTTCAGCGGAAATCCGGCAACGTTGTTTCGAGTCTTGTGGCCTTGATGCAGCTCGAAGAGAGAGCCAAGGTCTGCACGACCCGTTTAGAAGCGCAAGCTTGCATCCTTGAAGCGGATGCA
>WTFZ01000185.1 GCA_011523835.1 Synechococcus sp. CO36386bin_29 | reverse complement strand
CTTGACAGAAAGACATAAGCACAAGTGCAAGGTCAGACCCAGTCAATCTCCTTCGACGGTCGGGAGATTCGACTGACAACGGGGCGGTATGCCCCCCAGGCCGGTGGATCAGTGATGATCGAGTGTGGAGACACCTCGGTGTTGGTGACCTCCACGCGATCATCGGGACGCGAGGGTATCGACTTCCTTCCTCTCGTCTGTGATTACGAGGAAAGGCTCTATGCCGCCGGGCGCATCCCAGGCAGTTTCATGCGCCGTGAAGGTAGGCCGCCGGAGCGAGCCACTCTGATCAGCCGACTGATCGATCGGCCGATGCGGCCCCTATTCCCCGGTTGGTTGCGAGATGACCTGCAGATCGTGGCGACCTGCATGTCCCTCGATGAGCGCGTTCCAGCCGATGTGTTGTCGGTGACGGGAGCGTCACTGGCCACTCTGCTGGCCGGCATTCCCTTTTACGGACCAATGGCAGCTGTGCGCGTCGGCCTGCTCGGCGACGACTTTGTTCTGAATCCCAGCTATCGCGAGATCGAACGGGGAGATCTCGATCTGGTGGTTGCCGGAACGCCCGAAGGGATCGTGATGGTGGAAGCAGGGGCCAATCAGCTTCCTGAACAGGACGTGATCGAAGCGATCGACTTCGGCTACGAAGCAGTCTGTGAGTTGATCAAGGCCCAGGAAGCCATCCTCAAAGAGGCTGGAATTGAACAGGTGAAGCCTGAGGTCCCCGAAGAGGACGCCACCCTGCCCGCCTATCTCGAAAAGACCTGCAGCAAAGCGATTGGCGAGGTGCTCAGCCAGTTTGCACAGAGCAAAGCTGACCGCGACAGCAAGCTGGATGCCATCCGCAGCAGCACGGCAGAAACCATTGAAGGCCTGAAGGACTCTGACCCTGTGCGCCAGCTGGTTTCAGGCAACAGCAAGGCACTGCCCACCAGCTTCAAGGCTCTGACAAAGAAGCTGATGCGCCAGCAGATCGTCAAGGACGGCAAACGCGTGGATGGCCGAAGCCTCGACGAGGTGCGCCCCATCAGTGCTGCAGTCGGTGTCCTGCCCAAGCGCGTCCATGGATCAGGCCTCTTCCAGCGCGGCCTGACCCAGGTTCTCTCCACCGCGACCCTGGGCACCCCCAGCGATGCCCAGGAGATGGACGACCTGAACCCCAACACGGAAAAGACGTATCTCCACCACTACAACTTCCCCCCTTACTCCGTCGGTGAGACCAAGCCGATGCGCTCACCTGGCCGCAGGGAAATCGGCCATGGGGCGCTGGCCGAGCGGGCCATCGTTCCCGTCCTTCCCGCCAAAGACACCTTCCCCTACGTGGTGAGGGTGGTGAGCGAGGTGCTCAGTTCCAATGGCTCCACCTCCATGGGGTCCGTCTGCGGAAGCACCCTGGCTCTCATGGATGCAGGTGTTCCCCTCAGGGCGCCCGTGAGTGGAGCAGCGATGGGGCTGATCAAGGAAGGCGATGAAGTTCGGATTCTCACCGACATTCAAGGCATCGAGGATTTCCTCGGTGACATGGATTTCAAGGTGGCTGGCACCGACAAGGGCATCACGGCCCTGCAGATGGATATGAAGATCACCGGTCTTGCGGTGAGCACCGTTTCCGAAGCGATCAACAAGGCCAGACCCGCACGCCTGCACATCCTTGAAAAGATGATGGAGGCCATCGACACCCCTCGCGACGGACTCTCACCTCACGCTCCAAGACTGCTGAGCTTCCGGATCGATCCTGAGCTGATCGGCACCGTAATCGGACCTGGAGGCCGCACCATCAAGGGCATCACCGAGCGCACCAACACCAAGATCGACATCGAAGACAGCGGAATCGTCACCATCGCCTCCCACGACGGAGCGGCAGCTGACGAAGCTCAGAAGATCATCGAAGGACTCACCCGCAAGGTGAATGAGGGCGAGGTGTTCAGTGGAGCGATCACACGGATCATTCCGATCGGTGCGTTTGTGGAAATCCTTCCGGGCAAGGAAGGGATGATTCACATCTCCCAGCTTTCCGAGGCCCGGGTTGAAAAGGTTGAGGATGTGGTGAAAGTCGGCGACGAGGTGACCGTGCGTGTGAGGGAGATCGACAACCGCGGTCGAATCAATCTGACCCTGCGTGGTGTTCCCCAGAACGGAGAGGGCAGCGATCCCGCGCCAGCGCCGACACCTGTGGCGCCCCTCTCCTGAGGGGACCTCAGAACTACACCGAGAACCCCGGATCGATCTCAGCCATGGCCCGTGCCGCCTGTTTTTCAAGGGTGGCATGGGCTTTCCCATGGCTGGCGATCAGACAACCGGCCTGACGCACATCGCCCGTGTTGTACGCAAGGGGCTGGCCATCGGCGTGCGTGAAGGCCCCTCCGGCAGCGAGCAGCACCGCTTCTGGTGCCGCCATGTCCCAGTCTTTCGGAGCACTCTTTCCTGAGAGAGAGATATACACATCGGCCTCTCCGCGCAAAATGGTGGCCACTTTGCACCCCACGCTGCCGACAGCCATCGAGCCTCCGAGGGGCAAAGCCTCGATCAAACGTTCCAGGCGATCATCCCGATGGCTGCGACTTGCCACCAACACGAGATCGGCCGTGCGCTCGCTGAAGCGCACAGGGCTGCGCTCAGCGGCACGGTTCTCGCACCAACTGCCCTGGCCCACAACTCCGAACCAGAGCTCATCAGCCTCAGGCAACAGCACCACCCCCAGGGCAGGACGCTCCCCTTGCACCAGCGCCAGATGCACGGCGTATTCCCCGGTGCCTTGCAAAAAATCCTTGGTGCCATCAAGGGGGTCGAGAATCCAGAGCCACTCAGCAGGTAGGGGCTTGCCTTCAGTCAGCTGCTCCTTCGCAGTCTCCTCGCTGAGCAGGGTCCATCCGGCATTGGGGAATGCAGCCCGCAACCCATCCAGCAGCCATTGATTCACAGCCAGATCTGCGGCAGACACTGGCCCTTCCCCACCATCATCCACACTCAAAGCCCTGGCAAATCCGTGGGGGGGCTGCTCACCACGGGCATAGGCCCTGAGGATGTCAGCAGCCCCCCAGCAAAGTGGACGGAGCGCTTCAAGAAGCTGCTCATGACTGATACCGGCAGGAAGGCTTGGGACGGTCGGCATCATGGAGAGGGTTTGGTGGATCCATTGTGAAGCAGCGCGCCGAACCGGAAGCCGGAGTGCTCTATGTGGTCGGCACGCCGATCGGAAACCTCGGAGACCTCTCCCCACGTGCCCGGGCTCTGCTGATCGCGGTGGACACGATCGCCTGTGAAGACACCCGCCACAGTGGCCAGTTGCTCACTGCCCTGGGATCCCAGGCCCGACGTTGCAGCTTTCACCAGCACAACACGCACACCCGCATCCCCCAGTTGCTCAAGGAGCTGGGTGATGGCCACAGCATTGCCGTAATCAGCGATGCCGGCCTGCCAGGCATCAGTGACCCTGGGGAAGAGCTGGTGAAGGCAGCCCGAAAGGCCGACCATGCGGTGATCTGCATCCCTGGCCCCTGTGCTCTCACCACAGCCCTGGTGAGCAGCGGTCTTCCCAGCGGACGCTTCTGCTTTGAGGGCTTTCTGCCGTCGAAGGGAAAAGAGCGCAACGAACGCCTTCGAACCATCGCAGTGGAAGAGCGCACCACGGTGTTGTACGAAGCCCCTCACCGTCTGCTCAAGCTCTTAAAGGAACTGGCCGAGCACTGCGGCGGCGAGAGACCTCTGCAGGTGGGGCGTGAGCTCACCAAACGGCATGAGCAACAGATCGGAGCGACGGTGCTGTCGGCCCTGCGTCATTTTGAAGAACACTCGCCCCAGGGAGAGTTCACCTTGGTGCTGGGAGGCGCAAGCGCTCCTGAGGCAAGTGTGTTCAGCGACGAGCGCTGTCTCGAAGAGCTGCGCCGATTGATCGCCCAAGGCCTGAAGCCCAGCGAAGCTGCCAGGGAGCTGGCGCCGTCGAGCGGACGCAGCCGCAGAGATCTCTATGCACTGCTGCACGACGCGGAAAACCAGGCAAACTGACGGGGCATTGATGGTTGTCGGCGCCATGCTGATGCGCCTGCGTCTGTTGCTGATCACCCTGGGAGGTGGCATTGCACTCCTCGTGGTGCTCTGTCTTGGTGCTCAGAATCTCAACGATCGTTACCGCCTGAATCTCGGCGTTGGAACCAGCGCACCACTCCCTGCTGGGTTCGTGGTGGGAGTCAGCGCCGTCCTGGGTGTGATCGGAGGGGGCAGCCTCACAGCCCTGCTGATGCCTGAATCGCGGCGCTGACTCA
>WTFZ01000079.1 GCA_011523835.1 Synechococcus sp. CO36386bin_29 | reverse complement strand
TCCCTTGGGATGTTGCCGTTGGCCCTTGCTTTTGGCGCTGGCAATGAAATTCTTCAGCCCCTCGCCATCGTCGTGCTCGGCGGGCTCATCACCTCCACCCTGCTCACCTTGGTGGTGATTCCTGCCTTGTATGCCTGCTATGGGCGTTGGCTTCTCCCTTCCGCGTCTCGCTTGACTTGAAAGGCTCGTCTCTTGATTGGATTTGAAAGTTTGTTCAATTCGGCTTCATTGCCACCAACCAGCGTCCCGCCAGGGTGAGACCAAGGGCGAATCCTGAGGCTCCAAGCCAGGCCATCCGATCGGTCGCCAGTTGTCGTCGCAGCAGAACCACACTCGCCCCCCAACCAACCAACACCACCGTGCTTTGACAAAATGCGATCACGTGGACGTCCGCTCGCCATGCGGGTAAAGATTGCGTCCAAGTCCAGTTCATGGCAGCCACGCTGACGGGCAGTAGCTGCCCTGCTTCGCTCAGTCCCGTGGGTAGATGTCGAGCCAGCAGGAGTGCCCAGATGAGGGGCAACAGGCCATACAGGGTGCGACGGATTCGCTTGTTGCTGAAGCGCAATCCAGCCAAGCCGAACAACAGCCCTGGGATCGAGAGGGCCAGGATTGCAAGACCCAGGCGGGGTAGGAGTGGGCCGTCCACCAGGTTGCTTGGAGTTCCGGGGATCCATCCCAGCAAACGATCGGCCTGATGGAGACAGACGTCGCCCGCAAGGATGAGCAGCAACGCTGGTTCTCCTCGAGGGAACTCCATCTCCCGCTGGATATCAGCGGCAGGCGGCCTCAGTGAGAGCTGAACAGACCGGTGGGGGCAGGCCTGGGCGCAGGTCAGACACAACACACAATTGCGGTTGTCCTCTAGGTGGGCGGGATGGGTTCCGAGCGGACAACCTTCCGTGGCCAGACCCTCTTCTTCAGCTGGTCCGCCTTTGAAGCAGGCATAGCTGTTGCAACTGCCGCTACACGTGCCGACCTCAGCGCGCAGCTCCAGAACTGACAACTTCGCGAACAGACCGTTCATACCTCCGACCGGGCAGAGATAACGACACCAAAAGCGCTTTTCAAAGCACAGCGAGCCAATCACTGCACCTGCAGTGATCACCAGCAGCAGACAACTGCTCAGCCAGGCGGTGTCCTGAAGGTTCCAGACCTCTTCCCAGAGCAGGATCAGGGCAAATCCTGCCGCCAGCAGGATTGAACTCCATTGATCAGTCGCTCCGCGGGGCCAGCGTGCGGGTTGCCAGCCCAGGGATCGTGCCAGTCGTTGGCTGATTTCCCCCCAGACCATGAAGGGGCAAAAGGAGCACCAGAGCCGACCGACCAGTGGGAAGCCCAGAAGGATTAAGGGCCACCACCACGCCCAGAAGAGATTCAAGGCACCGCTATGCGCCCGATCCTGTGGCCCAAGCCAGAGCCAGATGTTCACCAGCACGAACAGCCAGCTGACCAGTCCAAAGAGCAGGACGTTCCACAACACAGGAGCCCGCATCCACTCCCTAAGCTGAGGCTTCCAACGCCAGATATCGAAGCGATAGCGCTGTTGGCGTGGCGGTGTCCAAAACACGTCTTCAGGAATAAGTGTCGGCATCACACTGCTTTTCTGTTGTCGCATCTGTCGCAGCGCCCGATCGATCAAAGTGTCGAGTTCGCGGATGTTGCTGGGGAAGTCATAGGCCTGCAGTCGCTTGATCACCGCCTCCGAGACAGCTGGAGCTTTTTGCCATCCGAGTGTTCGGCTGCGTAGACGGACTCCATAGCGAAGCCATTCCCCAAGGTCCTGCCGACGCACGCGAAGCGGCGGCACCCGGATCAGGTTGCAGCGCCGCTCAATGTCAGGGCAGACGGTCTCGGAAGTGAAAAACAAGCGGCCCCGGAAGCCGTGCTGTCCTTTGAGAAGCTCGAGCAGGAAGGGTTTGAGTGCTTTTGGTGCAAGGTCGAGCTGATCGATCAGCAGTGACCCATCACCCACAAGTTCCAGCAGGGACAGGCCATCCGAGGACGGCAGCGGTTCGATCAGATCACTGCCATCAGCCTTGATGAGGGCCGCATCCACACGCAGCATCAGTTCCTTGCGCTGGGCGGATCCGAAGTGGATCAACGCCGCCAGATTGTCCTTCTCAAGACCTGGTTCGCCGAGAATGAACACCGGCTCTCTCTGCGGACCCGCTGCTGCCTTGCGAACCTTGTCTCTCAATGTTTTGGCGTAACGACTGGTGCCAACGACTCCCCGTCGGGCCCGGCCCACCAGAAAAGGCGCCAGGCTCAGCAGTTCGGTGGAGGCAGCCATGGCCGTGCAAGCGCCATTTCCTTCAGTCTGAAACCCTCTGTCGAAATTGCCCGCGTTTCAGACATTCAGCCCAAAGCCTCTGGCCTGGCGTGCAGGTTTCTTATCTGCGCTTAAGCACTCAAAGTGATAGCTCGTGGGGTCATACAGGGTGTACTCCCTGCTCCCACCGATGCCGATCACACTCCTCTTCGGCACTGCCTGATCGCTCTCCTGCTCAGCGCTGTGGTCCTTGACGTTGGAGTGAATGGTTTCACCTGTCAGTTCCAATCGAAACTGTTGCAGGCATCTGGCTGTGAACAAGTGATTTGCATCCAAGCGCCGTCATCCAGTCCAGCAGGATCAACAGAGACGGATCAGGAGTGAGCAGAGCGCCAAGGTCTTGAGGCCATTGTTGTTTGTTGGCTGATCAAAGAAGATGAAGTCTGAAGGTCGCCCTATCGACTTGCCTGATATTGGCTTTAATTGTGTCTAGACCCAGCCGTTTGTGTGCAGTAAATCGGTGACAGCCATTAAAGCCATAGAGTTTCCCTTCCATTTCCAGTAAATCGATTGGCTCTTGTAGGCCAATCTCGCGAATGCTTTCCATGAGCCGAGTTACTTTCGCTTCGTCGATTGGCGTGAGATGTGGCCGGTTGATTTCAGAGAGTTTGACAAGCTTTTGTCTCATTCTGGATCACAGTAAGTGTAGGTATCAAGTGTCGATTGTAGATGGCTGATGATGTTGTTCATTCCGATGAAGCGTTCAACGGGCTCTTCTTTTTGATCGCAATATTCTTCGCCATCAGAACCGATTTTGCAGAAGAGAGATTCGTGGGTGACGACTAGAGTTGGAACACCAAACACGCTCAGGTCCATTGCTAGGTTGATGTGATTCGTCGCGTCACCATGAGCATTCATGATCGGGACGACTTCAAGTTCAGCTCGCTCCGCTTCTGTCAGTGTTTTGAAATGTTCCAAGAGCTGTAGGCAGGAGCCATTGTTTTCTTGTGTAAAGACACGCAGGTGATAGTTCTTCATGGTTAGTTCTCTCTTTTGATAGTTTCAGTATGCGTCACCTGGTGGGTTAGCGCATCACATAAAAGAGCAACAGCACTCGCTTTTAAGGGGTTCTCAATCATCATTGTCGTCTGACTTGGCATTGACTGCCGTTGTTTGATGCCTCGAGGGGCTGTGATTCAGTTAAAGCGGATTGGCTGTGGTGGCAGGGGAGAAGGCATCACCGGCTTGGCTTTGGGATCAGTCCGTTTCTCGGCCTCGTGAGCCATCTGATGTGCAGCGCTGTGCATCTGAGCAAAAATCACTCCCAACTGCGTAGAGCCATAAAAAACCCGCCATTGCTGATGTTGCATCATACGTTGAATCTCAATCTGTCAATGGTTGGTCCTAACCTTAAAGTAGTCAATTTTTTTTAATCAAACTCCAGATTGATTGAACAATCAGGAGTTTTTTGCATATTCAATGGTTCTAGGCATTTAGATGGCCAATGATTCTGTTTAGTTTTTTTGATCCAGCTTCTGTGATTCTCTTGTTTGTAGGCCTCAGGACAAAACTCTTCAAAAACTGAGTGATTGGCTCAATTTCACACGATGTAGAGTCTTCCCTATGTCGTTGCAGTTTTGTCTCCACTTGGAGCTGAGATTCAATCAACGCGAATGGCAGTGTTGGCACTGGAAGCACATCATCGTTGGTTTTGGGCCCAGTGCTCATGATGGTTCCTTTGCCTTGGTGTTTGACACCTCGTTGCGACTGATTCTGGATCGAAGCATGAATGACTGCTGGCTTCTTTTTTAGATCGATTGTTCACGGCCAAGAACGCGCCTGTTCGCTATGGCCAGACCATTTGGACGAGGGTCAAGGCGTTTGACACTGGCTGAAGTCCCGTGGCCGCGGAAGACAATAGTTTCAACGCATATCGCTTGAGGGCCCTTTGCGCTCGTTAGCGACCGCGACGGGAGGTTCGAAAAAGCCGCCGTCGGATGGATCGCTCTTGTCTTGCTTTGGTGGGCAGTTGGAGCTGGTGATCTGCCCAGTCCATTGTCAGGGCTTCGATCAGGGATTCACGGTCGCCAAAG
>WTFZ01000028.1 GCA_011523835.1 Synechococcus sp. CO36386bin_29 | reverse complement strand
GCAGGGTTACGGCCTTCGACTTTGGCGAGAACGGTGGCTTTGCAGCCCTTGGTGACGTGATTCAGGCGCACCAATGGTGTGTTGCCGATGGCCTGACTGTTGTCGGCGTAGACGCGGGACATGGTGGGAACGCAAAAAGCCCTAGTTGATCAATTTAGGAATAGTCAACTAGGGATGCTCTGTCGCTTAACGGCTTATTCAGACTTTGAAGTGCCTGAACAGCTTGAATCACCCGAACCAGTGAATGGGTGTTTCAAGCGTGCCTCTCAGTTTTGTCTTGCCTCGATGCGTAGCTCTTGCGATTGGTTGTGCGCTGGGCTGTTCAACCGCGGCACTGATTCCGACCCTGGCGGCCGCCTCGGAACAGGATGCTGACCGTGGCCTGTATCTGAGGCTTGGCGCTGGGGTGCAATGGCCGCAGACGGAGCGTCTGCGCGATCAGGACTGTTCCTCCACAACGCCACCAGCTTTATTTGGATGTGGATCCGGTGAGGATGGCCGGCCACTCGGAGCCTTGGGATCCTTCCGCCAAAGTCCCACCCTTGACGCTGCCCTGGGATACCGGTGGACCCCCTGGTTGCGGACTGAGGCGCTGGTCAACTGGTCCCCACAACTGGATTGGCAAGGGCAGGCCAACTTTCTCGGCGCGGGTTCGAATCAGCCTGTGACGGCGACCGGCCGCAGCTTGGCAGGTTTTGCTGTGGTTCTCGTCGACGCGCCCGAGGTGATTGGTGTTCGTCCATATCTAGGGGCCGGTCTGGGCGCTGCATCCATCGCGATTGCGGATATCACCTTTGGCTTTCCTGCCAAAGGTCCCAGTGCCGAAACTGTGGTCAAAGGGGGCACCAGTCAGTCGTTGGCCACGTTGCTCACGGCTGGTGTGGCGATCCCATTGAGCGATCGCATTGCGCTCGACTTCTCTTATCGCTGGATGGATCTGGGCCGTCTCAGCACTCCCAAGGCAACCGCCACCATCACGCGTCCCCAGCGCCGCACTCGGCTTGGCATCGGGGGAACACAGGTGGATCTCAAGTCTCAAGCGGTGATCGGGAGCCTTCGCTTTCGCTTTTAGGCGCTCAGCGCCAGGGCAAATCGATCCCAGAGTTCATCGCAATCTTCCAGTCCCACTGAAACGCGCAGGAGGTGAGGGGGGACTCCACGGGATTCAGCCCAGTCCAGCTCCCTGTAGTGGGCCAGCAGCATGTACGGACAGCAGAGGCTGAAGGAGGTTCCCAGGCTGGGCCCTTTGCTGATGGCGAGGTTGTTGTAAACCCGTTTAGCTGTCTCAAGGCCTCCATGCAGTTCAAAGGACAACAGGCACCCGTGGCCTGAGCCCGGCCGCTGCAGCGCTTCGAACGTGCGGCACTGGTTGGGATGCAGGACCCTCTTGATGGCGGGGTGCTGGCTGAGCCGCTGAGCCAGAGCGGTGCAGTTGGCATTCAAGCGGGGAATGCGTTCATGCACGTCACGGCTGGCCTCCTCCAGACAAAGGGCATCGGCATCCCCCAGGACTGCTGGTGCCTGATGAATGGAGGCGCTGAAGGAATGATGCCAGCGGGACTGAGGACTCACCACCAGGGCTCCGGCCAGAACGTCGCCTCGACCGGCGAAGCTTTTCGTCAGGGAGCTAAACACCAGATCGGCGAAAGGCAGTGCGTCGATATTCAGACACGATCCGATCGTGTCATCGGCGATCACCGGGATGCCGCGCCCATGGGCGAGCTCCGCCACGGTGATCAGATCCACGCATTGCAGCATCGGGTTGCTGGGCAGCTCCACCACCACAGCTGCAGGATTGAGGTGATCGAGACTCTCGTCGATGGCAGCGGGGGAACTGTCGGTCAGCAGTTCGGCTCCAGCAAACACCACCTGTGGAAGTTTGAGCACATCCACATAAGGGAAGCCGACCTGCAGCGTTGGGCGGCCGGGGTGCAGTGCAGAGACAAGGCTGAGGGCGCTGTGAAGAGCAGCCATGCCCGAGGGATGCAGGCTGATGCACTCGCTTCCACAGCCGTAGATACCGGCAAGCCGTTTGCGAATGGTGTCGCGGGCATCGTCACCGTGCGCCCTTGTTGGACAGTCTTCTTTCCCTAAGGCGATGGCGGCTTGCCGTGAACTGGCACCCAGGCCAGCATGCTGCCAGAAGGCTTTAGCAGCAGGGGTGGCCGCCTGGTTGGCGATCAGGCAGGTCAGCCCCTGCACGACTCTGATCTGGGTCTTGGCATCACGGTCACGCCGTCGGCAATGGGCGGCGGCGGCCTGAGCAGCAGCCTCTGTGGAGTAAGGCCAGATGCTGCAATCCTCCGATGCATCGGTTTGTGCCTGGGCCCTGTGCGCCAGTTCCCTGACCAGTGGATGCAGTCCGAAACGTGGGTAAACCGTGCGAAGCGCTGCGCGGCAGGCTGGATCGTTCTCCTCATAGGCGATCACGTCGCTCCAGCGAGGCAACGCCACCGACACTGCATGCGTGGAATCCGGCAAGGGGTGACCGAGATCGTGCCCCTGCCAGCAGGGGTCATGAAGCAGGTCGCGCGCAGTCATGGAACCAACGACAGAGCCTGGTTGAGATCTGCGATCAGGTCAGCGACGTCTTCACAGCCAATAGACAGACGGATCAGGCCATCCGTGATCCCCAGCTTGCGTTTCACTTCAGGAGACACAGCGGCATGGGTCATGGTTGCGGGATGGCAGATCAGGCTTTCCACGCCACCGAGGCTTTCCGCCATCGTGAACCAGCGCAACGCTTTGCAAACTGCGTAGGCCTGTTCTCGGCTGGTGTTCAGGCCGATGGTCACGATGGCCCCTCCACCTTTCATCTGCCTGAGGGCCACAGGTTGTTGCGGATGGTCGGATCTGTGGGGGTACCGAACCCAGTCCACGCCTGGATGCAGTGCCAGATGATCCGCAATGGCGGCGGCACTGGCCATCTGTTGGCGTAGACGCAGAGGCAGGGTTTTGATGCCACGGGTGATCAACCAGCAGTCAAAAGGGGCTGGCATCAGCCCCAGGGCCTTCTGCGCGAACACCATCTTCTGGTGCCAGCTGGGATCGTCAGTGCACACTGCCCCACCCAGGGCATCGGAATGGCCGTTGATGTATTTGGTGGTGCTGGTGAGCGACAGGGTGGCTCCCAGCTCCAGCGGGCGTTGCACGAGGGCTGTGGCAAAGGTGTTGTCGACCACAACGGGCACCTGCGCTTTGCGGGCTGCGCAGCAGACCGCTGTCAGATCAATCACCTTCAGAAGTGGGTTTGTGGGGCTCTCGAGCCACACCATGGCGGGCTTGTGGTCAGCGATCGCGGTTAACGCATCAGGATCCGTGAAGTCCACCCAATCCGTGCGGACGCCGAATTTGGCGAATACTTGTTCAAAAAGACGAACCGTGCACCCGTAGAGATTCTCCTCGCACAGCACCAGATCTCCCTGTTGCAGGGTGGAGGCGATGGCCGTGATAGCACTCACACCTGATCCAAACACCGTGGCGTGTTGGCATCGTTCCACCGATGCCAACACGCCTTCAAGAATGCGGAAGTTGGGGTTGCCTGAACGGGTGTAATCAAAACCACCAGCATTGCCATGGGCAAAGGTGGAGGTGGCATAAATCGGTGGCATCACCGTGCCGGTGTCGTCTGCGAAGCTCTCTCCGTGATGGATGGCACGGGTGGCATCAGAGGGCGTGTTCGCGGAATGCTGCAAAGGGTGATGGCACTCAGTTTTCAAGGCTAGGAAACAGCCCATACACCCTCGCTAGGGTCCGATGACTATTCCCCAGATCGTGCCTTGAACGACGGTCGTCTGCTCCAACATCAGAAAGAGGCGTGGCGTGACCATGTTCTCGCTGAGATTGTGACGTTTCTCAGTGAGAACAAAGACGCGATTCACGACCGCTACCTCGAGCAAAGTGCTGAAGAGCTTCCCAGGGATCTGATTGAACAATCGGGCCTGATGGATTTCGAACTGGCGATCACCTTTCTCGAAGACAAGCCCAAGGGCTTCGGGCTCGGTCTTGGGTTTTTCAAGGCCAATTTGATCCGCTGAGCTGCATAAAAAATCCCCGCTCCGCAAGTGCGGACGGGGACGACGAGACCATCTGCTGTAAAGGTTCAGACCTTTCTGGAGTAGTACTCCACCACCAGCAGTTCGTTGATTTCAAGTGCGACCCATTCACGCTCGCAGCGGCCCACCACCTTGGCGTTGAGCTTGGGTTTATCAAGTTCCAGGTGTGGAGGCACGTTGGCCAGGCCTGGGAACTCCAGATTGCCTTCGGCGAGTTGCTTGCTGCACTTGCGCTCGCGGATGGCGATCACGTCGCCGGGCTTGCACTGGTAGCTGGCGATGTCGGTGACGCGTCCGTTCACGGTCACATGACCATG
>WTFZ01000029.1 GCA_011523835.1 Synechococcus sp. CO36386bin_29 | reverse complement strand
TCGGCACCGCCGGCTCGCGCATGCCGCCCCAGAGACGTCGCTCGCTGGCGTGGGAAAGGAACAGGCGCTCCTTCGCCCGGGTGATGCCGACATAACAAAGCCGTCGCTCCTCCTCCAGCGACGCGGGATCGTCGAGGGAGCGATAGCTGGGAAACAGCCCTTGTTCCAACCCCACCAGGCAGACCACGGGAAACTCGAGGCCCTTGCTGCTGTGCAGCGTCATCAGGGTGACGCGATCGGCAGCGGTGTCCTTGCTGTCCGCATCGCTGGCCAGGGCCGCGGAGGCCAGAAATCCCTCGAGGTCTCCCTCCTCGTTTTCCTCCTGATATTGCAGCCCTGCATTCACCAGCTCCTGCAGATTGCGCCGGCGTTCCTCAGCCTCATCGGTGCCCTCAGTGATCAGTTCACTGACGTAACCGCTTGTCTCCATCACCTGCTGAATCAGCTCTGAGGGAGGCGTGTCATGAAGCCGCTCACGCAAGCCGTTGATCAGCTCACAGAACTGCAGCAATCCCTTAGCGGAGCGACCGCCTAGGGAGCGCACCGCTTCCGGGTCACTCACCACATCCCAGAGGGGAATCCCCAACTGATTGGCGGCATCGGTGAGCCGCTGAATCGTGGTCTTGCCGATCCCCCGTTTGGGCACATTGATCACCCGCAGCAGACTGACGGTGTCGGCTGGATTGATCAGCAGGCGCAGGTAGCCGAGCACGTCCTTGATTTCCCGGCGGTCGTAGAAGCGCAGACCACCCACCACCACATAGGGGATCCGCCAGCGCACCAGGGATTCCTCCAGCGCCCGCGACTGGGCATTGGTGCGATAGAGACAGGCCATATCCCCCCAGGTGAGCTCGGGGTTGGCCGCTTCCATCATGCGCAGCCGATGCACCACCGCTTCGGCCTCTGCGATCTCGTCATCACACCGGGTGAGCGAAATCAGCTCCCCTTCGCCGCGGGTGGGGCGGAGTACCTTATCGATGCGTTCACTGTTGTTGGCGATCAGCGCGTTGGCCGCCTCAAGGATCGTGGCGGTGGAGCGATAGTTCTCCTCCAGCTTCACCATGGTGCGTGTGGCCTCATCGGACTCCTGGTCGCCGAAATCGTCCTGAAAGCCCATCAGGATCGTGAAATCCGCGGCCCGGAAGCTGTAGATGCTCTGGTCGGCATCGCCGACCACAAACACCGAGCGACCGGTCCAGTTGTTGTAGGCCTGGGGATCCTTGCCGTCGGTCACCAGGAGCTTGATCAACTCGTACTGGGTGCGGTTGGTGTCTTGGTACTCATCTACCAGCACATGAGCGAAGCGGCGGTGCCAGTAACCGCGCACCTGTTCGTTCTGCTGAAGGAGCTGCACCGGCAGCAGGAGCAGATCATCGAAATCGAGAGCATTGTTAGCCGCGAGAGCCTTGCGATATCTCCGGTACACATCCGCCGTGAGCTTGCCGCGCTGCCCCTCGGCATTGGCTTCGAGCTGGTCGGGCAGCCATCCCTGGTTCTTGGCGTTGCTGATCGCCCAACGGGTCTTTTTCGGCTCAAAACGCTTGGGATCGAGCTGCAGCTCCTGGGTCACGATCTCCTTCACCAGGCTCTGGGCATCGGCCTCGTCGTAGATCGAGAACTGCTTGGTCCAGCTGAGCCCTTCCGCATCCTTGAACTTGTCGATGTCGTAACGCAGCAACCGCGCGAAGAGGGCGTGGAACGTGCCGATCCACAACTCTTTGGTGACTTCCCTGTAGATGCGCGATCGCAGCTGGCGCTGCTCGACGGGAGGCAAGGTGCTCCAAGGTTGGCCGTACTGACTCTGGGCAAGCCTCTGGGCAAGTAGCAGCTCCAGCCGCTCCTTCATCTCCCTGGCGGCCTTGTTGGTGAAGGTCACCGCAAGGATCTGAGCTGGATCTGCCCCGTGCTCACCGATCAGATGGGCAATGCGATGGGTGAGGGCACGGGTCTTGCCGCTGCCGGCACCAGCCACCACCAACAAGGGGCCCTCGTGGTGGTCCACCGCCCGGCGTTGGGCGTCGTTGAGGCCGGCCAAAAAGCTCATGAGGCGAGAATAAACAGCTGTTCTCGGCACCGCCTGAATGGGCTCCACTCCTGCATTCGAGGATGCCCTGATCCCCATCACCGTGGCGTTGCATCTCAGCCAAAGCACCCGAGAACTCGGACTGATCAGTCTGTTCAGCTGGATCGTGCTGAAACTGCTGGGCCGCATTCGATTCCAGCTTCGTCAGTCAGCCCCAAAAGACACCTGGCTGAGCTGGTGTGTCGTGCTGGCGCTTGTGCTGCTGCAAGCACGCAACATCATCCTGCGCGAGGACTACCGCGGTCCGGTGATGTTTCTGCTGATCGGCAGCGGTCTGCTGATCGGCAGCCAGCTCACACAGCGCCAGTGGCGGGTTTTGCTCGCCTGGATGGGACTCGCCATCGCACCCATTGCTCTGTTCTTTGCTGCCCAGCTTTCAGCGACTGGTGATTGGAGTCTTCAGAACCTGTTTGATCTGTACTACGCATCAGTGCAGCGCAGCATGGGCAGCATCAACCGGTTGGCCACGCTCACCACATTTCTCACCTTGGCCGCCTGGTACAGCTCCACCCAGGCACGATCGCCGTGGTGGAAAGGACTTCATCTCACGCTCACGGCTTGCGGCTACTGGGTGGTGCTCGGAACCGACTCGCGCATGGCGATCCTGGCGGTTCCCCTGGCGATCGGTCTGCCCTGGCTGATCCTGCGAGTACAGCACCGGTTGACGCAGCGCCAGTGTGTCCTGAGCTTGCTGGGCGTTGGTGGTCTGCTGGGGGCCGCGGCCTGGTCGGTGATCGCGCCTGACATCGGCAGCGACACGATGCGCGTACGCATGGCGTCCTGCTGGATCCGAAGGGGGATGCTGAAATCCGGCGAACGCCTCTGGATGGGGTCGGGATACGACACCAGCGGACTTCGTGAAGCCTGTGAGTCAGTCCGACCGGGACTCTCCTTCGGCCATGCCCACAACACCCTGGCGCAGATCGCTGGCAACCACGGCGTGCTGGGGTTGATCGTGCTCTTGGCACTGACTGGATTGATCCTGCAAGGGCTGTGGCGTCAGCGCAGAACGGACTCAACACCCCTGAGCTGGTCGCCCTGGGACGCGACCACCTGGTCTGAAATCAGCCTGGGGCTGAACCTGGCCCTTCTCGGCTGCGCCCTCGCCACCACGGTGCAGGAATTCAGCCCGGTGAATCAGCTTCTGATCGGACTTGTGGCCGGAGCGGCTTGCGTCAACCCTGAGGAATCCCGCATCCAGGCATAACGGAGAATCGACGGTGTTCGGGGCTTCGTTCGTGTCCGCACTCACCCGCTGTCTGGAGGAGGAGGCTGCTGCCATTGCCTCAGCAGCCCAGAGGCTCAGTGTTGACCAGGTGGAGGGTGCCCTGGAGCTACTGGGGCGATGTGCGGACCGCAAGGCCAAGCTGGTGATCACGGGGGTGGGCAAGAGCGGCATCGTGGCGCGCAAGATCGCGGCCACCTTCTCCTCCATCGGCCTGATGGCCCTGTATCTCAATCCCCTCGATGCCCTGCATGGCGACCTTGGGGTGGTCGCTCCGGATGACGTCTGCCTGCTGTTGTCGAACAGCGGCGAAACAAGCGAGCTCCTCGAGGTGCTCCCCCATCTGAGACGCCGCGGGACCGCTCGCATTGCCCTGGTGGGACGCGCCGACTCCTCCCTCGCCAGGGGCAGCGACGTGGTGCTGGAAGCCTCAGTGGATCGAGAGGTCTGCCCTCTCAACCTGGCGCCCACCGCCAGCACCGCCGTGGCGATGGCCATCGGCGATGCCCTGGCCGCGGTCTGGATGGAACGGCGCGGCATCTCACCGGCGGATTTTGCCTTGAACCACCCAGCTGGTTCCCTCGGCAAGCAGCTCACGATGACGGTGGCCGACCTGATGCTGCCGGCCTCCAAGCTTCCAGCACTCCAAGCCAATACCCCGCTCCCTGACGTGATCAGTGGCCTCACCCAGGGCGCCATCGGCAGCGGTTGGGTCGAAGATCCTGCCCGTCCTGGCAGGCTTCTGGGGCTGATCACCGATGGCGATCTGCGCCGGGCTCTGCGTGATCACGGCCCTGACCGCTGGCCAGAGCTCACGGCCGGCGACCTGATGACAGCGGATCCGATCACCGTGACCTCCGACCTCCTGGCGGTGGAGGCGATCCAACGCATGGAGCACAACCGGCGCAAACCCATTTCCGTGCTGCCCGTCGTTGACGAGCACGACAGCCTGCGCGGTCTGCTGCGTCTCCACGATCTCGTGCAGGCAGGTCTGGCCTGATGCGACACCTGCTGCGCGAATGGCAATGGCAGGGGCGACGCCGCCAACTCGCCCAGCTTCAGCTGCTGGTGCTGGATGTGGATGGCGTGCTGACCGATGGCGGGCTGTGGTTCAACCCTGATGGCCAGCTCCAGAAGCGCTTCGACGTGCGCGATGGGCTCGGTCTGAAATTGCTGCAGAAGGTGGGCCTGCATCTGGCGTTTCTCAGCGGTGGACGGGGAGGCGCGACCGAAGTGCGCGCGCGCCAGCTGGGGATCGAGCACTGTCTGGTGGGAATCAAAGACAAACCACCGGCCCTGTCAGCACTGCAAGAGCAACTCGGTGTCGCACAGTCCCGCACAGCATTCCTCGGCGATGACCTCAACGACCTGGCGGTTCGAGACCATGTAGGACTTCTGCTGGCCCCAAGGGATGCCTGCCGGCCACTCCGCCGCCAGGCCGACGCCGTGCTGAGACACCGCGGTGGACATGGCGCCGTTCGTGAACTGGCGGAACGCATCCTCCAGGCCAGGGGGGACTGGGAGAGGCTGCGCCGCCATGGCTGGCGGGACCGCAATGACTGAGTCACCCCCTCAATCCGGCGGCGTGTTTCTTCTTGGGGTGGGGGCTCAGAAAGCTGGCACCAGCTGGCTGTATGAGCAGCTGCAGCGCAGAGCCGATACCGATTTCGGCGTTCTGAAGGAGTATCACGTGCACGATGCCCGCACCGTGCCGGAACTGGCCCGGTTCCGGCGCATCGAGATGTCGCTGACCCGACCACGCAGTTGGATTCAGCCTCGGAGCTGGATGCGTCAGGTGTTCATCCGCCAACCAGGCCTCTACTACGACTACTTCGCCTGGTTGTTGCGACGACGGCGCCGCAACGGCCATGCCATCGGCCTCACCGGTGACATCACACCGTCGTACGCCGCACTCTCGGCAGAGACACTGCAAACCATCCAGAGCTGCTTCCGAAACCGTGGCATCAGCGTGCGGCCAGTGTTCCTGATGCGAGATCCGATCGAGCGCCTGCTCTCAAGCCAGCGCATGAAGCAGCGCAAATCAGGCCGTCACGATGCAGCAGAAGAGCTCTCCGCTCTGCGGCGGCGCATCCGCAAAGGTCCGAGTCTGCGCAGTCAGTACGGCCGCACCCTGGAGAACCTCCACCGCAGTTTCGGTCTGCAGCAGTGCCACATCGGCCTCTACGAAACGCTGTTCCAGCCGGAGACCTATGCGCAACTCTGTGAATTTCTTGGTCTTCCCTATCAAGAACCCGCCTGGGAGCAGCGCGTGAATGCGAGTGCCAGCGACACGGTGATTCCCGACGACCTCCTTGCTGAGTTGGGAGGCCTGCTGGCCGATGACGTCATGGCCGTGCGTCAGTGGCTCCCCGAGGCTGACCTTGACCAGCACTGGCCGACCGCGAGTCGCTGGTGCCGCTGAGAGTTTGCGCATCGCAGCGCAGGAGATGGGCATAGTCGGCATCCAGATCAACGGTGCGACAGCGGTAACCAGCGGCCTCAACCTGCCGCCTGAGACGCTTCAGTCGCGGCATCGAAGCGGCAGCACTGCCGCTGTCCGCTAACCAGAGAGGTTCACGGTTTGCGCGACCGAGGGCAAGCGTCAAGGCATCCTCATCACCCCAGGGAACGGAGGGTTGGACCATCCGCCCAGCTGCAACCTCCATCTGATCACTGAGATTGAACAGACGGGCCCGTCGCGAGTAGCGGTCGGGCTCCGCCTGCAGGCGACGGCTGAGCAGCTGGAACTGATTGGACTCCCGCGCGACCTGCCCGCTGAGAGCCGGATCCAGATCTATGAAGCTGTGCCACCACCAGCTGAACAGCAGCAGGGCCAGGGCCCAGCCCCCCAGCCATTGGCCGACGCGATTGAGCGGAAGCGCCGCGGCCCGCAGCGCCAACCAGGGAATCAACGCCGGCACCAGCACCACGAAATAACGGCTGAAGGCTAGGGGCTTGAAGAACGACACCGCCACCACGGCCAGCACCATCAGCAGCGACGGGATCAAACCACTGCGATCGGCCGCAGACCACTCGTCCGCTGCGGCTCTGCTGGTGGGGAGACATCCCCAGCGCCGGATCGCCGCCAGCAGCAGCAGGAGCACGCCGAGCTTGGGCAGCGGCCATAGCCCCAGAGCCCGGGCCAGGGTGTCTTCCAGCAGGGCGAAATCCGGGGTGCCGATCCAGGCCCCAGTACCGCTGCGCAGCAGGTAGGCCGACGCCACCAGGATCCAGAGCAGGGAGGGTCCGAGGGCGAGAGCCCCAACCCCGGCCAAACGCCAGCGTTGCCGGCTGCCATCCCAGAGGCTCGCTACCGCGAACAGAAACAGTCCATAGAAGTGGGTGCAGGCCGCCAGAGCCACGGCCAGGCCGTAAAGCAGCGCTTGCTGCCGCTGGCGCCACCACCAGGCCAACGCCACCAGAAGCACCAGCAGGGCATAGCCCTTGCCTTCGATCGCAAAGCGCACGGGGTAGGGCGAGCAAAAAGCGAACAAGGCCGCCAGCGCCATGGCCAGGCGCGGGCGGACCGAAGCCAGACGTCCGGCCTGGGCCGTGATCACCACGCCACCGGCGAGATACATCAGCCAGGAGAACAGGCGCAGCGTGACCGCAGAAGGGGTCAGCACCTGCCCCCAGATCCAGAGCAGCGAGTAATAAAGAGGTGGATGGGTGTCCCGACTGAGCATCTCGAGCAGGGCGGAATAACTGGGCTGAAAGCTTTTGCCGGTGGTGTAGAGCTCATCGGTCCAGAGGCCCGTGGCGTCGATCAGCCCCAGCGCTCGGAACGCAAAGGCAGCACACACCAGCAGCACCAGAAGCGGCAGCCAGCGCTTCATCGCAGTCCCTCCAGCACCTGGTCCCGAGAACGGCGCAGGGCCTCCCCCAGCAGCGGTCCGGGTTGGAGCCCCTGGGCGATCAGGTCTCTGGCGCTGACCGAAGCGGTGGCATGCCGCCAGCGCCCCCACCAGCGCAGCAACGGACGCCAACACGGTGGAGCATCGATCACGGCCAGGGCCACCACCGGCGCCGGCCAGTTGGCCTGCTCCAGGCGTGAGGTCCACTCCCGCGCACCCCACTGCCGCCACGGCTGCGGCAACACCTCCTGCTCAAGCCACTGCCGCAGCTCTTGCAGCTGCTCCAGCCAGCGCAGTTGCTGGATGGGAATCTGCAGGCGCTGGGCCAGAGCGACAGGCTCACCGGCGGCCGCGATCAGGGCGCTGAGCAGGGGCAGTTGCAGACGGGCCGCCCGCCGCAGTCTGCGGCTGAGCTTGACCTCGCTCTGCAACAGCGGATCCAACAGGGGCAGCGCCGACCAGTCCTGCAGCAAGGCCAGAGCCTGCGGCCAGGGTTCCCGCTCCAGCAGCAGATCCAGCTCCATGCGCAGGCGCGTGCCCAAGGCCGGAGGCACCCCATCCAGAGCGTCGCCGTGCCGCCAGGCCCAGGGCCAGCGCTCCAGCGTGGTCTTCAGCTGCTGCAGGGATCCCGAGTCCAAATCGAATCCAAGCCGGGCTCCGTATCGGGCAGCCCGGATCACACGGGTTGGATCATCAGCAACGCTGGATGCATGCAGAAGCACCAACTGGCGTGCAGCCAGGTGGGCGAGGCCGCCATGGGGATCGAGCAGCTGCTGGCTGCCATCCCCCTGCAGGACCAGAGCCATGGCATTCACCGTGAAGTCCCGGCGCCAGAGATCGTCTTCGAGGGGTCCTGGCTGAACCACAGGGTTCTCACCAGGAGCGGGATAGCGCTCCTGGCGGGCACCAGCCAGATCGATCAGCACGCCATCCAGCCTTAACTCCGCCGTGCCGTAGCGCTCATGCAGCTGCAACCACGACACCCGTTCAGTGCCGAGCCGTTGCTGCAAACCAAGGGCGACGGCGGAGCAGGATCCCTCCAGCACCAGATCGAGGTCCGGAAGCCCCTGCCAGGAGGCACCGTGAAGTTGATGCCGGAGGGCATCGCGAACGGCACCTCCCACCAACGCCAAGCGACCGTGCCCCTGAAGCCACACCTGCTCAGCAAGGGCAGGCGTCAGTTCCGGGGGAATGCCTGGAAGCGCGAGGCGAGGGATCGCGCCCATGGCTAAGTCCGAGCCATGCGGCGCGCCTCCTCCAGCTGCTCCGGTGTATCCACCGACAATGACGTGCCCTCCACCCGGAAGGTAGCGATCGTGTGGCCGGCTTCGATCAGGCGCAGCTGTTCCAGGCGCTCAAGATCCTCCAGGGGAGAGGCCGGCAGCTGATCCCATTGCTCCAGCACGTCTGCGCGGAAGCCATACATGCCGACATGGCCCCAGTACGGCGCATGGAGATGCCAATCGCCGGGATCGACATCGCGAACGTGGGGGATCGCGGAACGGGAGAAGTACAGCGCCCGGCCGTCATGGGCCACCAGGGTCTTCACCACCGCAGGGTTGTGGATGGTGTCGGCGCTGAGGCGGTAGATCGGGGTGACCACAGCCGGCACCGGCTCACGCCGGCTGAATTCCCCGACCATCGCGGTGACAACGGCGGGGTCGAGGAAGGGCTGGTCTCCCTGCACATTGATCACGGCGGTGTTCAGCAGCCGCTGCCGCCGTTGCCCGTCATCCCAGGCATCGGCCTTGTCACCCCAGGCCAGCGCCACCAGCTCGTCGGCCACGGAGGCGATGCGCTCGCTGCCGGAGCTGCAGGACTCCGCCGTCATCAGCACCGGGAACCCCCAGCCCTGCGCCAGCTGCTGCAGCCGGGGGCTGTCCGTGCAGAGCACGACCGCAGCAGGCCCATCGGCCTCTGCACAACGGTTCAACACGCGTTGAATCATCGGCTGACCGCCGATATCCGCCAACACCTTGTCGGGCAGTCTTGATGACGCCAACCGGGCCGGCACCGCCACCACAGAACGCTGAATCGCCATCAGTCCCAGAGCTTCATGGCGTCATCGCGGGCCGCAAACCATTCCGCCGCAAGCGGCCCACCCATCGTGCGCTGCTCCCGGAACCAGGGGCCGCCGAGGGTCCAGTGCAGCAGGCGCGGACCACCCTGCTCCGCAGCCGCCGTCGGTGCGTCCTGCACATCCACCAGATGGTTCCAACCGGCATCGAGGGCGCCGATCGCGTGATCGCCCTCCAGCCAATGGAAGCGATGCAGCTCCAATCCTGTGGCCGTGTTCACGTAGTCCACCGTCAACGCCGTGCAACGGCTGCAGTTGAGCAGCATCAACGAACTCCAGTTTTTCTTGGGGTAAGCGCTCTGCACCTCCCCCAGGAATTTCACCGTTTCGCCGGGCACGTGCTCGTGCTGCACGCACATCGCTCCATAGCGGTCATCCCGCTGGTCCCAGAGCTGCGTGATGTCGCCGCGGCAGAGCATGTCGCAGTCCATGAACAGGGCCCAGCCCTGATAGCCCATCAGATGAGGCACCAGAAAACGGGTGAAGGAGAAGGCCGTGCTCTGCTTGGGATCCCGCTGGCGCCTGTACAGCCCCTGGGCCTCCAGCTGGGGAGTGACCAGGGGCGTGATCGCCAGCGGAGAGGAGCTGTGCTGGTAAAGGCTGTCGATCAGCACATTGGTGGCCGCCCGCTCGCGCGGGTCGTAACCGATGAAAATCGGAATCGGAACGGGGGTTGTCACCGGCAAGCCTGGTCTGGGCGCAGATTACGGCCCGCTCCAGCACGAGGCCTAGGCTTTCGGCCCTGGAACCACAACCATGGCAGCGCGGCAGGTCAGTCTCGGCTCGATCACCTTCGCCAACGACGCACCCTTCGTGCTGATCGGCGGCGTGAACGTGCTGGAGTCGCGGCAGTTCGCCCTCGATGCAGCGGCTCAGTACGCCGAGGTCTGCCGCAACCTTTCGATCCCTTTGGTGTTCAAGGCCTCCTTTGACAAGGCCAACCGCTCCTCGATCCATTCCTTCCGTGGCCCGGGGCTGACGGATGGTCTGGCGATGCTGCAGGCGGTGAAGGACACCCACGGGATTCCTGTGATCACGGATGTGCACACGCCGGAGCAGGCGGCTCCGGCCGCCGAGGTGTGCGACATCATTCAGCTGCCGGCCTTCCTGGCCCGTCAGACGGATCTGGTGGACGCGATGGCGCGAACCGGCGCCGTGATCAACATCAAGAAGCCGCAGTTTCTGAGTCCCTCTCAGATGGCCAACGTGGTGGAAAAATTCCGCGAGTGCGGCAATGAGCGGCTGCTGATCTGCGAACGCGGCAGCAATTTCGGTTACGACAATCTGGTGGTGGACATGCTCGGGTTCGGCGTGATGAAGCGCTGCTGCAATGACCTGCCGCTGATCTTCGATGTCACCCATGCCCTCCAGTGCCGTGATTCCGGCGGCGCGGCCTCGGGCGGTCGCCGCAGCCAGGTGCTGGAACTGGCGCGGGCCGGCATGGCCGTCGGGCTGGCCGGCCTGTTTCTGGAGTCCCATCCCGATCCGGATCAGGCTCGCTGTGATGGTCCGAGCGCCCTGCCCCTGAACCAGCTGGAGCCCTTCCTCACCCAGCTCAAGGCCGTGGATTCCCTTGTGAAATCCATGCCTGACCTCGCGATCCAGTGATGGATGCGGCTGGGAAGTCATGGCTTCTGGCCTACAACCAGATCAGCCATGGCGTTGTGCTGTCGCTGGTGGGACTCACCGTGCTGGCTCTGCTCGTGATCGCCGCCAGAGACCAGGCAGCAACCGATGAGCGCACCCAACCCTGGCCGTCCCGGATCCTGCGATGGATCGGGCATCACCCCGTTGTGGCCCTGGTGTTCGCGGGCTACACCGTGGCGATGGTGCAGGGCACCAGCTGGTTCTATCCGGAGCTGCCGGACCTTTACCAAGGTTTCATCCAAAGCCCGCTCCTTGATCAACCGCAGCTGCAGGAGCGCTTCATCGCCGAAACGATGCAGCGCAACAGCTTTCGGTTCTTCCCGCTCGCCCATCAGGACCTGCACGCCCTGAGCTGGTTCACGCCCTACGTGAAGGTGTGGATGCTGGTGAGTGCTGCCGAACTCATCGCCATCGTGGTGCTCAGCGCCCGCATGGTGCAGGAGATGGCAGGCCCACCCGAGGTTCCTGGGCTGCTGCTGGGGATGGCCCTGCTGTTTCTCTTTGCCCCAGCCACCGGCTGGGGCTTCTTCCAGCTGATTTACTGCGAGCGCCTGCTCACGGTGCTGTTCGCCGGCTACGCCTACTGCTACTGGCGCTTCATCAAAGACGGCTGCCCACGCGCCGCGGCACTCACCCTGGCCTGGGCCTTGATCGCGGTGTACGTGAAAGACATTGCCGTGCTGCTGTTCGTGACGCCAGCACTGCTGCGCTGGCTCACCATTCCGGCCACGCGACGCTGGCGATCCCTTGAAAGCGCGCTGATCGCCCTCGTGCCGGTGGTGGCGATCTCCTACGTCACGCTCAGCCTGGTGCCCAGCCTTATTGCCCAGGCCACACCCTTCAGCAACGATGGTCGCTGGGGTCTTGAAGCGGACTGGCGACTGATCGCTCTGCTCAGCTTCAACGCGCTGCGGCTGACCTCCCTGCTGCGCCAGCAACGGGGCTCAGATCTACTGGATGGGCTCAATCTGGCTGCCATCCTTTACGCACTCGCCCTCTGGGCCAGCGTCGGTTACCCCTACGCCAGCTTCTGGACCCTGCCGGTGCAGCTGGTGACCGTGCTCGACCTGGGCTGGATCTGGTGCCGCTGGCTGGTGCCGCGTCTTGGCCGTCGACCAACCTCGGCCACCGTCACAGCCCTGGGAGTGGCCGGCAGCCTCACCCTGATTGGCCTGGAACATCGCGCGTCTGACACCTTCAGCAAGCGCGTGCGCACGATCAAAACCACGCAGCGCCGTTGGCGGGAAACGTTTGATGCGATGGCAACACTCAGCCGGGACAGCCGGGACAAGGGAGAGCCGGTGAATGTGATCTTCATGCGCTCCTATTTCAATCAGCACACCCTCAAGCCGCTGGCGGTGGATCGACTAATCGAGTACCACCGCCAGCGCGGCACCTACACCGTGGTCGAAGGCATCAACCGGGGGGAGCCCTACACGCCCCAACCGGGAGATTTTCTGCTCACGATCGACAAGCGCGAACGCGAGGATCTCGGGCAGGATGGCCAGGCCTTTGCGGAGATCTACCGCCACAGCACCGCCAAGCGGGCTGGGCGCATCTTCCGCCACCGCTGAGTTTGCATGTCACTGCCGAAGCTGATCCGGCGCTTGAAGCCTCCGCTGCTTCTGAGCAGCGTCGCTGTGATCCTGGGCCTGGGAGCGGTTGGTGCGTGGCTCTGGCTGCAGCAGGCGATGCGCTGGCTCCCTGACCCTCGCAGTGAGCCTGGGAAGCTCCTGCTTTACACCTACAACCGCACATCTCACGACATCGTTCTGGGGCTGCTGGCCATCGCTGTGCTGTCTCTGCTGTGGGTCGGCCTGCAAACAGAGACGCCGGCGGAGGATGCAGATCAACCCTCCCCCAAACGGGGGAGCTGGAGCCGACAACTGATCACCTTCTCGAGGGAGCATCCACTGGTGCTGCTGCTTTGGACCGCCTACACGGTGGCCATGGTCAACGGCACCAGCTGGCTGTATCCGGAACTCGTCGCCTGGTACGACGGCATCATCGATCACCATCTGCTCGACAACTTCTCGATCCGCTACGAATTCATTGCGGAAACCATGCTCCGCAATGACTACCGCTTCTTTCCGCTCGCCCACCAGGACCTGCACGTTCTCAGCTGGTTCACGCCCTATGTGAAGGTGTGGATGGTGGTGAGTGCAGCCGAGGCCTTCGCCATCGTGATTCTGGCCACCCGCATCGTGCGGGGATTCGTTGGTCGAGCGGCCCCCCGGCATCTCCTGTTAATGGTCAGCCTGCTGCTGCTCTTCGCTCCAGCAACTGGCTTCGCCTTTTTTCAGCTGATTTACGCCGAACGGATGCTCACGCTCTGCTTCAGCACCTTCGCGTTGTTCTACTGGGAGTATCAGCAGTGGGGACGTCGCCGGGACTGGTGTTTCAGCCTGCTGTTCGCCCTGGTGGGCCTGTTCTTCAAGGACATCGGCTTGCTGCTGTTCGTGACGCCCGCTGCCTTCACCCTTTTGGCCGGTGCGGCGGGTTTGATGGAGCGGTACCCGGCCTTCCCAGCCCGCAACCTGACGGTCAGGCGCCTGCGCGACTGGCTGGGTGCTTACAGCCTGGAACTCTGGCTGCTGAGTCTGGTGGTCGTCTTCGCTCTCTCGTACACCTACCTGAGCTACCTGCCCAGCCTCTATCACGGGAAAGAGGCCTACGGCTCCGATGACGGATTCCGGTTCATCGGTGATCTGCGCAGCTGGATCCTGTTCGCTTTCATCGCCCTACGCCTCATCCTGATCAGCAGCCGGCGTTCCGCAGCCAGTCTGTTGGACGGGCTGAATGCCGCGGCCCTTGCCTATCTGGGAGCTCTCTATGCCGTGGTGGGCTACGAGGGCACCAGCTACATGAGCCTGCCGGTGCAGCTGGTGACGGTGCTTGATCTGAGCTTCGCCTGGTGTGCCTGGATCGCACCCACCCTCAACCGACGCATCCAGTCGCCGATGGCCCTGAGCGCGGCAGCCATCGTGGCCAGCGCTGGGTTGCTCGGCCTCGAGCATCTTCAGGAGGATGGCTTCCTTGAACGAGTGGGTGCGGTCAAAGCCAAACAACACTCCTGGCTGACCACCTTCAAGAAGATCGACGAACTCACAACGCAAGCCAAACGAGAGGGAGAGGAGGTGAACCTGGTGTTCACCAAATCCTGGTTTCGGCGCAAGCGCCACCTCGATCGCTTCAAGGTGGATCGCCTGATTTTTCTTGATCCATCCACCATGACTTACACCACCGTCGGCGGGATCGGGCGGGGAGAGGTTTACACCCCGAAGCCCGGCGATTTCCTGATCGACATCGACAAGGGCAATCTCAAGTTTCTGGGCGACGAACTGGATCGCTACGAGCAGGTGTACCGCTACAGCCGCCACCGGGGCAACGGCCGCATCTACCGCTATCAAGGCCCCTCAGACTCCCCGGCCCCCTCGGAATAGACGAGCCGGCGGTTGAGCGCCGCCACCCAGGGCACGGCCAGCAGCAGTTGAGCCAGACCGGTCGGCGCCGTCATCCAGGCGCCGTCATATCGGATCGCTCCACTGCGTTCGGCGTCGAATCGCATCCTGTTGCCAGAGAGCACATGGCTGCTGCTGTGGCTGGCCGGCTCCAGCATGCGCGGATCGAACGGGATCTCCAGCCATGCACACAGGCGACGCAGGCTGGCTTCCGGATTCAGGGCCAGCTGCTCATACCCCAGCCGAAACACCGGTTTGCCACAACGGCGCAACCAGCGTTCATGGCGGGCATTGATCCGACACCAGCGCAGCAGCGGTTTCAGACCGGGCAACCACTGGCCCCGCTCCCGTCCATCCCTGGAGCGGGAATGAACCCAGGAGCGCAGATCTCGTGTGAGATGGAAGATGCGGATCTCCAGGTCGTCATCCTGGTGAAAGGGCAACGCGAAATCTCCCTGATAGGAATCCACCACCCAGGTGGGTGCTGTCTCTGAGGCCGCCTCGAGCACCGTCAGCAGGTGCTGCATCTTCTCGGCAAGGGGTTGAGCTTCATGGGCTGGCAGCCAGGTCAGCATCGGTCCCCACACAGGACATTCGGCCGCGAGCGCCCCGCAGGTGCAACGCCGCTGAAAGCGGAGCGCACCGCGCAGCTGAGCCGGCCCGCGATGTTCATCACCAGCGGCGGGTCGCTCCAGGATCCGGGCGGCTTCGCCCAGCCCCACCACCTGGGGGTGGGCTCCCAGAGCCAGATCAAGAATCGTGGTGCCGCTGTGTCCAAGACCGCGGATCAGCAGAAGCCTGCGGGTCATCGCTCGCTCTCTCCCATCACCTTCAGCAACAACGCAGCCAGCTGGCGGAGATGGTGGTCGATTGTGAACCCCTCCTGAATGCGGCGCCGGCCGCAATCTCCCAGATGTGCTGCGAGGCCGGGATCGGCCGCCAACCGCATCATGGCTGCGGCCATCCCCTGCACATCACCCTCCTCAACAAGAACACCGGTCTCTCCATCGAGCACCACTTCAGGAATGCCCGCATGGCGCGTGGCCACCACAGGCAGAGCACTGAGCTGGGCCTCCATGACCGCCACCGGATTCCCTTCACTGTCGCCATCGGCAGCCACGAGGGAGTGCTGCACGAATCCGCGCACCTCACGCATGAGCTGGGCCACGGCCTTCTGGTCGCGACTTCCGAAAAACCGCACCCGCGCATCGAGATTCAGGCTCCGCACCAACGCACGCGCGTCTGGGAGCAAAGGGCCATCGCCCACCATCCAGAGGGCCAGATCCGGAATCTCAGCCCCAAGGGCCTCGCAGACCATGGCGAAGGCGCGAATGGTGTGAAGCGGGCCTTTCTTCTCAACGAAACGCCCCACCGCCAGAAACACCGGTGGAGCCGCGGCCGGTTCACTACCGGAGAACAGCCTGGCATTGGCCCCCGAGGGACTGATCAACATCCGCTCAGGGCAAGCCCCTAACGCTTGCAGGGTCTCAGCCATCGGCCGCGATTTCACGACAACGCCAGCCGCGATCGAAAGAAGCCGCTGGTAGCGCTGGCGCAGCAGCCCGAGGCGACCGTCAGCGGATGCATCCGATCCACGGAAATGCACCACGAGCGGCACCTGTCTCCAGGCACAGGCTTCCATCACCCGCACGGCTTCAAAGCCGAAATCCACCAGCACCGCATCGGGTCGCTGGCGACCAATCACCCACCAGATCACGCAGGCAGCGGGCATCTCAGCCAGTCGCAGCAGCCTCAGGCGGGTCAGCACTTTGCTGAGCAGGATCGCCAGGCCGTAGGCCAGGGCGATCGGACGGCGAAGGGGCCGTTCATCGCCAAACAAGGCCGACACCTGAAAGGGCAGCCCCTCAACATTGGCGCGGATGAAGGTTTCGCTGACTGCGCGACGGGTTGGCGCCAGCATCAGCAGGCGCTGGTGGAACCGGGCCGAAGCATCGCTGCTCACGACAGTGCCAGAACGGAGCGCCAATGGGGCTCCACCACATCCCAGTCGAGCGCGCGCAAGGTCGTGCGGGCTTCCATTCCCATGCGCTCGCGCAGCCTCTGATCCCGCATCAGCTGCTGCAGAGCGGCCGCCAGGGCCTCAATATTTTCGTTTGGCACCACCAGACCTTGGCGCCCGTCGCACACCATCTCCAACGGACCGGGCGATGCATCGCTCACCACCGAGGGCAATCCAGCGGCCATCGCTTCCAACAGGGCGTTGGGCATGCCTTCGAAACGGGACGGCAGCGTGAAAATCGAAGCGCGCTGCATGTAGCGCAGAGGATCCGACTGAAAACCTTCGAACACCACCTGATCACGGATGCCCTGCTGCTGAGCGAGGGCCTCAAGCGCACCGCGCTCGGGTCCATCGCCCACCAACACAATCCGCCAGCCGGACCGCACCGATTCATGCAGGGAAGCAAAAGCCCGGATCAGCAGATCAAGACCCTTCTGAGGCACCAGCCGCGCCACCGCAAGCAGCTCAGGCTCCCGCTCTGAAGCCTGCGATGCACTATTCAGATTGAGCCCACCGGGGAGAGGGTTGGGCAGCAGATCCAGTCGCTGCCAGGTGCCCATCTCCTGAAGCGCATGAAGCACGCCTTCTGTGTTGGCTGTCACCACATCGGCGCGGCGGTAATAGACCCGCCGCAGGCGGCTCCAGAGCCGATCCAACTGTTGGCGGCGAGGGTCGTTCCGCTCCGACACCACCAGATGAATCGGCAGATCCCAGACCGCAGCACAGCAGAGGATGTTGGTTTTCGTGAGCAGAGCGAGCACACGTTTCGGGCGCTGTTCCTGGAGAAGCTGCCGAAGACGCCGGTAGCGATCACCACCGATCCGGCGCATGCAGCGGTTCAGCAGACGCACTGCTGACGCCTCGGAACCGGGTTGGATCCTGTGTTCAAACAGTGGCCAGGTGAACTGCACCCAACGCAGCACCAAAGCCGTGACCACGCGGATCACAAAACGGCGACATTTGATCCATTGGGCCACGGAGAATCGCCGACCTCGAGCCAGAAGCGATCGATTCCAGACATCCTGCAACCAGGGATGAACACTGAAATCATCCTGATCAGGTCCGAGATCAAAGGCGATCACGTTCTCAGGCAAACGGTGTTTGATCGGATGGTTGTGACGCAGGGACAACACCCGAACCTTCAGGCCCTGAGCCGCGAAATGCTCCGCCGCCAGAAGACCGACCTTCTGGGCACCACCGGCTCCGAGGTGGGGCAACACAACCCAGAGGTCATCCATGGTGGATCGGGCGCAGGGCCTCCAGACAATCACGGCGCAGGCGATCAGCGGAATAACGCTCACGCACCTGCATCGCCTGCTCGCCTAGGCGACGGCGGCGCCCTGGATCTGCAAGCAGCCCGGCAATGGCCGCAACCCAGTCAGCCGTGGTCGCGGAGGGCGGCAGGAGCAGGCCGTTCTCCCCGTGGCAGATCAGATCGGCCGGCCCGGTCAGACAGTCACTGGCGATACAGGCACACCCTGCCGCCATCGCCTCGAGCAGCACATTGGGAAAGCCCTCGTAGCGGGACGGCAGCACGAACACTGAAGCCCTGCCGTACCAGCGGTCCATGCTGCCGCAGATGCCCGGCAGCAACAGACGGCGCTGCAGATCGGAATCAGGGCCCAACTGCTCACGCAAGCAGGCCTGCTGATCCTGGCCTTGGTAGAGCCCTGGCGACAGACCCAGCACCGCCAGGTGCAGCCGGGGATCCGCTTGAGCCAGATCAGCGAACACAGGCATCAGGCGATCAAATCCCTTCTGCCGCGCCTTGGTGCCCGCCGCCAGGAGCAGAGGCTGGTCCGGCTCCAGCCAGTCATCGGGGTCCAGCAGAGGCTCACGATCCGGGAGAGGCCAGCTCACGGCATTGGGGAGCAGGCGCTGCCGATGCACAGCGCAATGCTGACGCAGCCACTTGCCGGTGGTTCGGGTCTGCACCAGGTGCAGATCGGCCCATGGATAGGTGAGGCGCCGCAGGCAACGCCATGGCAGCGACGGTGGTTTAGCGGGGGGATAGTTGCGCTCCGACACCACCGTGCGCAGCGGCAGGCCGGCACAAGCGAGCAGAAGCTTCACCGCCGGCAATGTGGTCACCCCGACGGCCAGGTCACAACGTTCTCGCACAAGAAGCCGGCGCAATTGCCAGACACGCAAGGGAAAGGCGAACCACCCAAGCCGCTCGAGGGTTGCCGGCAACCCTGGTTCCTGGCATCGCTGCACCCCATTCGGCAGGGGGTAGGCATCACGGCCCGGGCCATGGCGCGTGATCACCAGCACCGACCAGCCTTCATCCCTGCACCACTGGGCCCACTGCAGCAGCACCCTCTCCGCTCCACCCAGCTTGAGGGAGTCGATCGAAAACGCGACACGCAAAGCCCTCATGAAGAGTGAGCCAAGGGTTGCAACGACTGAAGGAAACGACGGGCTTTCTCGGCGCGGTTTCGACGCAGATCAGGGAAGTACACAAGCAGCATCGGATCCACCAGGCGCTCGAGCTCCGGTCGTTGGGCAGGGTCCGTGACCGGCCAGCAACAGGCCGCCAGCATCGCCACCACCGCATCGGCGAAGCCACGATGATCCTCCTGCGTCTTCGTCGCAATCGGATCAAAGCGAGGGTCATGGCACGCCGTGCGCAAGCGCTCCATCTCTCCCAAAACATCGGCGAAGTCCCGGGCATCTGCTGTGTGCCAGGCCATCACTGCAGCAATCGTCAGGCTGCGCATGATGTTGCGCGTCATCCGGGTCGCCGTGTTGCGATCGATCGCGAAGGGGTCGTAGCGACGGGCACTCTCCAGGAGCTCCGATGACGCTTGCACAAGCCCAGGCGTGTGTTCGAGCGCCATCAGGGCCCGCAACCGGGTGAGTTGGGCTGAGATCAGGAGTTTGGCTCTGTTCTCCCGATTGGGCTTGAGGCAGCGATACGTGTTGGGATCACGCTCCAGCTCCACCAGGATGGCGTCCAATCCAGCAACGCACCGTCGCAGGGCAGCCGGGTCCTTGGCATCAATGGCGCGGTAAGTGCGCACCACCCGGCAGTACCCGGCGTAGTGGAGCGGCAGAGCCTCACTGGCGGCCAGCGCATCGAACAGGGCCAGTTGATCAATCCTGGATCCGGGCCGGGACCCGCGCCGGAACAGCAACTGATGAAGAATCTCGGCCTCGCCATCTTGCGCCCAGATCCGCTCGATCAACGCACAACCACCCTGGTTGTCCCCAACAGCCAAACGTCTCTGGGCCAAGGCAGCCAGCAGCGTGATGTTGCCTGGCTCTCGCCGAAGGCAGTGGCGCAAGCAAGCTTCGGCCGACTTAGCAGCCCCGATCCGCTCCAGGATCCGCACCATCCCCAGTCGTGCCAGGCCTGAAAGGCGGGGCCAACTCCACTGCGTGCGCACATGGTGATACGGGGGAGCCTGGGGCGCCGGAGGCTCCTCGGGCATCAGACCGTGCTGATGCAGACACTGGAGCATGGCAGCGGTGCGGCCGCGATAGGTGTGGAGGCCGGCCCGGTCCAGGCGCTGCTTCTGGGTTGGCCCCTCCCCGACCAGCACCTGACGGATCGCCTGCTCGAACGCGGGTGCTTGCGGAGGAACCAGCCAGGCCACATCCCCTTGATCCATCAAGGACGGGATCTCCGTGGCCACCACCGGCAGGCCAGCGGCGAGGTACTCGAAAAACTTCATCGGGTACATGTGGCGGGTGTACTCGTTGACCTGCAACGGCAGCAGCGCCACATCCGCCTGAGCCAGGTAACGAGGCAGGCTGCTGTAGGGCCGCGGCCCGAGAACATGCACGTTGGCGTTGGCTTCAAGGGTGGTGATGTCTGTGGTCGGATCGGTTTCACCAACCGGACCGATGAACACATAACTCCACTCCGGGGTGGAGGACACCAGATGCTCGAGCATCGGCAGATCCAGCTTGTAGGCGTCAATCGCACCGATGAAGATCAGCACGGGCCCCTGCACATCCGGCCAGTCAACGGGTGCCGTCTGCCCAGGCTGAAGGGCCTGCCCGAAATGGTCGGCATCCGCCACATTGCCGAAACAGTGGCTCCCTGCATTCAGGGATCCCAGGGCGTGTTGCAACTGTGGAGCAGTGGTGAACAGGGCATTGACGGCCCCACAGAGATCCTGCTCTGCCGCTTCCAGCGCCGCCACGGGCATTCCCGGCTGCGCCTGAATCCGATCCACACAGTGGTAAATCACGGCGTGAAACTTTCCCAAGCGCAGGTACGCGCGGGTCTGGGGGTTGAACGTCCACAGCAGTGGGCGCCGAAGATCCAGCGCCAGGTCTGCAGCGAACAGGCACAGATTCAGGCTCCAGCGATTGAGACGACCGGCCATCCCTTGGGTCTGCCCGGGAAGCACCAGGGGAGACACCACCCAGACACCGGAGCGGACCTGTCTTGGCAAGCGCAGCCCACGGCGCAATCGCCGGAGGATCCGACCGGAATCCGCACGATCAACCCGAGGTCCGCGCACGCCCAGGGAATCGACATACAGAACCCGATGCCCCAGCTCAGCCAGAGCACAGGCCACATGCTGCTTATTGGTCCAGAGAGGGTGATCCCAATCAGCTGTGGCCAGAAGAACAATGTCTGCCATGGGTCTCAGACCACATCCAGCATCGTCATCTCACGGAAGCTGGGGGATGTACGCGTCAACGTTTCAAAATCTCCGGAAGCAATGATTCGCCCCTGATCCACTTCATAAATCCGGTCGCATTTTTTGACGGTGGACAGACGATGGGCAATCACCACCATCGTGCAGCGACGTCCGATCAGATCCAGAGCCTGCATCACGTCATGCTCGGTTTTGTTATCAAGCGCGCTGGTGGCTTCATCGAGAACCATCAACTTCGCGCGCCGATAAAACGCTCTGGCCAGTGACAACCGTTGCCGCTGTCCGCCAGAGAGCTTCATGCCATTTTCACCGCACATCGTGAAGAGGCCATAAGGCATCTGGGCCACAAATTCAGAAAACTGCGCCGCTTCCAACGCAGCCCAGACCTCTTCATCATCAATGGCATCGGGTTGCTCACAGAACGCCACGTTTTCGCGAACACTGGCATCGAGCAAGCGAATGTTCTGTGGGACGAAGGCACAATTCGCCTGCCATGCGGGCATCTCCTCGTCTGTTACTGGCACGCCATCCAGAAGCAATTCACCCTGTGTCGGGGTGTAGAGACCAAGAAGAAGGTGCGCCAGCGTGGTCTTTCCGCTTCCGGTCTTGCCAACGAAGGCAATCCGCGATCCAACAGGGATGGACAGGTTGATGCCCTGAACAACGAGCTGATCACTGCCGAAATAATTGAAGCTCACATCATTGAGCTCGATCAGTCGCCTGGGCATGACGCCCTGCGGAGAGGGAACTCCTGGGTCACCGAGTGAATAGCGCTGAGGGCGCATACGCAGGAGCTCAAGCGCATCCTTCACTTCAGGGAGCCCACCTCTGAGCTTGTTTACGCTTCGAAACGTGGACTGAAGTGGACCGGAGATCCGCAACAGCACCACCAGAATCGTGGCCAGCTCCGGCAGAGCATCACGAAGACGCTCGCCATCTCCGGTGACGATCGCCGGGGCGAGACCAACTGCGAACAGAATGGTGATTCCCGCAGGTTCAATCACAAAGCGAGGAACATTGGGAAGAAGGCTCGACAGTCGATCGTTGCGCTTCGCTAAGACACCCTCCCGGGAAAAGCGATCCACAAAAAACTGATGCGATGAGTACATCTGCACATCCCGCATCGATTTCAAAGACTCCGAGAAAATGACGTGCAGCCTGCGGGAATAACGATTCTTCTGACGGACAGCCAGCCTCAGATAAGGCGTGATGATTTTTGAAGAGAGGGCATAGGCCGCTAGCAACAGGGAAAAAATCAGCAGCGACGAACTACCGAGAACAAAGATCACGCCAACGATCAATGCTGTGACCGAAAGCAGGTTTCCTGCAATCGCGATCATCGGCGTGATCACCGCTCCGGTCACCCGGCTGAGGATTCGGTTGAAGCGCTCCGACAACACTGACGTGCGCTTGTGCATGAAAAACTCATAGCGCTGCAACATCAGGTTGTTGTAGACCTTGTTGACAAGATCAGACCAGATCTCGGCCGTCAGCAGCGATTCGAGCAAGGCAACGCCAAATCGGATTCCCGAGGCAAACCAGTACGCCGTGATCAGCAGAGCCACAATCCAGCCGGCCTGATCCAGAAGCCCGCCGCCGAAAAACCGGATGCCAGGGATCTGATCCCCAAGCTTTGCCCCTGCAAGAAGACCAACGAGGCGTGCCAGAAGACCAACCAGAAGAATGTCGATGATTCCCTGAAACAGGGAGGCCAGCATCACGACAGCAAGAAAGCGCACGCGCCGGGGAGACAGTTCCTCGAGCAAGAGCTTCAGTTCATTCCAGGTCTGGCTCTTGATGGGCATGAACAGATCGATTGAGGCTCAACCGCAACGGTTGATGCCTGTTTTCCCAGTGCTGTATTAAAGGCCGGGGCTCGACCCGATCAACGCCGCCGCAGCCAGCCGGGCAACCGATTGGCCACCCTGCCGCGAAGCCTGTCCAGACGTTGGCTCCAGCGCAGGCGCCGTGTGGATGGACTCTGCAAAGACTCCTCCGGATGCAAACCAAGGGCTCCATTCACACGCAGCGCATCCAGCTGGCGGAGAGTCACCTGCCAGCGCTGCAACCAACGGGCCTCTGAGGCGTCTTCGAGCAAGGCCGCAAGCGCCGAAGGCTCCGCTCCCCAAGCAGCTGGATCATGCACTGCTGCATCAATACGCTGAAGATCGTTCGCCAACGATCCCTGGCCGATCTGATGGGCCGTCATCCCCGGGGTGAGACTGTCAGCCAGTGCGTGGTTGAAGCTGCTGAACACCACGCAGCCGCAGGCCAGGGCTTCCAGCGGCGGCAGACCGAAGCCCTCACTCACTCCACGGCCTCGCCAGTAGTCGGCCGAGTCGTAGAGGTAAACGCTGGCGCTGTTGAACAAGTCCACCAGATCCTCGACCCAACCGCACTGCACTTCCACGGTGAGCCCTCGCTGGCGCAAGGCCGGCACCAGGCACTCGAGCACGTAAGGACTGCTCTTGCGCTGCTGCACCAGCACATCGATCGGACGTCTGGAGCGCACGGATCCTGTCACCGCTGGGCGAGCTCCTCGCTCCAACCACTGAGGTTCAAGGGCATTGGGCACAAGAAAAAGAGGATTGCGAGGAGCCCGATCGCCCCAATAGCCCAACGTGTTTCGACTCACAGCCACCACCGGCACAGCGGGGGGGAGAGCAAATCCATACCCGCTGCTATGGGCCTGATAGACGGCGGGCCGTCCACGCAACCTCTTCAGCAAAGCGGGAACGTCAAACCCCCAGCTCACCAGCCAGAGGCTGTCTCCCGGAGAGGCATCGGACTGAAGCAGGTCATCCAGGAACGCGTGGTCTGCCTGCCGTTGGCGATAGGTCACCACCTCCGTCGGTCGCAGGCGTCCGAGCAGACGGGCTGTCTGCAAGGCAACACTCAGACCACCACAACGAAAGCGGGTCCCAGTGCCTGGCACCAGAACCCGAATTCGCTGGGTGACTTCAGCCGAGGCCGACGTGGTCAAGCAGCCACAGCCTCGGTGCTGCCGGCACGCTGACGCTTGGTGAGGAAGCCGAAGAGCACCTTGCCGATGGCGGCCACCAGATTGCCCTCAAGCTCCTGGAACATCTTCATGTTGAGGTGGAAGGCATGGTTGGCTTCCTCCACCATCCGGTCGGCCATGGGCTGATCAATCGGCAACTGATCCATGGCGGCGCGGTAGGTGGTCTTGAAGGCCTTCTCGTCCGCGATCTCGGGGAAGGAATAAAAGTTCAACCCGTCGTTCTCTCCGAGATTCATGGCCTTCTGAGCAATGTTCTTCAGAATCTGACCACCGGAGAGATCACCCAGATAGCGGGTGTAGTGATGACCCACCAGCAGTTCGGGAGACTCCTTGGCAATCTGACGGATCCTCTCCACATAGACCTGGGCCGCAGGGGTGGCCTTGATCTGCTGAAGCCAGTCGGATCCGTAATAGAAGGCCAGATCCTGTTCGAGGGCTTCACGGCGATTCAGCTCAGTGAACGCGATCGGAGCGATCACGGGGTGATCAGCCAGACGCGCCATCTCCTCTTCCATGGCGGCATACACGAAATAGAGATCGGCCACCAGCGTGCGGTAGCTCCCCTTATCGACCACACCTTTCAGAAAGCAACTCACAAAACCTGTGTTTTCAGCCATGGTGTGCGACTTCTTCGTTCCTTCACGGAGCTGGGAAGCGAGAGCGACGGGCATGGGAAAGGGCCGTGATCAGTGTTGGCAACCATAAAAGCGATTTCCGTCCAGAAGGCCCGAAGGGTTGCGAAGGGTTACGCCGCCGTATCAGACGCTGCCGAATCATCAAAGAGAACAAAGAGATCACGGCAGATCTCGCGCAACTGGCGCACCTGTTCCCCCTGAGGCAAATGGGATCCTTCCGGCTGCCAGTCGCCCATGGTGGCCATCCGCCAGCGCTCACCATCGAAGGTCATGCCGCGCATCAGCACACCGAGCAACTCGGGGGCGGTCTGGGAGTGAGACGTCGCCGGGCGCTTCAGCCGCAGCTGCAGCAACAGACTGCGGCACTCCAAGCGTGGACTCCAGCCTGGGAAATGAAAGGACAGATCCAGTGTTTCCTCCTCGAGCCAGTCGCGCGTCTGAGGATCGTCCCTCCAGGGGCTGAGATTGGCGCGAGCAGCGGGGAAACGCTGCTTCACAAGCGTCACTGCCGAGGCCAGTGCCTGGACCAGGGCCACGCTATTCATGGCATCAGCTGCGTTCACCCGCCACACATCACTGTTCTCAGGGTGAATGCTGATGACTGGTGACGCCAGCAGCCGTTACGGTTGCAACCATGCTCATGCGGTCTTTCAGCATCCGTCTCAGCCGGTACGGGTTGGTCGGGGTCGGTGCAGCTGGGATCCATGCGCTGGCCCTCCTTGTTCTTGGACGGGTGATGCCCTTATGGGTGGCGAACCCACTGGCCTTTCTCGCTGCATCCTTCGCGAGCTACCTCGGCCACGCCTGCTTCACATTCCGCGCTGAAACCGGTGGTCAGCGTTTTGCGCGCCGCTGGCTGATCCTGCAATACGTCGTCAATCTCACAGTCAGTAGCGTCTTACCGCTGGCCTTGCCGCAGGAGTTGCCAGACGTCGCTGAAGTGGGACTGCTGGTCTTCACGCCCACGGTGCTGAATGCGCTGATCTGGTCTCGGGCAGCACGGTTCAGTCAGCGCCGGCGATCAGAAGCCACGACAGCTCCACGCCGACATGCCGATGACCTCGGCCTGAGCCAAGCCACGAATCAGGCCATCCTCAAGCTGGCCGCTGACGGTCTCCTGCAGGGAACCAGTCTTCTGGTGAACGGTCCTGCTGCAACTGAAGGCGCAAACGCATGGCGCCAACTGGCAGCCACCCGATCGAACCTGGAGCTCTGCCTTCATCTCTGCCTCACGGAAGGGCCATCGAGCGCACCGCCACAGTTGATTCCTGATCTGGTGAATTCCAGGGGACACCTGCAACGCACGTTCGGATGGTGGTTGCTCCTATCACTGCTGCCGCAGCGTCACCCGCGACGACGCAGGCTGACCCATCAGCTCGGCGTGGAGATCGATGCGCAGATCGAGCGGTTTCAACACTTGCGTGGCCCAGGCCCGATCGCTCTGGATGGGCACCAGCACATTCATCTCGCGCCAGTGGTGCTCGAAGCGGTGCTCTCCCGTGCCGAACGGTCGGAGATCACCTGGCTGCGCAGCACAGATGAACCGCTGCCCACTGGGCTGCCTCTGCTCTGCTGGTGGCAGGCCTGGCGTCAGGCGGGTGTCCTGAAATGGCTGATTCTTCGGCAGCTCAGCCGCCGCGCGAGACCAGCCTTTCAACAGCACGGGATCCAAACCAACGGTGGATTCGCAGGGGTTCTGTTCACAGGCCAAATGGTGGGCGCTCCGCTGCAGGGGGCCTGGAGGGAGCTCAGCAGCCTGCCCTCTTCACACAACAGAACGCCCCCAGTGCTGCTGGCCCATCCGAGTGCTCCTCTGGATCAGGATCTCGGGGATGCGGGCTTCACGGTCTCCCAGCCCTTCGCGGCATCTGACTGGAGGCAGAGGGAATGGCGAGCCCTGGAAGCGCTCGGCGTCAACCCTGATGGACGCAGCGGATGAAGTAGTGCGGCCTGTCCTTGGCCTCCACATAAATCCGGCCGATGTAATCACCGAGCACACCGATCCCGATCAACTGAATGCCGCCCAGAAACAGCACAGCCACCATCAAGGAGGCATAACCAGGCACATCTCTGCCCACGAAAGCCGTTCGCAACGCAATCACCAGTGCGTACACAAGGCTGATGCTCGAGACGAGAACACCGAGGCCGGTCCACACTTTCAAAGGAAGCACTGAAAAGGAGAAGATGCCGTCGAATGCGTAGCTGAAAAGATTGAGGGGGCTCCAGGAGCTGGCTCCACCAGCCCGGGACACCCGCTGATAGGGCAGCTCCACACTGCGATAGCCCGTCCAGGGCAGCAGCCCCTTGGAAAAGCGGCTCGACTCACGCAATTGCGTGAAGGCCTCCACCACCTGAGCATCGAGCAAACGGAAATCCCCAGCCCCCTCCTGCAGCTGAATGGAATCCACCACTTTGTTGAACACTCGGTAGAACCACGAGGCACTCATCACCTTCAGGCGCGACTCCTGATCGCGGTCATCACGCACTGCGGTCACGATCTCGGCCCCGGCTCGCCATTCCGCCACCATCGCTTCAATCAATTCCGGTGGATGCTGCAAGTCGGAATCGATCAGCACCGCCGCAGCGCAGCGGCCGTTGGCATAGTCCATACCAGCCAGCATCGCTGCTTCCTTTCCGAAATTACGCGTGAGCTCCAGCAAGGTGACCGGAACCGGCTGTCCCAGGCGGCGGCGCTCGCTGATGAAGCCGCGAATCTGAGCCACGGTGGCATCACGGGAGCCATCGTCGATGAGCACGAGCCGCTCCACTCCGGGCACAGCGAGCACCCGCTCGATGAAGCGATTGATCACGACCTCTTCGTTGAAACAGGCCGCCACCACCCACACACCATCACGGGTCGTCATCGAGCGGCTGACAGAGTCCGACGAACTTTAGAGATCGCACCTCAAGTCATAGGCTCGCCACATCGTGATGCCGCGAATCAGCCATGGCCCAGTTCGAGAAGCTCACTGCCCCCAGCCAGGGCACTCCGATCCGCTTCGAGAACGGGCAACCCGTGGTTGCCGACAACCCGATCATCCCCTTCATCCGCGGCGACGGCACCGGTGTCGACATTTGGCCCGCCACCCAGAAAGTGCTGGATGCAGCGGTGGCCAAGGCCTACGGCGGCAGCAAGCGCATCGAATGGTTCAAGGTGTATGCCGGCGATGAAGCCTGCGACCTCTACGGCACTTACCAGTACCTGCCGGAGGACACTCTCGAGGCGATTCGCGCCTATGGCGTCGCCATCAAAGGTCCCCTCACAACCCCTGTGGGCGGCGGCATCCGCTCACTGAACGTGGCCCTTCGCCAGATCTTTGATCTGTACTCCTGCGTGCGTCCCTGCCGCTACTACGAGGGCACCCCCAGTCCCCACAAGCGTCCCCAGGATCTGGACGTGATCGTCTACCGGGAGAACACGGAAGACATCTATATGGGTGTGGAGTGGGAAGCCGATGACGCTGTCGGTCAGGAGCTGCGCAAGCACCTCAACGAGGTGGTGATCCCCGCCAATGGCAAGCTGGGCAAGCGCCAGATCCCCGAAGGATCCGGCATCGGCATCAAACCCGTGAGCAAGCACGGCAGCCAGCGCCACATCCGCAAGGCGATCCAGCACGCCCTGCGCCTGGAGGGTGACAAGCGTCATGTGACCCTGGTGCACAAGGGCAACATCATGAAATTCACGGAAGGAGCCTTCCGTGACTGGGGCTATGAGCTGGCCACCACCGAATTCCGCGACGTGTGCATCACGGAGCGGGAGAGCTGGATCCTCGGCAACCTGGAGAAAGACCCCAATCTGAGCGTGCAGGCCAACGCCCGCATGATCGAGCCGGGCTACGACAGCCTCACCCCGGAGAAGAAGGCCGACATTGACGCCGAAGTGCAGGCGGTGATCGACGCCATCGGCAGCAGCCACGGTGGCGGCAAGTGGAAGGAGATGGTGCTGGTGGATGACCGCATCGCCGACAGCATCTTCCAGCAGATCCAGACCCGCCCCCAGGAGTATTCGATCCTGGCCACCTTGAACCTCAACGGCGACTACATCTCCGACGCCGCCGCCGCCATGGTGGGCGGTTTAGGCATGGCCCCCGGCGCCAACATCGGCGAAAGTGCCGCGATCTTCGAGGCCACCCACGGCACCGCCCCGAAACACGCCGGCCTCGACCGGATCAACCCTGGCTCGGTGATCCTCAGCGGCGTGATGATGCTGGAGTTCCTGGGCTGGCAGGAGGCCGCCGACCTGGTGACCCAAGGTCTCAGTGCCGCCATCGCCGACAAGCAAGTCACCTATGACCTGGCCCGTCTGATGGAGCCAAAAGTGGATCCGGTGAGCTGCAGCGGTTTCGCTGAAGCGATCATTCAGCGCTTCTGATCAAGCCTGATCGATCGACAATCGCCATGGGCGATCAACAAGACAGTGCCCATGGCTTGCTCGGATCGACGGCACGCAGAACACTTCTGATCACCCTGGCCAGCATCAGCACCTTGGGCCTGGGTGTCTGGGCCTGGATGCAACGCAACCGGAGTTTGCTTCCCTCACCAGACAATGACGCGGGACAAGATCTGCTGAACCAATACCAAGAACTGACGCATCAGCTCTGGCTGATCGCGCTGCTGCTCGCTGTGGGATTTCTGAGCTGGCGGGTTCAGCGCAGCAGACAGCGCGAGGCACGCACAAGGAATCAGCCGAGCCTCCGTCCGGTTGAAGCCTGCCTGCGGTTTATTCGCAACAACCCAATCACTACGGTTCTGTTCATTGCCTACACCGTGGCCATGATTTCCGGCACGACGTATCTCTACAAGGATCTGGTTGGTTGGTATCCAGATCTCACAAAAGGATATTTTCTCGACAATTTTGCAGCGCGAGGGAGCTTGATCGATGAGACCATGCGGCGCACGGATTATCGCTTTTTCCCCCTTGCCCACCAGGACCTCCACATCCTGAGCTGGTTCACGATTCACATCAAAACCTGGATGCTCGTCAGCGCGGCCGAACTGATCGGGATCGTGCTTTTGAGCATCCAATTCCTCAACAACCTGGATGCAGGACAAACAGCCAGGCAATCCACCATTCTTCTGCTGAGCTCCCTTTTTCTGATCCACCCGTCAACAGGAACAGCCTTTTTCCATGTGATCTACTGCGAGCGACTGCTCTGCCTCGTCTTCATTCTCTATATCACCGCCTATTGCTCCTATCGCAAAACCAATCAAGCATCATTCTTTTATCTCACCCTTCTATGGGCACTGATTGGCATCTACATCAAAGACATCGCCATCGTTCTCTTTGTCACGCCCGCCGCATGTCTCTGGTTCGCAGACTGGATTCAAAGCAGAAAAGCCACAAGCTGCACCCGCGCCCACTCCCTTGAACACTGGATTATCAGCCTGAGCCTGGTCTTCGTGGCGAGCTACATCGTTTTAGCGCTGATCCCCAGCAGCTTCGCGGGGGGCGGCGCTTACAACGAGAATGCCCCACAGGCACTGGTGCTCGACGGTCGCTGCTACCTGTTCGCGGCCATCGCCCTCATCAGAGCGTGGAGCATCGCCAAAGGGCGGACCACAGTCTCGATTCTGGACGCAATCAACCTCACAGCAATCGCCTATGCCACCGCCCTTGCTGTCACCTATGCCTTCGACGCCAACAGCTACTTAGCCCTGCCTTTCCAATTGATCGCAACGATCAATCTGGGATGGGCCTGGATGCAACTGGTCGAAACGAATCCCCGTATTCCAAAGCAACAGAGCCTCAAGATCACAGCAGCAGCGTCAGCATCGGCTCTGATCATCGGCGCCGATTACAGGATGACAAGCCCGAACTTCAGCGAAACAATCTATACACAAAAAGCGACTCAAGCCTCCACACAGGCAACCTACGAGAAACTGGATCGTGTCAGCAGAAAACTCCGCGAATCCGGGGGCAACATCAATCTCATCATCAGCCAGGATTCATCTCTCTCGGCAAAACGCCACCTCAACCGAATTCCCTACCGATCTCTGATCGAATACGAACCCGAACGCAAGCAATACATCATCAAAGACGGAGCCAATAAAGGCTCAATCCATACACCCCAAGAAGGAGATATCGTCGCCAACATCGACAAAAGCATCGATTCATTGCGTCCGATTCTGGAAACTCTGACAACAGAATTGATCTACCGGCACAATCCCAGCGATCGCAGCGGTGTGATTTTCAGGGTGACAGGCATCAAGCCATCCAGAACCATCGACTTGCCTGTTGGCGACAAAATGCCAAACCCTTGAGTCGCCAGCCAACACCAGCCTTCAGAATGGCCCAATGAGCTTGCAGCCCAGCATTCCAACCGAAATGCAGACTCTTCCTGGGCTTCCTGAGGGTGCAACCGATCCCTGCGTGCACTGCGGCTTCTGCCTGCCCACCTGCGCCAGCTACCGGGT
>WTFZ01000007.1 GCA_011523835.1 Synechococcus sp. CO36386bin_29 | reverse complement strand
TGAGCGGAAGAGCGGGAACGCCCTGGGCTTCCCGGGCGGCGGCCAGCTCGCGGTAGGTGCTCAGCATCGGATCAGCGCAGGTATGACGTCGGGCCATTCTCCTGCGTCACCGTTCCGATCGGAAAGTCAGCCGTTTTCCAGGGTTTGCGTAACCTGATCTCACGCATGTCTTGGGTTATGACCACCACGCACGATCTCCATGTGGTGGACACCAGACCTCTGGTGCCGCCTGCGTTGCTGCATGGCGATTTGCCCATTGATGCACCGGCTACCGCAACCGTGGCCACCACTCGAAGCCGCATCCAGGCCATTCTCAGAGGTCTGGATCGGCGCCTCCTCGTGATCGTTGGTCCCTGTTCTGTGCACGATGTCGACGCGGCCAGGGACTACGCCAGGCAACTGGCCCCCTTGCGTGAACGCCATGCCGCCGAACTTGAGGTGGTGATGCGCGTGTATTTCGAGAAGCCGCGCACCACGGTGGGTTGGAAGGGCCTGATCAATGATCCGAATCTTGACGGGTCCTATGACATCAACACGGGGCTGCGCATGGCTCGGTCGTTGCTGCTTGATCTGGCGAGAGAGGGGATGCCCTGTGCCACGGAACTGCTTGATCCTGTGGTCCCGCAGTACATCGCCGATCTGATCAGCTGGACGGCTATCGGGGCGCGCACCACCGAAAGTCAGACCCACCGCGAAATGGCCTCAGGCCTGTCGATGCCGATCGGCTACAAGAACAGCACCGATGGCAGTGCCACCATTGCCATCAATGCCATGCAGGCGGCCTCGAAACCCCATCATTTTCTGGGGATCAATCGTGAGGGGCATGCCTCGATCGTGAGTACCACGGGAAACCCGGATGGGCATCTGGTGCTTCGGGGGGGTAATCGAGGAACCAATTACCACCTCGAGGCCATCCAAGACGCTGCCGCTGAATTGAAAGCGGCAGGTCTTCCTGATCGCTTGATGGTGGATTGCAGCCATGGCAATTCCAACAAGGATTTCCGCCGTCAGGGTGAGGTGTTGAAGGCTGTGGCCGACCAGGTGCAACAGGGCTCAGAGCACGTGATGGGAGTGATGCTCGAAAGCCACCTCGTTGAGGGAAATCAAAAAATCAGTTCCGACCGATCAGCCCTGACCTACGGCCAAAGTGTCACCGATGCCTGCATCAGCATCGAGACGACAGCTGAGTTGTTGGAGGGTCTGGCAAATTCACTGAAAAAAGTTGGCACTCGCGCTTGAAGAGTGCCAACTTTTTGAGAGCTTCAGGCCTGAAATAATCTTTGATTTCGTTCAGTCCGCTGTGAACATTTAATCTGTCTGGATAATTTTAATTTTGGGCAACTTCAGTTTGAAGCTGTCGTCATGTTTGGAATCAAGATTCTGGGTGTTGCGGATTTAATGCATCTTTATCAACTTGAGCGGGACACGGAGCTCTGGGTGCAGGGCTTTCGCCCGCTTCAACTGGATGCTCTTCTCGATTGGACTGGTGGTGTCGCTGATCAGCAGTGTTGGGATCTGCATGCCTTGCATCAGCAGGTGATGCACTTCTGGGTTGACCAAGCAGGCGAGATTCAGACATGGCAAGTGAGGCTCCGTTCCTTGCCGGATGATCAGTGCCTTGTCGCTGCCCTCGGCAGCCAACAGGACTGGTGCCGGCATATGGAGCGAATGCTGCGGATCTAGGAGCTCATCCATGTCCAGCTCAATCCCACTGCGATCGGCACGCTGAGGTTGTCGATGCCCCATCGACTCAGTTGTTCAAGGCCAACGGCCAGAACACACACGATCAGGATGCGGATCGGCTGCAGTGGGCCGTGACTGACCAACACGAGCATGGTCAGCACAACAGCTGTGACCAGGGCCATCGTGAGGGTGCCGGCCACGGATTTCCGTTGTTGCCAGAGGGTCCAGTGAGGTGAGTGGATGCTTCGACCCACCAGGCCCGCTAAGCCGTCAGCAAACGCCATCACCAGCACGCCCGCACAAACGGCGATCGCTTGATCTGGCCAGTACAGCAACAGCAAGACAGTGATCGCCAGTCCATACGCCACGGTTCCGTAGCTGTCTCGGTCCACATCTTCGACAGCAGCGAGAAGTCTCCAGCGATGGTTGATGGCTGTGACGAGGGTGACGACGAGTGCAGCTGGCACAGCTACCCATGCCGGAAGCTGAAGCCACCAGGCAAGCGGCACAACAGGCCCGGTACCGATATGAACGATTTTGCGGCTGAGCTCCTTGCGATCCGGCATGACTCGCCTGCACAGCACAGACGCCGAGAGAACCAGAGCCATCCAGCCCCCAAGCACGAACAGCGAGAGCGGCAAGGGATCAGGCAGCCTGTTGATGGTCAGTCATGGTGCGTAACTTGAGAATCGCCTTCGCTTCAAGTTGGCGGACGCGTTCCCGGGACACGTTGATCTGACGGCCAATCTCCGCAAGGGTCAGTGGCTCGGCCCCATCGAGTCCGAAGCGCAAGCGAAGGATCTTCTGTTCCCGTTCATTGAGCTGGGCCAGCCAACCTCCGAGATGTTCCTTCTGAATACTGCGATCCATCCCCTCCATTGGCTCTTCACCGTTGGGGTCAGGGATTAATTCTCCGAGTGTGCTCCGGTCCTCCTCTCCCCGGGCGTGGGCATCAAGAGATGCGCAGGGCGCACTCTGAGAGATCAGTTCTTCGAGATCGCGTGGTTCGATCCCCATCGCGTTGGCCAGTTCCAAGCGATTGGGTTGGCGGCCGAAGCGATGGGACAGCTCCCTGGTGAGGCGCCGCATTTTCGAGAGCTTCTCGCTGATGTGGATCGGCAAACGAATCGTCCGTGCGCTGTTGTCGATCGCCCGGGTCATTCCCTGTCGGATCCACCAGTAGGCATAGGTGGAGAACTTATATCCCATGGCGGGATCAAACTTGTCGACGGCTCTCTCCAGGCCGATCGCTCCCTCCTGGACGAGGTCCAGCAGCTCGAGGCCTTGGTTCTGGTACTTCTTGGCGACACTCACCACGAGGCGAAGGTTGGCGGCCATCATCCGATCTCTGGCGCGTTTGCCCATGCGGATGCGATGACGCTGCCGAGGAGTGCGTTCGTCTTCTGGAGTATCCAGAAGCTCTTTCATCGCCTGCACGTGGTGGGCAAGTTCGATTTCTTCGGCAGCGGTCAGCAGCGGCACTCGACCGATGCTGCTGAGGTAAAACCCGATCGAGTCGGTGGAGAGACGACCGGCTTGTCGACTCGATCGGTTGGAAGGTTGCCTTGTAGAACTGCCCCGATTTCGCAGGCTTGTAGCCGGCAAGACAGGTTCCATGGACGAAGGCTTGGAAGCCTCAGTCCCGGTTTCCAGAGGGATCCCCATCACCCTGGCCTCCTGAGATTGATTTGCGCGAAATTTAGCACTCGTTCACGGGTGCAGCTTTGCTAAAACAAAATTAATTCTATAGCCATAAGTTAATAGGATCGATGGCTGATCACAGCTGAAAAACCTGTGTCGATGTCTTCAAGTTTTAGTGACGGATTTGACTGAAATCTTCATTGCCCATTCCAAACAGGAACACCTTTTTTCCAGGATTCAATGAGTTGAAGCTGAGAATTTCGTTCTGTGCCTTCGGGATGGCGTTGCTTGAAGCCGCCGTCGCTCTGCATATCGAAGGCGCCGCGGTTGTCATTCAGGTAAACCTGAAGCAGGCGTTCGAGTTGTTCGCGCAGGGCCGGCTCTTCGACCGGTGTGACAGCTTCCACGCGTCGGTCAAGATTGCGGGGCATCCAGTCGGCACTGCCGATGTAGACCTCAGGGTTGCCGCCATTCCCGAACCAGAAGATGCGTGAGTGTTCCAGGAACCGACCGATGATGCTCACAACACTGATGGTTTCACTGAGCCCCTTGCGGCCTGGGTAGAGGCAGCACATTCCACGAATGATTAATTCGATGGTGACCCCAGCTTGTGATGCTTCATACAGCAGGGCAATGATGTCGGGATCCACGAGGGAATTCATCTTGGCGCGGATATGTCCACCGCGACCTTGCTTGGCGTGGTCGATCTCTCTGCGGATCAGGGTTTCCATCCCTTTTCTCAGGGAAACAGGAGCCACAAGTAGTTTGCGGAATCCCTGTTGTTTGGAGAAGCCTGTGAGGTAATTGAAGAGTTCAACAAGGTCCTGGCCCAACTCAGGCCGAGCAGAAAGAAGGCCGAGGTCGGTGTAAAGCCGTGAAGTTTTGGAGTTGTAATTACCGGTTCCGATATGCACATAGCTGCGCAGTCGTTCTTTTTCCTTGCGCACCACCAGAACGATTTTGGTGTGGGTCTTCAGACCGAGGACGCCGTAGACAACATGCACGCCGGAACGTTCCAGGTGCTTGGCCCATTGAATGTTGTTGTCTTCATCGAAGCGGGCCTTGAGTTCCACCAAGGCCATCACCTG
>WTFZ01000183.1 GCA_011523835.1 Synechococcus sp. CO36386bin_29 | reverse complement strand
CCATGACGTCGAGCAGAGCGAGCCGATAGTCCTGGAGGAAATCGTTCTTGTGCCCCTCAAGTCTGAGTTGCTTCCAGAACTCGTCAATCAGATTCATGTGGATCTCCACAGTGCGGGTGATGGGAAGGTCGCCAAAGAAGGCCGTGTTCACGAAACTCTCAAGGGCCTGGTTGGCAGCTGCCGGATCACGGAAGTAACTGATCAGCAGATCGCGGTAGGTGCGCTGGAGGGACTGCACCAGATCCCTCTGCTCATCTGGGGAGAGGTTGGCCAGGAAACGGGAGGGATCCCTTTTGTAGAAGACACCCAGGTACCCCAGGCGCTCCTGAAGTCGGCTGGACAACTTCCAAGCACTGCTCTGTGTGGAGAGCAGTGCTTTCGCATCCGACCCATCCTCCGGTCTTGCATCCTTCTGTCCTTGACGCAGAAAGCGGGAAATGGCGGCATCCACGTTGTATCCCAGCTGCTCGAGCTGATCCACGGGAAGATGCACTTCCTCCGGGTGGTAATCGACCTTGCCCATCAGTTCCCCGACCACCACAGCAGGGAAGAGGAGGCCTTCGCGGCCCAGGCTCTCGCGGGTGCGCTCGTCGAGAAGAGACTGCTCAATGACCACCGCATCCACCGCCTCACGCTGGTGTGACAAAACCTCCAACAGTCCTTTTTCGGAGGCGACCTGATGAAGATCCACCGGCTTGTATCGATTCACGGGCAGCCACTGTCCGCAGGCATCCACAAGCTCCTTTGTGGTGAGCAATAAGGCGATCGTTAATGCCGGACGGGCCATCCACCACGCAGGGGTCCTGAGCTGAATCTTGACGAAGGGGACTGCGAAGGCCGAAGATCTTTGTTTGTCTTTCGATTGCGGTTCAGGCCAAATCGGTTCGCCGAGCCTGACCGCGTCCTTACGTTCATGGCCGAAACCAGCACCAGCCGAACCGACTCTCCCGACATTGGGGCCTACGCCATCGTCGAGGCCTCGGGCCAGCAGTTCTGGCTGCAACCCAATCGTTACTACGACCTCGACCGCCTTCAGGCTGAGGTTGATGCCACAGTCACCCTCGACAATGTTCTCCTTGTGAAGGATTCCAAGGGAACAACTCTCGGCAAGCCCTATGTGAAGGACGCCAGCGTTGAGCTGAAGGTGATGGCCCACCGTCGCGGGCCCAAGGTGATTGTCTACAAAATGCGTCCCAAGAAGAAAACCCGTCGTAAGAATGGTCACAGGCAGGAACTCACCCGGGTGATGGTTCAGTCCATCTCCGTCGGTGGAAAGTCCATCAGCTGATTCGAAACACCCCTTAGCCCCTCCACCCTTTTCACAACCTCATGGCACATAAGAAAGGCACAGGTTCAACCCGTAACGGACGCGATTCAAATTCCAAGCGCCTGGGAGTGAAGGCCTACGGAGGAGAAACCGTCAAGGCGGGTTCCATCCTCATCCGTCAGCGCGGCACCTCCGTTCTTCCCGGTGTGAATGTTGGCCAGGGCAAAGACGACACCTTGTTCGCGTTGACCGATGGCGTGGTGAAGTTTGAGACCATCCGTCGCGGCCTGCGCAACCGCAAACGCATCAACGTGGCCACCGCAGCCGGCTGAACGGCGCAGTCGTCAGTGATTACGGGATGAACGCGTCGCCTGTTTCAATGTGACGACGATCCCGAGAACCGTGAGCCCCAGGACGATCGCCGTTCTGGGGCTTGTTTCATGGACCAGATGGACAAGTTCCAAGGGCAGAGCCAGCGCGAGGACACCCACCAGGAGCCACTCACCCCAATGCCGACCGGTCCAGGTGGCCCAGGCAGCGAGCAGGATCAGACCGGCGTACGCCGAGGATGCAACCGCCAGCCGAAGCAGGCGGGTGGGACCCAGAACAGTGCCCTTCTCTGCCATGTGGGCCAGCAGTTCGCGATCGGCTTGTCCCCAGGTCTGGGCGAATTCCGACAGTTCGGCGTAATGACTTTGACCGAAGAACGCAGCAAGGCTGATCGCCAACAGAATGAGCGCGAGAAGGACTTTTTTCAGCACGATCAGCTTGATCAGCCAGCGCCCTTGGCCCTGGGACTGCGCCATCGGATTGCTCAGGTCTCGAGCGGACGGTAAACCCTGGTTGTGATCAATAAGGGATGGAAGACCTCCAGAAAATGCCCTTGGAGGCAACGGAAGAAGCTGTCGACAAGCGCTGGATCGTCGAAATGGAAGGGGTACTCACCCTCATGTCCTTTGAAGAAATACCAGTTCAAAACGGCTCGGCCACCGGCCCGTAGGCGGCGATGAAACTCCATCAGCTGGGCAGCCGGATCGGGCAGATGCTCCAGCACATCCAGACAGACAACTGTGTCGAAACTCTGGCCAGGAAGGCTGTCGAGATCGCGATGCACGGAGAGTCGATCCTCAAGACCGAGCGCCGCCGCACGCTGGGCAACAAACGCGCGGTTCTGGGGATTCAGATCCACAAACCACACGTGCCGAACGTCGCTCAACCCAGCGGCCGCGAGTGCATGGGTGCCGATGCCCCCTCCGAAATCCAGCACATCTCCATGGGCGAACTGTTGCTGCAGGCGCAGCGTGTCGGCGATGTAATCAGCACTGCTGAGATGCCAGGCCGCCAACTCAAGCAGGTGGCCTGTACCCACAGTGTCTTCATAAAACATCTCCGCACGCTCGGGATCAAAGGCACCGGGATGCATGGCCGCCAGATCCTCCTTGCTCTGAGGCAGCCGCTTCTCAACCTCCGCCTTGGACAAGGAGAGATAGGAGGCGAGGTGATCCTTCACTGAAAAACCACTGGCCAGAAACTCCTGGATCGTCACGTCTCCGGTCGCAATCTCTGGCTGCATGACCTGCCTGCTGATGCCGGCAAACTTACGTGCGAGGCAGGTGCCACAGTCGAAACCCTGCACCATTCCTGTCCTGCCGTTGACTGTGCCCATTGGCTTTGCCGTAATCGACAAGCCGTCTGGCCTTACCTCCCACGCTTGCGTTGCTCGGATCCGACGTCTACTCGGCATCCGACGGGTCGGCCATGGCGGCACCCTGGATCCAGCGGTGACAGGGGTTCTGCCGATCGCCGTCGGGCAGGCCACCCGGTTGCTGCCCTATCTCCCTGGCGACAAGACCTACCGGGGAGTGATCCAGCTGGGCATCACCACCAACACCGATGACCTTGAGGGGGAGATCACCTCACGCCATCCCTGGCCTGCCCTGAGCAGCGCCGAGCTGGAGCAGTCGCTCGCCCCATTCCGCGGCCTCATCCAACAGCGCCCGCCGCAGGTCTCAGCCGTTCACGTGGATGGCGAACGCGCCCATGCCAGAGCGCGGCGCGGTGAACAGATGGATCTGCCGGAGCGCACCATCACGATTCACCACCTGCACCTCCTCAACTGGTGCCCGGAACAGGGCCAGTTGCACGTTGAAGTGCACTGTTCAGCAGGCACTTACATCCGTTCACTGGCCAGAGATCTGGGCCAGACCCTGGGCTGTGGAGGCTGTCTGGCCAGCCTGCGCCGCACCCAGGCCCTTGGTTTCAAAGACGCGCAGGCGATCCCTCTCCCGGAACGACCGGAACCAGGGGCCACCGCGACAGATCCGGCGGCGCTGCCTCTGCTTCCTCCGCAGGACGCCCTACCGCACCTCCCACAGCGGCGCTTGTCCGCCAGTGAGCAGGAGGACTGGAGCTGCGGACGCCGGATCACCCCGGGAGCCGACGAGGAGAGCGACGCGGTGGTGGTGCTCAGCGAGGGCGGGCGCATGCTCGGCCTGGGAGTGCCGGATGACGCCGGTGGGCTGCGGCCGAAGGTGGTGTTCGAAGCCAGAGGCTGAATCGGGTGGCGGGTCGGTACCGTGCTTTGCCAGAGACGGGCGCCAACGCATCCGATGGCAGGCCACAGCAAATGGTCCCAGATCAAACGCACCAAGGCAGTGGTGGATGCCAAACGGGGCGCAGTGTTCACCCGGATCGGCCGCGAGATCACCGTCGCGGCCAGACAGGGGGCTGATCCCGATGGCAACTTCCAGCTCAGAACAGCCATTGCCAAGGCCAGGGCCGCCGGCGTTCCCGCCGGCAACATCGAGCGGGCCATCGCCAAGGGCTCCGGACAGGGAGGCGAGAGCATCAAGCTGGATTCCATTCGTTATGAGGGCTATGGCCCCGGCGGGGTTGCCGTGCTGGTGGAAGCCCTCAGCGACAACCGCAACCGCACAGCGGCTGAACTCCGTCTCGCCTTCAGCAAACACGGAGGCAATCTCGGCGAGAGCGGTTGCGTCAGCTATCTGTTCCAACACCGGAGTGAGGTGAGGATCCAGGCAGAGGCAGAGTGCGAAGAGGCGCTTCTGGAAAGCCTGTTGAGCCTGGAGGCCGATGGCTACGAACTGAGCGATGGGAGCCAGGCCCTGGTTCATGGGCCCTACGAAGCCCTCGAATCACTGCAAAGTGGCCTCAGGCAACAGGGCTGGCCGGTTCTGGAATGGACCCACGCCTGGCATCCCCTCACGCAGGTGAGCCCTCAGGATGAAGACACC
>WTFZ01000059.1 GCA_011523835.1 Synechococcus sp. CO36386bin_29 | reverse complement strand
AACCGGTGGTCCTAAAGCCCAGACTTGCGTACAAGGCGATGGCGCTCTCGTTGTTGCTGGACACATCCAGGCTTGCCTCGACTGCACCTGCCCTCCATCCCCACTGGATCAGTGTTTTCGTGATCCTGAATCCGAGCCCCTGTCTCCGCCTCCCGGGATCAACAGCTACGACGGTGATCTGAAGTTCATCAGCTATCAACCATCCTGCTGCGAGGGCGATCAGCTGCTTGTCATCGTCCTCGATCCCCAGTGCAATTCTCTGGTCATCGCTGAGTTCTCGAGCCCATTGCTGCGGAGTCCAGAGACCATCAAAAGCTCTGCGATCAAGGGCAATGCAGGCGTCCAGGTCGCCGATCCCGAGTAAGCGAGGTTCATTTCGGCCTGGAGAGCCCTCCATGAATCTCCCAGGACAGCGTGCCTCCTTACATTGCCCATCGGTACTGTCACGCGCTCCATGTCTCAGCCTTTTGAACTCGGGTGTGACAAAAACAGTCCCAACCGAAATCTCGCTCCGATCACCGCCGAAATCGATGCAGAGGGACACCTCGCGGTTGGTGGCTGCGCATTGAGCGATCTGGCGGAGCGCTACGGCACACCTCTGTATGTGCTCGATGAAGTCAGCATTCGTCAGGCGTGCCGGGCCTACAAGGAGGCTCTTGAGCGTCATTACCCTGGCCCCTCGTTGGCGATCTACGCCTCCAAGGCCAACAGTTCGATGGCTTTGTCGGCCCTGGTCGCGTCGGAGGGGCTCGGCCTTGATGCAGTGTCAGCCGGAGAGTTGATCACAGCCCTCGACGGAGGCATGCCTGCAGAGCGCATGGTGCTGCACGGCAACAACAAATCCCTGGAGGAGTTGGCACTGGCCTATCGCAGCGGAGTGATGGTGGTCGCCGATAACCAGCACGACCTTGATCTGCTGCAGAGCTTTGTTCCGGAACATGGCAATCCGGTGAGGCTCATGATCCGCTTCACTCCTGGAATCGAGTGCCACACCCACGAGTACATCCGCACTGGACACCTCGACAGCAAATTCGGGTTCGATCCTGATGAGCTCGAGCCGGTGCTCCGTTCGTTGCAGGGTGCCACCTGGGCCAGGGTCGAAGGCTTGCATGCGCATATCGGTTCTCAGATCTTTGAGCTGGAACCCCATCGCGACCTTGCAGCCGTGATGGCTGATGCCCTGCGTCTGGCCAGGGATCTTGGACATCCTGTTCGAGATCTCAACGTGGGTGGAGGTCTGGGAATTCGTTACGTCTCCAGCGACGACCCCCCGTGCATCGATGCATGGGTGAAGGTGGTCGCCTCGGCCGTGGCGTCTGCCTGTCAGGAACGAAACCTTGAGCTGCCGCGTCTCATGTGTGAACCAGGACGGTCGCTTGTTGCGTCTGCAGGCGTCACCGTTTACACGATTGGAGCTCGCAAAGTGGTTCCCGGAATCCGCACTTACCTTTCAGTGGATGGCGGAATGAGTGATAACCCCAGGCCGATCACTTATCAATCGCAGTACACCGCCTGCCTGGCCGATCGGCCCAAGGCAGCGCCTGAAGAAACGGTCACCATCGCCGGGAAGCATTGTGAGTCTGGAGACGTTCTCCTGAAGGATCTTGCGTTTCCGACCTGCACCAGTGGAGAGATTCTCGTGGTTCTCGCGACAGGGGCTTACAACGTTTCGATGAGCTCGAATTACAACCGCATTCCCAGGCCTGCCACGGTGTTGGTGAAAGGTTCTGAAGCGGAACTGGTTCAGCGCAGGGAGCAGCCAGAGGATCTGCTGCGTTACGACCTGCTGCCGGAACGCTTGAGATCGTTAATCTGAAAAGAGAAGATGGTCATTGAGCGTGTTGGCGGTATTGCAGTGGCGCCAGCTGTTCGACCTCGTCTGGGTTTCATTGCTGCAATGGCGGCTACTTGACGTTCTTTGCGCAGCACTGCTCGGGTTCCTGCTCTTCACACGCGTCAATGAGCCGCGAACCCTCTGGCTGCTCAGGGGCTACCTCTTTCTTGTTTTTCTGGCGTGGTTCGTTCAATGGTCAGACAAGCTGCCTCTGACCTCAACGTTCATTGATGCGCTGGTGCTGGCCTGCTCCCTGTCACTGGCGATTCTTTGGCAGGGCGAGTTGCGCAGGCTCATGGAACTGCTCGGTACAGGTCGATTGGCCGTCTTGCTCGGAAATCCTCAGAGTCGTCTGAGGACAACCGCCAGTACGGTCGCCCAGCTCACTGAGGCAGCCGGTCGTCTGTCCAAGAGCCGTCGCGGGGCTCTGATCGTCGTCGATCTCGGCAGTGATCTCAGACCTGAGGACTTCCTCAATGCCGGTGTGACCATCGATGCTCAGCTCAGCAAAGAGCTGATGCTCAATCTGTTCGCCTCTGACACCCCTCTTCACGATGGTGCGGTGGTGATCAAGGGGAATCGGATCATCTCAGCTGGTGTGATTCTTCCCTTGTCCCGGCAAGGGGTCAGCCGCTACGGCACCAGGCATCTGGCGGCACTGGGAATCACCGAGCGTTTTGATCGCTGCATCTGTGTGGTCATTTCCGAGGAGACAGGAACCCTCTCCCTCGCCAACCAGGGCAGGCTCGAACGTCCGATTACCAGTTCTCGTCTCCAGGACCTTCTGACTGAGTTGATTGCTGCTTCTGTTTCATCGGCATCGATGAAAGCTCCGTCTCCACGTAGCGTGAAGAAAGGAACTCAGGAATCTTTGCCTTGAGTCGTCAACTGGCCACCAGTGCCGATCAGGTTCATTCCACGTGCATTCCCGACGCTCTGGACCTCTCCAGGCTTCCAGGGCACCTGGCGGTAATCATGGATGGCAACGGACGCTGGGCCAAAGCACGAGGGCTGCCTCGGGTGATGGGCCATCGAGCAGGTGTTGAAGCGCTCAAGTCAACACTGCGACTCTGCAACGACCTGGGGATCCGTGCACTCACTGCCTATGCGTTTTCGACCGAGAACTGGTCGCGCCCTGGTGAGGAGGTGCATTTCCTGATGACCTTGTTTGAACGTGTGTTGCAGCGTGAGCTTGATGCCCTGGAGTCAGAGCAGGTTCGCATCAGATTTCTTGGTGAGCTTGAGGATCTCCCCACGCGTCTGCAGACGCTGATCGCTGATGCCACGCAGCGGACAGCCGATAACCGAGGCATTCATTTCAACGTTTGCACCAATTACGGCGGACGACGGGAACTGGTCAGAGCGTCACGTCGCCTTGCTGAGCGGGTGGCTCGTGGGGAACTTCAGGTGTCCCAGATCGATGAGAACGCTCTGGCCGCAGAGCTTTATACGGTTGGTGAGCTCGATCCCGACCTTCTGATTCGCACGAGCGGAGAACAGAGAATCAGCAACTTCCTTCTCTGGCAACTGGCTTACGCCGAAATCCATGTCACCGATGTGTGCTGGCCGGATTTCGGTGCCGATGCACTGTTTTCCGCGTTGCTCGATTATCAAAGTCGTCGCCGTCGCTTCGGAGGGCTGGACGGGGTCTCGCCGGATGCTCTGGGATCCTGATCACTGAAGGACACGTGGCTGGTGCGATGAGTGAACGGGTAGAGCAACGCCATGACTGGAGTCTGGAGGAGATTGCAGATCTCCTCCAGAGCCCATTGATGGACCTTCTTTGGAGTGCCCAGGGTGTGCACCGAGCTGCCAACCCTGGCTACAAGGTGCAGCTGGCCTCCCTGCTGAGCGTCAAGACCGGCGGCTGCGAGGAAGACTGCGCCTACTGCCCCCAGTCAATGCATCACAGCAGTGATGTCACTGGTCAGCCGGATCTGGAAGTGAAGGCGGTTCTCGACAGGGCACGGATCGCGGCGGAAGCCGGTGCTGATCGCTTTTGCATGGGATGGGCCTGGCGTGAGATCCGGGAGGGACCGGCGTTCGAATCGATGCTGGCCATGGTGCGTGGTGTGCGGGACCTTGGCCTCGAGGCCTGCGTGACTGCCGGCATGCTCACCGATTCACAGGCTGAACGATTGGCTGAGGCCGGGCTCACGGCTTACAACCACAACCTTGATACCAGCCCGGAGCACTACGACAACATCATCACCACCCGCACCTATCAGGAGCGGCTGGAAACGCTTCAGAAGGTTCGACAGGCTGGCGTCACACTCTGCTGCGGCGGAATCATTGGCATGGGTGAGTCGCTGCGTGATCGCGCGTCAATGCTGCAGGTGCTGGCGTGTCTTGATCCTCACCCAGAGAGTGTTCCGATCAATGCGCTCGTTGCTGTGGAAGGCACCCCCCTTGAAACACAACCGACCATCGACCCTCTTGAGCTGGTGCGCATGGTGGCTGTGGCCCGCATCCTGATGCCGTACAGCCGTGTACGGCTCAGTGCCGGACGCGAGCAGCTCAATCGCGAAGCGCAGATTCTTTGTCTGCAGGCGGGTGCCGATTCCATTTTTTACGGAGACTCTCTACTCACCACCAGCAATCCCGCGGTTGAGTCCGATCGCGCCCTTCTCGCTGCGGCTGGGGTGCAGGCCAGCTGGCAGGAGAGAGCCGCCGCATGAGTTCACTGCCTCAAGCTCCATCGCGATTT
>WTFZ01000110.1 GCA_011523835.1 Synechococcus sp. CO36386bin_29 | reverse complement strand
GTCATGGCGGAAAGACTGACGCGACGAACCCATCGAGTGTGCGCAAGCAGCTTGAGGATCACGAACCGCAAGGGCAGAAGCAGGAGTTGCCGGTTGGAAAACAAGCGGATCAGAAGGTCTGTGGAGACCAGAACACTGATGAGATCAGGCAGTCGCCGCCATGTGTAAAGGCCTCCCAGATTGGATGGCAGTGAACCGCCGATCCTTTTTGATCGCGTGAGATCGAGTAGATCATTCACATCACGCCAGCAGAGGTTCAATCCTTGACCACCCACGGGGTGGCATCGATGGCCGGACTCTCCGACCAACAAAAGATTGGAGCAGTGCAGTTTTGGAGCAAGGCTGAGTTCAAGAGGGAAAGCCCCAGGCTGATCCAGGAGTGCTGTGGGGCGAATTCCCGCCGGAAGAACCGACGCCAGTTGATTCAACAATTGATGGGGTTGCAGATTGCACCGCTCCTGACATTGCTGAAGAGGAGCACTCATCACCACTTGGTAACGCGTTCCTCCGAGTGGTAGCACAGCCATTGGACCTTCAGCCCTGAACAATTCGTAGGCGCAAAGTGGATCAGCACCCATCAAGGTGACTTTTGCGGTCAAGCATCCCTGCGCATAGGCGTGGCTCCAGAACCGCATGGATCTGGAGCAACGAGACTCCGAGCGAGCACCATCCGCAGCGATGACCCAATCAGCGTGCTTCTGATGGTGTTGTGTCGTGGATGCGTCGCAGTCGAAATGAAGCTCGACCAAAGGATGGCGGTCAAGTTCGTGCAAGAGCACGTTGATCAAAGGTCTGTGATCAAGAATCCATCCAATAGCTTCGAATTCTCGATTGCGAGGTCTGAGATCACTGCGACGGAACCAAGCCGTTAGCCCAAGGACTCTGTCCTCGAGACGAAGAGCCTGAAACGGCGCTGCATCGTTCCGGAGGAGATTCCAGACGTTGAGGCTCTGGAGCAACCGTCTCGAGGATTGCGTTAATGCGTAGGCACGACTTCGCTCGGTGAGTTTGGATCGTGCGGAGTGATCAATCAGATCAACTGTGTACCCCTGCTGAGCAAGACCGAGGGCAAGAAGAGAGCCAGTTGGACCGGCTCCAATGATGAGAAACCGGTCTGTCAAAGCGGCATCTGGCAATGATTCAGCCGATGCCCAGAAGGCCACGTGTGAAGGCTTCTCCGCCCATTGCGAATTCTGTTGCCAGCAGTGCAATGAAGCCGAGCATGGCCATACGACCATTCAGCTTCTCAGCACGGTCGTGGAAACCCCAGCCACTTTCAGTGTCAACCACTTCCATCCGAGGCTCAGTGGCAAAGGCGTTGAGGCGGCCACCATCCTCGGTGGTCACTGTGGCGCCGCGGATGACAGGTGCGTTTGCAGGTACTTCAGACATTTGTCTCAGACGTCTTTACATAGCGTAACGCATCTTTTCAGAACTTCTGATTTCAAGTGCTCGCTGATCGGCGCAGGCGCAGGCGGCAAAGATCCTCGAAGGCTGGTCTCAGCAGAAATGGGTACTCGCCGACCCAGAGGCGGACCTCCGGCAACCAGGCATCGGTGATCGCTCCCACTCTTGAAAAATCCCTGCGATCGCTGAGCACGACGCAACGGACCACCATCCCAGCCCGGATGGATCCGTGGGCCTTGGTCATCGGAAAGCTGATGCGACCGAGGTAACCGTCTTCATCGACGAGTTCAAGGACCATCCAGGTCCGTCTGTTTTCAACGAGTTCCAGACGGCCTGAAGCATCGGCCTGCTCCCTCTGACTCTCTACGCGTTCCTGTGTGAAAGCTTCCGCAACTTCACCTTCGAACAGAGCTGCTGATGAATAACGCCGAAGCTCTGCATTGCGGCGCCCGGCTTCGAGGATTGGGCCCCAGAGGATGTAGAGCAGCAGGATCACCCCAGCGATCAGCCAGACCGAACCCCAGCGATTGAATGACAAGCTCTGGCTGATGAGAAGGGTGATCACCCCGCCGATGCCGGAAATCAGAAGGCGCTGAAGAATCTTTCGTGGATTGCCCAGGGTTGCGCTGAATTGTGTTCCTGTGGCGACTGCCGGGATCAGCCGTTGGAGCTCTCCCGGGCGCAGAGGCAGAAGCATCGTGTTTCAGAGCAGGCGTTCAAGGCCATAGACCAGTCCTTCAAGCTGACGTACCCGGCGCACACAAAGCAGAACTCCAGGCATGTAGGCCGAGCGATCGATCGTGTCGTGGCGAAGGGTATACGTTTCTCCAGCAGCCCCAAACATCACTTCCTGGTGCGCCACGAGGCCTGGGAGTCGCAGGGAATGAAGACGAAGACCACTGGGTCGTTGGCCACCTCTGCTCCCCGGAAGTGATTCGTGCTCTTCCACTTCCTCGGGGTTAAAGGTTTTGCCAAGCTCCTCCATCAGTTCGGCAGTTTTGATGCAGGTGCCGCTGGGTGCATCGGCTTTGCGGTTGTGATGAAGTTCCGTGAGTTCGGCGTGGTCATAAAAACGCGCGGCTGCCGCGGCTGCCTGCTGCAACAGAACCATCCCAACTGAGAAATTCGGGATCACCGCACCTCCGATGGAGGCTTTCTGAGCAAATTCACTCAGATCCTTCAGTTGCTCGGGAGATAGACCTGTCGTGCCGATCACGGGATGCACGCCGTAAGCGATGGCTGCACGCGTGTTGGCATAAACCACCGAAGGATGTGTGAAGTCCACCATCACGGCGCCGTTCCCCGGCCCGTGATCCCGAACGGCCTGGCTGCTTGCGCAGAGACAACCCTCGAGATCGGCCGTCACTGCAATTTCAAGTTCTCCCAGGCCCAAACACTCGCCCACATCCATCCCTTCCTTGCCAGGAGTGGTGTCAACTGCGCCGACAAGGTGACAGTCGTCGGATGCCTGAACAGCGCGAATGACTTCGGCTCCCATCCGACCGAGGGCTCCTGTCACCACCACAGGGATTGAGACACCCGTTGCTGAAGCCATGCCGTGACGGTCACTCGCTTGAGCCTATGGGCTCGCGAGTCGTGTAACACCAGCCTTCGAACACTCGCATCTCAGGTGCACACCGCCGTAATGTTCTTCACATTGCTCAAAGAGTGCAGATGTTCACACAGGTCCGCTCCGCTGATCGTCGCGTTGCTCCTGTGGAGGGTCACAACCATCAATCCGTTATGAAGGCGGTGTACGTGGTTCTTGAGCCTCAGTACCAGAACGCACTCACGCAGGCAGCCACTGCTCTCAATGCCGCCAACGGTGATCTTGGAATTGACCTGTGCGGCTACCTAATCGAAGAACTGCGAGATCCGAATAATTATGAGGATTTCAAACGCGATGTCGGCGAAGCGGATGTTTTCATTGCTTCTCTGATCTTCATCGAGGATCTGGCTCAAAAAGTTGTGGATGCTGTGGCTCCGCATCGCGATCGCCTCAAGGCTGCCGTGGTCTTCCCCTCAATGCCCGAGGTGATGCGACTGAACAAGCTCGGCTCTTTTTCGATGGCACAGCTGGGTCAGAGCAAGAGCGCCATCGCAGGCTTCATGAAGAAGCGGAAGGAAGCTGGAGGTGCTGGCTTCCAGGACGCCATGCTCAAGCTTCTCAACACGCTTCCCACGGTTCTCAAGTACCTGCCAGTTGAGAAAGCACAGGATGCCAGGAGCTTCATGCTCAGTTTCCAGTACTGGCTGGGCGGGACGCCAGACAATCTCAGGAACTTCCTGATCATGCTGGCTGATAAATACGTGTTCCCTGCCGTTGAGGGTGAAGAGCGTCCTGCCATGGACGTGGCGGAACCGGAAGTGTTCCCCGATCTTGGAATCTGGCATCCTCTGGCTCCTTCGATGTTTGAGGATCTCAAGGAGTACCTCAACTGGACATCCAGTCGTGTTGACCTCTCTGAGGCCGCCAGAAAGGGACCTGTGATCGGTTTGGTGCTGCAGCGCAGTCACATCGTGACTGGCGATGACGCGCACTACGTGGCTGTGATCCAAGAACTTGAGTTCCGCGGAGCACGTGTCATTCCAATTTTCTGTGGAGGACTGGATTTCTCCAAGCCGGTCAATGCTTTCTTCTACGACCCGCTCAATCCTGAGCAACCATTGGTCGACGGCATTGTGTCGCTGACAGGCTTCGCGCTTGTGGGCGGTCCGGCAAGGCAGGATCATCCCAAGGCCATCGAATCCCTCAAGAAGCTCAATCGCCCCTACATGGTGGCGTTGCCGCTCGTCTTCCAGACCACGCAGGAGTGGGAGGAGAGTGATCTCGGCCTTCACCCTGTGCAGGTGGCTCTTCAGATCGCGATTCCTGAGCTGGATGGTGCCATTGAGCCCATCGTTCTTTCCGGTCGTGATGATGCAACCGGCAAGGCCCACACTCTTCAGGATCGTGTCGACGCCATCGCTGAGCGGGCCATTCGCTGGTCATCCCTGCGAATCAAGCCGCGTCAGCAAAAGAAATTAGCGATCACCGTGTTCAGCTTCCCTCCGGACAAGGGAAATGTTGGCACCGCCGCCTATCTCGACGTGTTCGGATCCATTCATCGCGTTCTCGAAGAGATGAAAGCGAAGGGATACGACATCCAGGATCT
>WTFZ01000104.1 GCA_011523835.1 Synechococcus sp. CO36386bin_29 | reverse complement strand
CAGGAGAGCAGATTGATCAGATGCATCAGACCAGGAAGGGAAGCGTGCGGCGTTCGCTGCTGAGCAGCCGGATCGCCGTCCAGATGCCGAGAGCATTCACAACCAACAGCACAAAGCCAACTCCCCACTGCACTTCACCCACAATCAGAGTGTGGCGAACTGGAGACAGAATTCGGTACAGAGGATTGATGCTGGCCGTCCAGGCCATCGCCCCGAGATTTTTCTTTTCATACAGAATCGGGGAGAGGAGAAACACCAACTGCAGCACGATCGGCACCAGTTGATAGAGATCCCGAAAACGAGCACCCAAAAGACAGGTAAGCATCGGAACCCAATACATGAATAAAAAAAGATTCAACAATGGCAGCCAACCCAAGAGAAGCAGGTTGATCAGCAAATTGTGTTGAAAGAAAGTGAGCGCCAACAGCACCATCAGGAATGACTGCAGAAACGTCTGCAACTGAAAAGCCCATTCCTCTAAGGTGTAGAAAATTGGATGCAGATTAATGTTGTGCAGGTGATCCCGGTTGTGCTCAAACAGATTGGGCGCGCCACTCACCGCCGCACTGATCGTGTTCCACACCACTAAACCCAGACCGAGATACACCACATAAACGCTGAAGTTCTGAACTTTGAAGACTGTTCCGTAAACCGCAGCAAGAACAGCGATCGAGAACAGATTGGAGAGTCCGAGCCAGAAGCTTCCCAGAGTGGTGCGCGCAAAACGGGCTCGGGTGCGTGCCGTGGCGGTGAACCACCACACCCTGCGGCTATCCCAGGCATGGCGCAGAATGCGGCGCACCGACTCGCGCCGGGGACGGACAGAGGCAGACAATTCGGGCACAATCATCAGCGCCGGGTCTCGTGATAGTGCTGGAGAGCCTGTTCGAGGGGCCCGTCAAAGACAATGCTGCCCTCGCTGAACACAAGCCCACGACGGCAGAAGCGCTTCAGCAGCGCATCGGAGTGAGACGCCAACAGCAGTGTGCCCGCCGATGCCAGGAATGACTCCAGACGGATTTTGGCCTTCTCATAAAAGCTGCTGTCTCCGGCGCCAAAACCCTCATCCATGGCCAGACACTCGTGGCGGGATCCTGTCAGCACCGCAAACATCAACCGTGCCGCCATCCCTTGGCTGTAAGTCTTCACAGGCAGATGCACGAAATCACCAAGTCCTGAAAAAGTCACTACGTCGTCGCAGAAGGCGTCAAAGCCGCGCAGGTTCCCGTGCGTGAGCAGATAGTGAGCCTTGATCGCTTGCTGACCACTGAGCTCAGGACTGGTGATAAAGCTTTTGTGGATCATCGGATGCACCCTCGCGTAAGCCTGAAACACTCCCGATGAATGCTGATAGATCCCGGAGACAAGGCGCAGAAACGTGGACTTGCCGGCGCCGTTGTGACCAATCAGGGCCACCCGTTCACCTTCGCGCACAGTGCAACTGACATCAGAAAGAGCTGTGATCACCGCGCCACCACGGCTGCGATTCAAGCGCCCACCGGTTACTGAACGAAGAAGCGAGGCCTTCAAGCTGCGCGTTTCCGTGGTGGCAACAGGAATATCAAGACGCACATTCTCCAAGTGAAGAGCAATGGGAGAACTCGCCTCGGGTGCCTGAGCCTGAAACTGGTTTGCGAGAACATCGTTTGGCATCAGGACAACATTACTGCGAATCGACGGCAATGAGTTTTCTCAGCGCGTGTCGAGGAGACATGAACCTGTCATTGCGGGCCATGACTCGCCCCCGAGCTATGGAGACGTCTTTAAACAGCCAAGCCCGAGCATTTCGTTTAGCATCAAAAATGCAATGAACTTTCTCTTCATTCACAAGAACTTTCCAGGGCAATATCAACGCATTTGTCAACAGCCAATCCACCAGGGACACCATAAAGTTATATCCATATCAATGAGCCGAAGTCCTTTCTAAAACAGTCAACATTACGCACACACCCAATACTCCCCCCAACGATCAAGCACCTAAGAAATCCATCCCCGGATCATCGACATTGAAACGAAAAGCATTCGCGGCGAAGCATGCGGAACACTTTGCCAATAGCTGAAATCACAGGGATTTGAGCCAGACATCATCTGTGGCCATCCTGGGTGGGGAGAACTGCTAAGTGTCCCTTACATCTGGCCCAAGGCGCCGATCCTGACGGACCAAGCGTTTTATTACAACTACTTTGGCTACGATAGTAATTTTAACCCAGAGCCTTAACTCCTTCAAGGTGATTGACATGCACAAAAGCAGCACACATTAAAAACGCAAACTCACTACTAAATCTTCAGAACGCAACCTGGAATACAACGCCAACACAATTTCAAAGGAGCTCATTTCCAACCCAATTTCAACAATGATTTTCAACTATTCATGATGGCATTTGAAATAATGCAAAGCCCGCAGAAGATCAAAGCAAAATTTAAATCAATGTTGGAAATCACACTGTTCTGACTGATCAGGATCAGCTCATCACCTTTGCGAACCGCCGCATCGAACCTTACCGAGGTTGTCACTCCTTCATCCGGTCCATTCCGTACATTCAGGAGCAAAACCCCAATGCCACCATCGTGGTCGTTGGCAACATGAAGGGCGTGAGTCATGGAAGTCGCTGCCCTCAAGGCGAGTGGAAAGATGTCTTCCTAAAGGAAATTGAAGGCAACTACAATGCAGAGAAGGTTCTTTTTACCGGTCAGCTCCCCTACGACGACTTTCTCAATCTGCTGAAGCTAAGTCGCCTTCATGCTTACATCACTGACCCGTTTGTGCTCAGCTGGAGCCTCCTGGAAGCGATGAGCACTGGATGCGCAATTGTCGGATCCTCGACAGCACCTGTGAAAGAAGTGATTGACCACAACGTGCACGGTCTTCTCTTCAACTTCTTTGATCCCAAGGCCATCGCCTCTGCCATCACCAACCTTCTTGGCAATGACGAACTCTCAGCCCAACTGGGAGAGAATGGCCGCCGCCGAGCTGTCGATCGATACAGCCTCGAACGTTGCCTGCCAAGCCAACTTGAACCCATCAATCTGGCGGCTCGAGGTGTAATCGGTGCCTGAATCAGACCCTCAACGGCCACCAGCCTTGAGGACAGTTTTGATTGTGCGAAAGAGAATCACAAGATCCAACCATGTGCTGAAGTGCCTGAGGTAGTAAAGGTCGTAGGACAACTTCAGATCGGAATCGTCGATGCTGCTGGCATACGGTGCACAGACTTGAGCCCAGCCACTTAATCCCGGCCGCATCCAGTGACGTTTGCGGTAATGGGGAATATGACGCTCAAGCTCATGTTCAAGCTCCGGACGCTCCGGACGCGGACCGATCAGGCTCATCTCCCCGCTCAGCACATTCAGCAGCTGAGGTAATTCATCGAAGCGCAAACGGCGCAACCAAAGCCCCACGCGGGTGATGCGCTGATCACCCGGCTGAGTCCAGAGCGCAGGCGCATGCGCCGGTTGAACAGACATGGTGCGTAGCTTGAACACGCGAAAGGGCCGACCCAGCCATCCGCTGCGCCACTGCACGTACAGCACAGGCCCGCGATCCTCCAACCAGATCAGCACAGCAGCCAAACCCACAAACGGGATGCTCAGCAACAGCAAGCCACCCGCCACCACCAGGTCGGCCACCCGCTTGAGCTGAGCCTGCACGCTAAAGGCTGCAGCCCACGGAAGATCGTCGTAGGTGAGGCCGCCCTCGGGCAGAAAAGCCGGTGGCAACCGTTCCTGCTGCTGCTCAAAGAGACTCAGGGGCGACACCACCCGGACTTGGCGTGGGTCCACGGTCTCCAGGGTTTCCTCGAGAAAAGCCCAGCGTGGATCGCCCTCCAACCTGGGGGCCAGGGCCACCAGCAGGGGACGATCCACGTCAGTCAAGACCCGCTGCAACTGCTCGACAGTCACCTGTTCCAGGCGCTCTCGATGCGGCACCCGTCGCCAGCTCATCAACATCGCCTCCTGATCGTCCGGGCCTGCCAGCACGAGCACACGTGGCCGGTCGGGCATCAACACGCCTCGGCGCAGGCCCACACGCACCAACAGCGACCAGACGAAGAGCAGGCTTAACCACAGAAACTGCACCCGCCGGTCCACAAGCCACACCTCCTCACCCGGGTTGATCAGCCAACGGGCAATCGCCACCACCATCAGGGTCACCACGCTGGTTAGCAGCAACCGCTGCAGCAACACAGGCAACGCCAGCTGTCGCCAGCGCAGCACGGTGTACCCACCAAACAACCAGCCCAGGAGGGGATAGAGCAAAAAACTGAACACCAGCCAGGCTCTCTGATCCTCCAGATTCGAGTTGCCCGTGGAGGCCACCGACAGCGCATCAGGGGCCAGCACGATCAACAGCAGGATCAGCAGCTGTCCAAGCCCGTCGAGCAGAACTGCACGCAACAGCAGCGAGCGCGGATCACACCCCCACATCAGCGGTCACCTCCTGCCAAGCGGCGCAACAGAAGGCATTCATCATCCACCGGGCAACGTTTGAGGCAAGGGTCTGGCGTTGTTGTTAGGAGTGCATTGAACGCTGAGACCTTGACCGAGGCCCATGGCAGCCACGATTTATCTGCACTGGACCGCCACCGGCTACGACTGGATCCGCCCTGGCC
>WTFZ01000172.1 GCA_011523835.1 Synechococcus sp. CO36386bin_29 | reverse complement strand
GGACCGACACCGCCTCCAGGAGATCGAGACAGCACTCACTCCTTTGCAGAGCGAACTCCAGCAACTGGATCTGCAAGAGAACACGGGGGAAACCAATGCTGATGCCGAACGCTGGCAAGCGCTCCAGCAGAGCCTGGAGAAAGCCGATGCAGCCCTTGAGGAAGCCCGACGTCAACGCGACGTCCTGCTGCAGCAGGACCGTGACCGCCAGATGACAGCCCAGCGGTTGGCTGATCAGCTGAAGACACTCGAACGCGATGAACAGTCCCTGAAGGATGCGGTGCAGGCCCTTGCCGAGACCCACAGTCGCTGGCGTCAGCAGCAGCAGGATCTACAAATCCGTCGCGATGCCCTCAACGTGCAGCAACAGGAGCTGCAGACACGTTTCGGCGAGGAACGTCGCGCCCGCGATGAAGCGGAGGCCTCCGTGGCGGACCAACGCCAGGGGCTGCAGCAGGCGCAATGGAACCTGGAACGCTTGCGCGAGGAACGCGTAGGGCTGGAGGAGCAGTTGCGCAGCGGCGGCATTCGCCTGGAGGAACTGAAGTCCTCCCTGCCGGATCCGCTGCCGGAGATCGGTGAGGAGATCCGTGAAGCTGGCCTCGAGGCTCTGCAAGAACAGCTTCAGCAGCTTCAACGCCGCATGGAGGCCCTGGAACCCGTGAACATGCTGGCTCTGGACGAGCTGCAAGCGCTGGAACAGCGTCTTGGCGACCTCGGCGAGCGCCTGGATGTGCTCAGTCAGGAAAGGGAGGAACTGCTGCTTCGGATCGAAACGGTGGCCACGCTGCGCCAGGAAGCCTTCATGGAAGCCTTCGAAGCGGTGGATGGACACTTCCGCGAGATTTTTGCGAGCCTGTCTGATGGCGACGGCAAGCTGCAACTGGACAATGCCGAGGACCCACTGGAGGGGGGCCTGACCCTGGTCGCGCATCCCAAGGGCAAGGCAGTGCGTCGCCTCGCCGCGATGTCAGGAGGTGAGAAATCCCTAACCGCACTGAGCTTCCTGTTCGCCCTGCAGCGATTCAGACCTTCGCCCTTCTATGCCCTCGATGAAGTGGACAGTTTTCTGGATGGGGTCAATGTGGAACGCCTTGCAGCACTGATCGCCCGGCAGGCGGAACAGGCCCAGTTTCTTGTGGTCAGCCACCGCAGACCGATGATCGGCGCCTCGACGAGAACCATCGGTGTCACCCAGGCACGCGGTGCTCACACCCAGGTGGTGGGCCTGCCGGATGCGGCCTGACGGGCCGGGGTCTGCTCCTTGCGTCAAAATGGCGCAAATCCCTCCGGCAGAGGCCTGCGGTTGAGTTTGTCGTCGTCTTCCAATGATCCTCTGGCCAATGTGCCCAGCGATCGCCTCTGGCTGAGATCTGAGCTCATGGGCACCCAGGTGATCACCCGAGATACCGGGCGCCGCCTTGGTGTGGTGGGTGAGGTGATCGTGGACATCGACGGCCGGGAAGTCGTCGCCCTCGGTTTGCGTGATAACCCTCTCACCCGATTCCTGCCTGGTCTCCCCCGTTGGATGCCCCTCGATCGCATCCGTCAGGTGGGTGACGTGATTCTTGTCGATTCAGCCGATTCCCTGAGTGAAGCCTTTTCCCCCGAGCGTTACAGCCGGGTGATCAACTGCCAGGTGATCACCGAATCGGGCCAGGAGCTCGGCCGGGTGCTCGGGTTCTCCTTCGACATCGAAACCGGAGAACTCACCACGCTCGTGATGGGGGCCGTGGGCGTTCCCCTGCTGGGTGAAGGAGTGCTAAGCACCTGGGAAATCCCGGTCGACGAGATCGTGAGCAGCGGGGCTGACCGGATCATTGTTTATGAAGGAGCAGAAGAGAAGCTCAAACAGCTCAACAGCGGCTTTCTTGAGAAGCTTGGTGTCGGCGGCCCCAGCTGGGAAGAGCAGGAACGGGATCGCTATCGAGTGAATGTGGTGCCTGTCGAGAATCAGTTGAGCTCAGGTCAGAGCGCCGAAGACACACCAAGACAACTGGAAGCGTCCTCGTCTCAGAGGTTTGACGTCGATCAGGCCGAGTTGGAGTACGTGGAACTGGAACAGCCCCGTCAGGACGAGGCCCGCCGCAGGCGCTACCTCGATGAACCACGATTCGAAGAAGACCCTGATCGCTATCAAGATCAAGATCGGGAGACCTACCAGGCTGAGGAGACCTATCAACCCCGCGAGGACTACCAGTCTCGTGCGATTGATCGAGGTCAGGCCTTCGACTCACCGGCACCTCGCTACGAAGAGGACTTACGACAACCACGCAACGACCAGCGACCACGGCCGGCATCCAGGCGCCCGATCGAGCGTCCGGGCGAACCCTTGGATGTGGAGCCCCTGGATCAGGACCCTCAATCGAAACCGTCCAGGGAGCCGATGGATGACCCCTGGTAGATCCAGCGGGTTGGATCATCTGCAGATGCCCTAACCCTTGAACTTGAGGGACGCACTGTTGACGCAGTAACGCTGCCCTGTCGGTGCCGGTCCATCGGGGAACACGTGTCCCAGATGGGCATCACATCGAGCACAGAGAATTTCGGTGCGCACCATTCCATGGGTGCGGTCCTCCTTGGTGCGGATCGCCCCTGAACTCACGCCATCCCAGAAACTCGGCCAGCCGGTCCCGGACTCGAACTTGGTGCTGGAACTGAACAGTGGTGCATCACAGCAGATGCAGTGATACATGCCGTCGTCCTTGTGATTCCAGTAGGCCCCGGTGAAGGCCCGTTCGGTGCCCCCTTGCCGAGCAACCTGGAACTGCTCCGGTGTGAGCTTTTCTCTCCACTCGTCAGGAGAACGCTCAATGCGGTCGCCTTCGGCGGGGAGAGAACTGGTCATCGTCTTCTGGCGTTTGGCGCGGACCCTAATCGGAAAGCGCTCGCGGCAACAGCTCTCTGACTTCATCGGCCAGAGCCGCCACGGCGCCAGGCTGTCCGCGCAGTCTGCGCAAATCGTCGCGCTGGCCATTCAGACGATCCGGGGCCTGAAGCCATTCCAGGGCTTCCGTGGCAATGTCTTCAGGCGTGATCGGCCCGACGCGCTCAGGAACAACCATCCGACCGGCCGCAATATTCGGCCAGGCCAGAAGGCCATGGTTTCGCATGCGCCAGGCACTGAGGAGAAAACCGATCAGCCTGCGCAATCCTGGAAGTCGGGCGAGCAGACCCAACCCTCCATCCCAGGCCTGCATCACCTCCAGATGCTGGGTTGGCACCAGCACAATCATGGGAACCCCGAGAGCACCGAGTTCAGCGGTATTCGCTCCCACGGTGGTGAGGGCAAGCGAACACTGACTGAGTGCGCCATGGGCAGGGAGATCTTCCTGCAGATGGATGACTGTGCCCGCTTCTGTCAACAGACGGCGCCAAGGCGATTGCGCATCGGCAGGCAACAGGGCGCGAATGCGGCCGCGGTAGCCGGAGGCAATCGGGTTGGCTGCACCGGAGAAGTACAGGAGCTCGTCTGGATTGGTGGTGGGTGCCACCGGCAACAGAAATCGGCAGTCGGGCAGCTGAGCCGCGAGGCGGTCGGCTGTCTCCAACAGAAACGGCATCCCCACTCGCAACTTGGCGGGCTTCGACCCGGGCATCAATGCCACCCAGAGCCCATCAGGCAAGGGATCTCTGCCTTTGGCATCGTCTGAGAGATCCGCCATCAGATCACCAACAACTCGACAGCGCGAACGGAAACGCCGAGGCAGTTGGTCAAGCACCGCTGGAGCCATGGCAGCAACCCGATCGTTCCAGCGAGGCCAGCGAGCCACCCATTCGGCATAGGTGATGTGGCGATAGCCAAGCCGAGCGGACAACAACACGGTCCAGAACTGATCGCCCCCGAGAAACACCACCACACCTCGAGATGGCCAGGGTCCGTAGCGACCTGGATTCAGTAACAACCTCCAGAAATGTCGCGCTGGAACGATGCGGTCGAACTGCCCCCAGGGCGCTGCGGCCTCAGCCTCTGTTCCGGTGGCATTCGGACAGGGAACCAGCACCAGGCGGAGGCTGATCGATGCACCAGGTGCCCTGGGTCGCATCAAAAGGCGTCGGTGCAGCTTTTCTGCCAAGGGTCGGACCCAGGTTGCCAACTCCCCTGGTCCGTTGGACACAAAAATGATCGAGAGCGTCTGATCCGTAGGTCTTGTCGTCACGCGCGACAGATCAGGAAGAAAAGAAATGCGGATGGCGAGACTTGAACTCGCAAGGCCGAAGCCACACGCCCCTCAAACGTGCGTGTCTACCAATTCCACCACATCCGCGTGGTCGACGCAGCCTCTCGGGCCTTGTCGGAGAAAAATCATACCGGCTCATGGTGCGGCTTTTTACGCAAGCCCCTGCCAGAGACCCTGGAACGGGCCTTTCAGAACGGCCGCTGATACGATCCGCCCTGGCCTGGAAACTGCGGGATGACCATCGGCAAGGTGCTGATCGCCAACCGCGGCGAAATTGCTCTAAGGATTCTGAGGAGCTGCCGTGAGATGGGTATCGCCACGGTCGCTGTGTACAGCACCGTTGATCGCAATGCCCTGCACGTGCAACTGGCAGACGAAGCGGTGTGCGTTGGCGAAGGCCCCAGCAACCGCAGCTACCTCAACATTCCCAACATTCTGGCTGCAGCCACCTC
>WTFZ01000105.1 GCA_011523835.1 Synechococcus sp. CO36386bin_29 | reverse complement strand
GCCAGTTCGAGCCCATCGCAACCGTGCGCAACTGCTCGATCACCCCTCCAGCGCGGTCTCGCAGGGTGTGCACCTGCATTTCCTGATCCCTGGGCACGCAAGCCGCTGAACGGCACGAGATGCCCTCGCGGGGCATCACTGAGAAGCCAGAGCCGATCATCGTCCTGGTCATACGCCGCCGCCGAGAAGCCCCCCATGGGCCGTCCATCCGTGCCCGTGCGCGGAAGAGGAATCGTGCGCAGAAGCTCCCAACCAGCGGAGAGCGGGCAGGGCAGCACCTGAGCGGCCAAGGGCGGTGTGTCCATCTCAGACGCTCTCCATATCCAGGCCTTTGGGTTCGATGCGGTCAAGCCAGGGGATCACTGATCCCAGTAGGGACGTGTTCACCACCTCACGCACCCTGGAACGGTTAGGGATTGAAGACCAGCCAACGCTTGGTCAGCACCCTGTCCGCCCACACGCCACCGGCAGCCAGAACATCCGCCAGGGTGGCCACCAGGCGGTAACTCAAGGCCACCGCCAGGAGCGGCGCCTCAGGAACCGACTGGCCCAGTCTGAGTAGAAGCACGGCCTCAAAGACTCCCAGGCCTCCGGGGGCTGCCGGCACCACCAACCCGGCCGTCCAGGCGAGCGCGAAAGCCGCCAGCCATCCGGTGATCGGCAGCGCTTGATTCAGTCCAAACACCTGAAGGCAAGCCCAGAATCCGGAAAAGCGGCAGGCCACAAACAGCAGCTCCGCCAGCAGGGGGCCCCAGGGGTAAGCCTCACGACCGCTTCCGTATTGCTCGGGTTCAGTCAATGGCTCTGACGCATCGTGATCGACCCGATTGAGCTGGCGAAGCCGCTGGCGCTCAAGGCGGCGCAACAGCGGCTCCCGCCAGCGCGGCAGGAGAAGCAAGGCAGGCAAGGGAGTCAAAAGCGCGAGTCCACCCTGGAACCCTCCGAAGGGAACCCAGAGCATGGCTGCGACAGCCATCAGCATGGGCTCAAGCAACACGGAAACCAGAGCGGGGCCTGTACCGATGGAGGGTGCGAGTAGGCGCACGCGCTTCACGAAATGCCAGATCCCACCAGGGAGGTATTTGAGAAGATTGCTGCCGAGATAAATGGGCACCAGAGGGATCGGGCCTGTGCCATGCCCCAGCCAGAGCACCAGAACTCTCCAACTGAGGGCATTCACCAACAGGCTTAGCCAGCTGAGCCCGAGGGCCAGCATCATCCAGCACCAGCCCAGGGCCGAAATCGTCAGGGTGCGCAGACCTGCTGCCTGTCCAGCCATCGCCCAAGCAACGAAGGAGAGCGTCAACAGCGTCACCCAGAGTTTGAGCCCCCCCGGGAGCGACATGGGCGCTTGAAAATGTCGAAACTTCAACATCGCCAGTCCTCACAAGGCTCAAAGCCATCACCATCCAGCCGCAACTGACTGAGCAGGCGGGATGGTGTCAAACCACTCTGATCGGCCAGCTGCTGCAGAGCATCGCGTTCCGGCTTGATCTCAAGCTGGCCATCCGGACGCCGGGTCTGCTTGGCCGCCAGCTCCCCCCAGGACGTGGCCAGCGTTCCCCGACGCCGAGGAAGCGCCCAGCGCCCCTGATGCCGCTCCCTGAGTCCCAGAGTCGGACTCTCCCGCCACCAGATCTGCCGAAGCACCTCAGCACAATCCGCTCGCACCAAGGCGGTCACGGCCGTGCCAGCCCGACCTTTCTTCATCTGAATGGGAGCACAGGCCACATCCAGAGCCCCACCGCTGCGGAGCTGCTCAACCAACCAGGCAATGGCTTCCGCTGAGGCATCGTCAATCCAGGCCTCCTGCACCACCAGGTCCTGCCACTGGGGTTGATCGGACGCAGGCCGCGGAGCAGGCTGCAGCTGGATCAGACGCAACAGGTTGGGACGATCCAGTTGGCGATGCCCCAGTCCGACCCCTGTCGCGACAGGCTCAAGCACCGATGGCCAGCCAAACCGATCAGCCTGCAAGGCCATGAGTGCCAACCCTGTGGGTGTGGTGAGCTCTGCCTCCGGCCACTGCATACCGCAGCGCAGGGTCAGCCCATGCCGTCGGGCCAACTCCAGCACTGCTGGAACAGGAACGGGCAACACGCCATGGGCCGTGGTCACGGTGCCACGACCGGCAGGGGGGGGCGTGCAAAGCAGGGAACTGACCTGCAAATGCTCCAGGGCAGCACACACTCCCACCACATCCACAAGGCTGTCGATGGCGCCCACTTCGTGGAAATGAACCGCTTCAGGGTTGGTGCCATGCACTGCAGCTTCAGCATCCGCGAGGGCTTCGAACACCGCAAGAACCCGCTGGCGCAGCGGTGCAGCCAGGGGAGAGCCATTGATGCGCTCCTGCAGCTCACGCCAATGGCGATGGGGCGGTTGCGCTTCCGTTCCTTCAACAAAGAGCCGCACACCACGCAGGCCACCGCTGGATGCCTCCGCAACCTTGAGTCGGTAGGCATGCGCGAATCCAAGCTGCCGCAACGGCTCGTGAATCACCGCCTCAGGAACACCAAGATCCAGGCAAGCCGCCAGCAGCATGTCTCCGGCAAGACCGGTGGGACAGTCCACGAACAAGGAGGTCATGCCGCCTCCGGTTCCAGGCCCTCCAGCAGCCGATCAGCCACAGCTTCAAGATCATCGCGATGACGGCGCAGAAATTGCTCAACCTCTCGCCTCGCCCGGCGTTGCTCCCGCTGTGCGGTCTCCACGTCTTGCCCGGAAAGGCCCCAGATCCGGCCGAGCAAAGCGCGGTCATCCTCGCCTCCTCGAGCGGCTCCCTCGAGCAACACCTCGGCCACCATGCCGGCTTGGAGCACGCGACTCCAGCGGCGCAGCTCCTCGAGAGGCAGGCGCGCATGATCTGGAAGCTCGAACTCAGTCGCCCCGTTGCAGCGCAAGCCTGCCTCCAGACAAGCCCTAGTTCCAACGAGTACACGCTTCACACCCATCTGCTCATCGCGGGCCACGAGCCAGTGACCAGCTTCATGGCGTGCCACCCGGCGCAAACGGGACTTTCCCCCAGGCAGCGCTTCGGCCACGAGATGTCCACCCATTCCTTCGAACTGGGATGCATCCACCGTGAGACCAAGCAACCCACCGCCAATGAGAAGGGCGATCCAAGCCGGAGACAGTCCGCCCAGCGGCCCGAACACTGCCAACACCGTGCAGCCAGCAACGGCGAAACCTGCGGAGGTGGACGACACAGGCGACGACGCCATCAGCTGCCGACCGGTCGCGTGCTGGAGGCCCCACGGCGGGCTGTCTGACCTCGTCCCTTTCCGCCGCGTGTCGGCATCGGAGCGATCACTTCAGAGGATTCAATCTGCAGCAACTGACCCTGTCGGCGCACATCAAGGCTGACGAAATGGCGGAGATGCTCCAAAGCAAGCTCGCCTTTGAGCTGGAGTTTGAAGGGGAGAGGCCGAAAGCCATCGGCGCGGGGTTGCTGACGCACCTTCACCACCACATCGGCGGTTTCGGCCTTTGTGTAGATCAGCTCTCCTCGAATAGAAAAGTAGTCATCACCTTCGGGCAAGGAGTCCTCGATGGGAGCGCTGCCCTCCGAGTGCGCTGATCGTGAGAGAGTGCTGGGTTCCCAGATCCCGGCAATTTGCAGGTGCAGGTGCTCCTGTTCTCGGCAGCGGGGATAGACAACCCACAAATGAGGCTGGCTCATGTCGAGATGACGACGCATCAACGTGAGCATCCGTCCGAGCACCACACACTCCAGAGCATGACCCTCACCGTCGATGAGCTGTCCCCGTGTGGACTTTTCGTCGGAGTCAGCACGGAACTCTCCGCGCACAACGCCGATGGCCCTGTACTGAAGCGGCTCAGTCACCGCAGGAATGGGATGGTCGCGCATCGGTCGTAAGGGCATCCACCGGCCCATATCGACTCTAGCCAGCGTCGGGAGTTCACCTCAGAATGTCCCCGAGTTCACGGACATTAGTGGCAGGGCTCCATTTCAAAAGGCTCCGAACCTCCCGTCCACTTATTGCGGGAATCGGCATCAGTCTGCTGATCGGGTGGGTCTTACTCGACGAAAGCGGCCTCATGCAACGACATCGACTTCAGGCGGAGAGCAAGTCCAAGTCAGCCCCCTCCAGCATGGCTCTGATCAAAGAACAGGTGGAGTCCAATCCACGCGACTGGCGATGGTCGCTGCTTCTGGCAAAAGCTCAGCTCGGCCAGGGGGATCGTCAAGCTGCAGCAATCACCTTGAAACGCCTTGAGACTCTGCATCCCAACCGACTGCAGGTGATCGCACTCAGCGGGCTTCTTTCCATTGAGTCGGGACGCTCTCAAGCAGCGGTCGATCAGGTGAACCAACAGTTCAAGCAATCAGCCTCCGCACAACGACTGGCGCTGGGCTTGATCCTTGCGGACCTGCATCGTCTGAATGGAGATCTGCCTGCAAGCAGATCCATCTATGAACAGTTGATCAAGGACAACCCGAACCGGATTGAGCCTGTGATGGCTCTGGCTCTGTTGAAGCGCGATCAAGGACGGGGCGATCAGGCCATCGCCCTGTTGGACAAAGCAGCACGTCTGGGGGGCGATGGACGTCTGAATAAGAACAACCTGTCGTCAACCAGAATGCGGTGGACTCTGGAGGCGGCACGCAAAAACGCCTGGACGTCGGGGTCGGTGATCAGGGACGAGTTCCAGCAGCAGGATCAGGCTCCTCGAAAGCTCTAAGAGCAGCATCGATCGCATCCACTGGGTCCGTGGCGTCGTTGAGGGATGTGGCCTGACGAAGGCGCTGCATCAATTGCATCGGATTGGTCGCATCAAGCACCGATCCCTCGTTTTTAGTCCCTGAGGTTGTGTCCAGGATGCTTCGGTCGTTGTCCGTCTTGAAACCTGCTCCTGTCTCGGAGAGAGACGTCTGCGCAGCCGCCGGCAAGGGAGCGAGCAGCAGAGCAGAGCCTGCTACTGCCAGGACTCCGACATTCAGCAAAGACTGCATGGGGCGACTGTGATCCAGGGGCCTGATGCTAAGGGTCTTTCGCCATCAACTACAGAGTCCGTGCAGATCGCCAGCTGGAATGTCAACTCGGTGCGGACCCGTCTAGAGCATGTTCTCAGCTGGCTGGATCGGAACAGCATCGATGTGCTCGCCCTTCAGGAAACGAAGGTCGATGATCCTTTGTTCCCGATGGAACCGTTCCTTGAGAGGGGCTACTCCGTTGGCATCCACGGGCAGAAGTCGTACAACGGCGTCGCTCTGATCAGTCGTCATCCCCTCGAGGATGTTCGCCTTGGGCTGACTGGTGAGTTACCAGGCGACGAAGATGCCGAAGAGCTCAGTTCCCAGAAGCGTGTGATCAGCGCCCTGGTGGACGGCATCCGGGTGGTCAATCTCTACGTGCCGAATGGTTCAAGCCTGCGTTCAGAGAAATACACCTACAAGCTGAACTGGATGCGATGCCTGGAACGCTATTTACGATCCGCGGAAACCAGGGATGAACCCCTTTGCGTGGTTGGTGACTTCAATATCGGTCCGGAAGCAAGGGATCTCCACGACCCGGATCGACTCACCGGAGGGATCATGGCCTCAGATTCCGAGAGGGAGGCATTGCTCCAAGTTCTCGGTTCCAATCTGGGCGATGCCTTTCGACTGTTTGAGCCAGGCAGTGGCCATTGGAGCTGGTGGGATTATCGCAGTGGAGCCTGGAACCGCGACAGCGGTTGGCGAATCGACCACATCTATCTCAGCGGCGACTTAAAGGACCTGGCCCGCAGTTGCAGCATTGACAAACAGGAGAGGGGAAGAGAACAGCCCAGTGACCATGCTCCTGTCGTGGTGGATTTAGCCTGGGAGCTCGACGATGACGATGAGGTCTCAGAGATCGATTAGAAGGCCACGGCCTCATCGGGCAACCGATAACCGGAGCGCTCCAATTCAACAAAGCGCCGCTGGGATTCACCACAGCTTTTCGGCGTGGGAAAAATCTTGCCGGGATTGGCCCGACCGTCGGGGTCAAACGCCAAACGCACACGTTTCATCGTGGAGAGATCGTCTTCGCTGAACATGCGATCAAGGAAACAACGCTTGTCGCTGCCCACGCCGTGTTCTCCACTGATGCTTCCCCCAGCGGCAAGGCAGAGCTCCATAATCGCGGCACCAAGGGTCTTCACCTTCTCGTTCACACCAGGGTCTGAAGCTCGATACAAGATGAGGGGGTGAAGGTTGCCGTCACCGGCGTGAAACACATTGGCCACCACCAGACCGTGCTCAGCGCTGAGTCGGTCGATCGCCGCCAGAACGGACGGGAGGGCGGTTCGAGGAACGACGCCATCCTGGAGGTAATAACTGGGGCACTGACGCCCTAAAGCGGAGATCGCACTTTTTCGACCTTTCCAAAGCCTGGACCGCTCTGTTTCATCCCAAGCCTCTCGCACCCGTCCCGCTCCCGTCTCGCGGCAGAGGTGGATGGCCAGCGCGACAGCCTCCTTCACTTCGCGCGTCTGACCATCGAGTTCGATCAGAAGAACAGCGCCGGCGTCTGGCGGATATTCCTCCTCAGCGAAGGCGGCGTTGACAGCTTCAATGCAAGTGTGATCCATGATCTCCAGGCCGGCAGGCAGCACACCAGCTGAGGTGATGCGTCGAACGGCCTCCCCAGCCGCCGCCATGGAGGGAAAGTCGGCAAGAAGCACAGCAACGTTCTGAGGAGCTGGCAATAGACGCAGAGTGATCTCCGTCGCGATTCCCAGCGTGCCCTCGCTGCCGATGAATGCACCGCGCAGGTCAATGCCACAGGTCTCTGAAAGGCCTGCTCCCAGCTGTGTGACCTGGCCATCGGGTAAAACCACCTGCATCGACAGCACGTGATTGCTGGTCACTCCATATTTCAGGCAGTGCACCCCTCCGGAGTTCTCAGCGACATTTCCGCCGATGCTGCAAACCACCTGGCTGGAGGGATCCGGCGCGTAATAGAACCCATCGCCAGCGACGGCACGGCTCACCCAGCTGTTGATGACACCGGGTTCCACGGTGATCGTCTGGTTACTGAGATCGATCTCAAGAATCCTGCGCATGCGACTGGTCACAATCAGCAGCGCTTCCTCTTCGACGAGAGCGCCGCCTGAAAGACCCGTGCCACTGCCACGAGCAACAAAGGGGATGGCACGGCGATGACAGGCACTGACGATCGCAGCGACCTGGTCGGTGGTTCGCGGCAGGACAGCCAGAGGAGGGGCATGGCGGTCCATGGTGAGGCCATCGCAGTCGTAAACAAGCAACTCTTCTCGACGAGAGACCACATCTCTTGAATCGCAAAAAAGCCTCAGATCCCTCTCGAGAGCTGCCCAGTCGTGCCCCACTCCACGTTCGCAAGACCCAGTCAACTTAGTCAGCTAATCCTCTAAAACCCTGCCTTCCGACACAGTTTCTGCGATTCGGGCCGTTCTTGGGTCAGGATGTTGCACGGTTTGCATCGGCCCATTGGCTACCGCCCCCGTGACTGCACCCACCCTCAACACCACCCGCTCCCAGGAGTTGTTCAGTGCCGCACAGGCTCTGATGCCCGGTGGCGTGAGCTCTCCGGTGAGGGCATTCCGCTCCGTGGGAGGGCAACCACTTGTTTTCGATCGGGTCAAGGGTCCCTATGCCTGGGACGTGGATGGGAACAAATACATCGACTACATCGGCAGTTGGGGGCCTGCGATCTGCGGCCATGCCCACCCCGAGGTGATTAGCGCCCTTCAGGAAGCGATCGAAAAGGGCACAAGCTTCGGAGCCCCATGCGCGCTGGAGAACACGCTCGCTGAGATGGTGATTGATGCCGTCCCCAGTGTGGAGATGGTGCGTTTCGTGAACAGCGGCACCGAGGCCTGCATGGCGGTGCTACGCCTGATGCGGGCCTTCACTGGCCGCGACAAGGTGATCAAATTCGAGGGCTGTTACCACGGCCACGCGGACATGTTCCTCGTGAAGGCTGGATCTGGCGTCGCCACCCTTGGACTGCCTGACTCTCCGGGTGTTCCGAGGAGTACGACCGCCAACACTCTGACCGCTCCCTACAACGATCTCGAAGCGGTCAAGCAACTTTTTGCTGAAAATCCCGATGCCATCTCTGGAGTGATCCTGGAGCCCATCGTGGGGAATGCGGGATTCATCCAGCCTGAACCTGGCTTCCTGGAAGGTCTGCGCGAGCTCACCAAGGAGAATGGTGCCCTGCTGGTCTTCGACGAAGTGATGACCGGCTTCCGCATCAGCTACGGCGGTGCTCAGGCTCACTTTGGGGTCACACCAGACCTCACCACCATGGGCAAAGTGATCGGTGGTGGCCTACCGGTGGGTGCCTATGGCGGACGTCGAGACATCATGGAAATGGTGGCCCCTGCCGGCCCGATGTATCAGGCGGGCACCCTGAGCGGAAACCCCCTGGCCATGACCGCTGGAATCAAGACACTGGAGCTTCTCAGCCAACCAGGGACCTACGAGCGGCTGGCGGCAACAACAGAAAAGCTGATTTTTGGAATTAAGGAGGCTGCGTCGGCAGCCGGATTGCCAATCACTGGAGGAAGCGTCAGCGCCATGTTTGGCTTCTTCCTCTGTGAAGGTCCGGTTCGCAACTTCGAAGAAGCGAAAGCCACAGACGCTGATCGTTTCGGCAAGCTGCATCGGGCGATGCTCCAACGGGGTGTTTATCTGGCTCCTTCTGCGTTTGAAGCCGGATTTACCTCCTTGGCTCATTCCGACGGCGATATCGAGGCCACAATCCAGGCCTTCCGCGACTCGTTCGCTGACATCGCTTGATTCCAGTGCCTCCAGCGACACGCTGGATTAGCGCAGTCTCGTTGTTGATCGCGCTTGGTGCACCTGCGAAAGGAGAACCACTCAAGTCACTGCTCGGCTTCCCGGATTGGATTGATTTCGACCTTCAATTCACATCCGAGCCGATGGGTGGCCTTCAAGGAGGCCTGAATCCATCAGCAAGCAGCTGGTTTCAGACCACCGTGATGGGTCTCAGCATGAGCACTGGCTTGACCAAGCCAGACAAGAACTGGGAGGAGCTGGATCATTGGCAGGTGAATCTTGAACTCACCAATCAGGCAGGGAATCCCAATCTCAACACCGAGCTCGGATCGGAATTCACGCTTCAAACATTGGTGAACCCGGTTGGTACTTGGATTACGGCAGCCAATGTTGAACGCAATCGCGGAGACAGTTGGTGGAGCGCATCAGCAGGCCTGCTGTCGCTCGATCCAGAGTTTCTGGTGACGCCCGCGACGAATTCTTACATCAATTCAACGCTGAATAACACGCTCAACCTGCTGGTGGTTGGTCTGCCGATCAATCCCTTCGTCACCCCTGGCATCAGGGTTGAGGCCCACTCAGACACCATGGGGTCCCTTGCCTATGGCTATTTCTTACTCGATCCTGAAACCTCAATTGCCTCCAGCCTCGGCGTGAATCCTGAGCAGCCGCAGGTGCGGGGAGGCGTCCAGACCGTGCAATGGAGCACCAATCCGCTGAGATCACGCAAGGATCTTCTTGAACCGATGCCCCTTGGCAACAGCCGCATCACCGTCGAACGAACGTTACCGGCACCGGAAGCACAACTTGGATGCTATGTCGCGTCCACCCAACTTCTCAGAACGGAAACAGAAGGTGTTGGTGAGGGCCTCAATCGTGGCGTCTATGGATCATTGACCTGGCCAGTCGGCCTGCCAATCGGAATGGACAATCGACTCTGGGTGGCTGGGCGCATCAGCCTGGACCCAGCGAATAATCCCTACCCCACATACCTTGGAGCCGGATGGTTATCCCAGGGCCCCCTGAACAATCGTCCGCGTGATGTACTAGCACTTGGATTAAGCCGCACCAGCTTCAGTCCGAATCTTTCGCCAGGAGCCACTTATGAGGGAGTTGTAGAGCTCAACTATTCAATTTATTTATCCGATGCAGTGCAGATACAACCCGTGTTGCAATGGATTATCAACCCCGAAGGAAAAGGCAAAATACAAGACATCCTGGCGGGAGGCATTCAACTGAATTTGAGTCTATGATTCAGCGGTAGTTTTCAAATTGCAGAGGGACGTCAAGTTCATCTTCTTTTGAACGCAGAAGCTGAATCACCTGCTGAAGATCATCTTTACTCTTTCCCGTAACACGAAGACTTTCACCCTGAATAGCCACCGTGACTTTCTTAAGCTCGTCACGCACAATCTTACTCATTTTCTTAGCCAGCTCCTGGCTAAGACCTTTCTTCAACTGAACCACCTGCTTAACGCGATTACCACCAACAGCCTCGGGAGCTTGAAAATCAAAAATCTTCAACGACAGATTACGCTTAGTCGCCTTCGCACGCAGAACATCTTCAACGGCCTGCAAAGTCATATCACTCGCGGTTGTGATTACCACTGCTGCTTCTTCAAGCTCAATGTTTGTATTGGAATCCTTCAAGTCGTAACGCTGTCCCACATCACGACGGACCTGGTCAAGAGTGTTAACCAGTTCCTGGCGGTCGAAATCAGAAACAACATCAAAGGAATACGTTGCCATCGTTCAGCATCTTTCTCTCAAAGCCATCGTAGCGCTGGGGCAGCAATACTTCTCTGAACCTCTTCAGTGAGGACGAAGCCCTCGCCTGCATGGCAGACCAACAATGTTCTGACTCTGGCCTCCTCGCCGAAACATCCATCACGTCTGAGGACCTGAGCAAGCCAAAGCGAGAACGCATTGCACTTCAGATGATTCCTAAAGTTGTCGATTGTCCTGACGGCTGTGAATCTGCTCACTCTCCTGACCCAGGCACCCGCTGCCCCCTACGCCTGGTCGCTGGTGCTCTCTGGTGCTGCGGTCATCGCCAGCATCGTGCCTCTCGGTGCGGCCCGATCCCAAGCGAATTTCACCATGGAGGACATGAAAGCGCCCAGGGCGATGTTCGAGCGCCTTCCAGCATGGGGACAACGTGCCAGCTGGGCTCATCAGAACAGCTTTGAAGCCTTCACCCTGCATGCACCGGCAGCACTGCTGGCCTTGATCGCTGTGCTCGAGGTCGGGGAACTGCCCGGACTGGCCGTCCCAGCCGCACTGCTGCAACCTCTGCTGCGTTTCTTGTATCTGCCCGCATACGTTGCCAACATCGCACCCCTGCGAGGGCTGTGCTGGGCCGGCGCGCTGCTGTGCACCGGCATTCTCTACAGCGAGGGACTGAAAGCCCTGGTCTTGGGCTAAGGCTTCGACTGCTGGAACTGCTTCAAGGCAGCCAACAGGGATGCTGGGGATTGGGGATCCACCATCAGCACACTGCCCGCGGGTGAATCAGCCATGCGCTGTCCCATCTCCATCCAGGTTTCGGCAAGCATCAAGCGGATCGCCTCCTCCGTTTGCGGACTCTCTGCAAGAGCCTTGGCCACGACAAGGGCCGCCTGGGATTTCGCTTCAGCCAGAACGCTCTGCTGCTTGGCCTGGGCTTCGGCCTCCAGCAGAAGAGCTTCTTTCTGGGCTCGCGCATCGAGCACAAGCGCCTCGGCCCGACCACGCGCTTCGTTGAGCTGCGCTTCCTTTTCTCCTTCAGAGCGCAGAATCGCTGCCCGTTTTTCCCGTTCTGCCGTCATCTGGGCCTCCATCGCCTGCTTGACCCCTGGCGAGGGATTGATATCCCGCATCTCAACCCGGGTTACTTTCACGCCCCATGGATCCGTCGCCTCATCAAGCTCCCTGAGTAGCAGTTCATTCACCTCACTACGGGTGGTGAACGTCTGATCGAGGTCAAGTTTGCCCATTTCAGCGCGGATCTGGGTGAGAACCAGATTCACCATTGCCGCCTGAAGATTGTCAACGGCGTAGTACGCCTGGGAATGTTCAAGAAGTTGCCAATACACAACCGCATCCACCTCGATGGAGACATTGTCTCGTGTGATGCAGAGCTGGGGAGGAATATCCAACACACGCTCTTTCAGTGATTCATGGCTCACAACTTTTTCCACCACTGGAATCACAATGGACAAACCTGGCTGAAGCTCGCGGTCGTATTTCCCCAGGCGCTCCACCAGTCTGGATCGGCCGCCGCTGGTGACTTTGACGCTGCCTGTGCCCAGAAGCGCGAGCAAGACAAGCGCAGGTAAACCGACGAGAGCTTCCACGATTTTGATGCTTTCGCGGAGATTAGAGACCAAAGTGAGAGAAGTCAGCCGGCTGCGATGCCTCCTGTTCCAATCCCCTTGGTGTGGTTACTGCTGTCAGGGCTGCTGCTGGCGATGGAATATTTGCAACCAGGGTTTGACGGTTTGATCGTTGCCGTGCTGGGAGGACTATGCCTTTCTGTTCTCACGGCTTTGGTCCCTCTGCCGATCGGGCTCCAGATCACCCTTTTTGTTGTGATCACTGCAGCTGGGATTCTCCGGCTGAGCCGCTGGTCAGCCAAACGAAGCCCTTCATCAGCTCAACGGGGGCTGAAAAGAGACACGGCGGAAGTCCTTGGCACCATCGCTCCCGGTGGGGAAGGCCGGGTGCGTTGGCATGGCCAGAGCTGGGCAGCGAGTTCGCTTGATCTGGAGCAAAACCTTGAACGGGGAGATCAGGTTTTGGTGATGGGGCGCGAAGGAACTCATCTCCAGATTCTTCCGATCAAACTGCTGCAATAAAGCTCAATCGAAGTAAAGCAGGCTCACGACTTTGCCCATATCTTCAGCGTTACGACAGCTTGCGAGCAGTGTTTCGCTGTCATGGAACGCCAGACAAATCAGCTGATCGCAGCGCGTGATGATGTCCTGATTACAGAGACTGCTGGCCATCGGCAAAGGAAGGTCATCATTCTCTGGCTTTTCAATGAGATGCAGCACCTGCTCCAGCTGATCCTGAATCTCAGGTCCCTGGCGGCTCAGACTTTGGGGAAGCAAAACAGTGAGCTTCGACGCATCAACAGCCAGAACTCCTCTGATTACCGCAGCATTCACCCCCTGTGCTCCGGAGGTAACAAGGGAATGACCTTCCTGAGCCAGGGACCGTGCAATCAGTTCAATGAGATGAATCGCCACCACAGGGACATGGCGACTGCCGAGAACTGCGATGCGACGTTGTCCCTTGTCCTGAAGCAAGGCAAGTTCCTGAGCAAGGGTGTCGACCTTGTCAAGCGCAGGAAGATCGAGGGATCGGCTCAATGACAACGCTCAGGCGTCCTTTGAAGCTAGCAGTGATTAAGCAAGCCCAACGGCCTTGATGAGATCATTCAAACGGCAATGTTCTTCGACCAGTCGAAAGGCATAAGTTGCTTTGACTGCTTCGTGCAGACGCACATGTCCAAAAGCCTGCTCGATTACTTCGACGGTAGCCAGCGTGTCGTGTTCCACCTTCAGCAAGGGAACCTCAAGTTCATCAGCCCGGTTGATCAACTGCGGCAGAGGCTCGCCGGCACCCGTGAGGATCAGACACTGGGTGGACGCTTCTAAAGCAGCCAGTTGAATGTCAGTGCGGTCAGCTCCTGTGACAACAGCCATGTTGCGCCTTCGCCTGAAGAACTCCATGGCCGAATTCACATTCATGGCGCCGATGCTGAGGGTTTCCACCAGCAACTCAAGCTTCTCTGGGCAGCAGATCACCCGAGCATCCAGGCGCCGGACAAGCTCACCTACCGTGACACTGCGCAGCAGGGGCGAGCGGGGCATCACTCCGAAGACGGTGAGACCCAACCCCTGCAGGGCAGGGACCACCTCACGCTCCAGTGCAGCGACGTCATCGGGGGTGACCGCATTCAGCACAACACCACGCAAGCGATCCCCCAGCTGCGCCCTGGCGGCAAGAAGAGCGTCCACACTGCAGCTGTCCTGCCATAAATGCACGAGGACCACAGGTGCATCGAGATCATTCGCGAGCTGCACCAGGCTCAGGCCATAGAGCAGTCCTTCATGAAGGTTGCCGGCAGCCTCGAGGAGAGTCACTCCACCGTCAAAGCCAAGGAGTTGGCTTCGCAGATCCTCCAGGCCACCACCAGCAGTCAACGTGCCCTCCGCCAAACGCATCTCCGCTGTCAACGGCGACAGCAGGTGCAGCGATGGGATCAACTCCTGATCATCGAGCCCAAGGGTTTCGCCGACGAAACGCACATCGTCATCGATAAGGGAATCAGGCAAATCACCCTGCTCAGGAGACCAGTCAAAGCTGGTGGCCAGAGGCTTTCCGAACCGAACGCGCTCTCCCGCTGAGAGCAGGTAACGAGCCAGGCCCAAGACAAGGGCTGACTTTCCACTGAAGGGTTCACAGGATCCGATCAGCAGCGTGGAGCCCATGCGTGATTTCAGTGGTTCTATCAGCAATTTAAAGGGGTCTCCCCTCAGTGAACCTTTCAAGCAGCAGCCATTGCCAGAAGCTGTCAGGTAGATCGGATCCCACACCTTGAACCGGCCCCACCATCAACCAGCTCAACAGCTGATGAGCCGGACACTCAAATCGGTAGTCGTCCGCGGGACGCCCCTCAAATTGAAGAAGGCAGTGACAGAGTTCAAGCGGAGCCTGTATGGAATCCCAGCTCAATAAAAAACGATGCGCGGGTCCGTCGACCAGCATCCGCTCGCCCTCATGCCGGCAGGAAGGCAGCATGTCGAGCGCCTGTCGAAGCGATGCCTCCGTTTCACGCCCACCGCAGTAAGGCGCGAAGAGTGCAAGCTGAGCCTCCTCGGACACACTGGGCACCGTCATAGCGTCGTCAGGGCTTCAGCATGCCCCAATTCTCCGCGATGGAACAGACCGCAGGCACCTCTCCCCAGAACGGCGTTGGCGCTAGGGGGTGGCAGGGTCAACGGGTGGGTATTACAGGAGCGAACGGTGAACTGGGTCGTGCTCTCACAGCTCAGCTCAGGGGAGGAGGTGCCTGGGTGGTCGGCATCAGCCACCGCGCCAGAGAAGACGCATCACCTTCATCGCTGGCAGCACAGGAGTGGGTGTGCTGGTGCAGTGGTGAGGAAGACGCTCTCGATGCAACCCTGAGATCACTGGATGTGCTGGTTCTCAACCATGGTGTGAATCCCGGTGGAGATCAGGACACTGAAACCCTGACCAAGGCCCTGGAGATCAATGCCCTGAGCCACTGGCGTTTGATCCAGCGTTTCGAGCAAATCTGTCTCGAGACTCCCACGCGAAGACGGGAGCTTTGGGTGAACACATCGGAAGCTGAGATCCAGCCCGCTCTCAGCCCGGGCTACGAACTGAGCAAGAGACTGATCGGACACTTGGTGAGCCTGCGATGGAGCATCCCTCAACGCCATCTGTCGGGACTGCCAAATCTGCGAAAACTGGTGCTTGGTCCTTTTCGCTCGAACCTCAATCCCATCGGGGTCATGCCCGCAACTTTTGTGGCCAAGCAAGTTCTTGTTCAAGCACGCCTCGGACTTCCACTGATCGTGGTCACACCAAATCCTTTGACCTATGTACTGATGCCACTGACGGAGTTGTGTCGCTGGCTTTACAACAAGTCATTCAGGATCAATCACCCCGGTCGGTAAGAATTTCGCAACCATCGGATGTCACCACGATGGTGTGTTCCCACTGAGCCGACATCCGCCCGTCTCGAGTGACGACGGTCCAGCGATCCTTGAGAGTCCGGCAGTCTTTACTACCGGCATTGAGAATCGGTTCAACGGCCAGGGTCATCCCAGGTCTGAGCTTCACGTTGGGCAGGGCATCCGTTCGAAAGTTGAAGACGGACGGCTCCTCATGGAGATTGCGACCAACACCATGGCCTGTGTAATCCTCCACCACGCTGAAGCCACCCTCACGCACCCGATCTTCGACAGCTCCAGCGATATCGAGAAGCGTGTTACCAGAACGAATCTGAGCGAGTCCAGCCATGAGCGACTCCTGGGCAACACGACTGAGGCTGGCGGCTTCCTCGCTGACATCACCGACGCAGATCGTCACGCAACTGTCACCGTGGTAGCCCTCAAAAAATGCTCCTGTATCCACTTTCAAAAGATCTCCGGCCTTGATCACCCGCTTGTTGCTGGGAATGCCGTGAACAACTTCGTTGTTAATGCTTGCGCAAATGCTGGCGGGAAAACCGTGATAGCCCTTGAAACTCGGGGTGGCTCCCATTTCCCTGATTCTCCGCTCAGCGTGAGCGTCGAGATCCCCGGTGGTCTGACCAGGCTCCACCAAATCCATGATTTCCCGGAGCACAGTGGCGACAATGCGACTGGCCTTCGCCATGATCTTGAGTTCGCGTGCCGACTTGATCTCAACTCCCCGGCGCTGCTGAATGCGTGGACCTGTCGCCGTCACGGAGCCGGTCTGAGCTGAGGCAAGAAGATCTGCGAACAGGTTCATCGGTCGTTCCTTCGGGCCATTCCCGACGTCTTGCTGTCACGCTATCAATCGTGCTCAGGGAATGATGGTGATGCGTTGGATGGCGCAGATCAGGCGTTGGCATCGATGGATGGCTCCGTTCGTTCTGCTGCCGTTACTCACATCAGTGATGAGTGGATTGACGTATCGGCTGGCGCGGGATTGGGGAGGGCTCAGTCGCGATCAGGCTCACTGGCTGATGAGCCTTCACGAAGGCGAGTGGCTTGGGCCAGAGCTTGAACCTGTCGTGGTGTTGCTCAACGCCCTGGGGTTGATTTGGATGTTGGTCACCGGTGGAGCGATGCTGGTTCAGAGCCTCCGTTCAGCGGTGAAAAAGCGTTTTAGCGCGGGGGAGTCGGCAGGGTAAGCTGGTTGTTTGGCGTGATTCCCCGGAGCTGGATGGCAGCGGATCCAAAAGACACTTCTGTAATGGAGAGCGCAACGGCGGCGGCGGATGGCGCTGTGGATGTTGATAGTGCAGAGACTGCTGAGGCAGGTTCAGCGAAAAAAGCGACTTCAACCGCCAACAAGGTTCGACTGAACGCCGCCGATCTCATTCGAGAGTTCGAAACGAATCAACTGAAAACCGATCTGCCAAATATCTACGTCGGTGACACCGTTCGGGTTGGCGTTCGGATCAGTGAAGGGAATAAAGAGCGTGTTCAGCCCTACGAAGGTGTCGTGATTGCCAAGCGCCACGGCGGCCTCAATCAAACCATCACTGTGCGCCGGATCTTCCAGGGAATCGGCGTGGAGCGGGTCTTCATGCTGCACAGTCCTCAGGTTGCCTCCATCAAGGTTGAACGCCGCGGTAAAGTAAGGAGAGCGAAGCTTTTCTATCTGCGGGAACGAGTGGGCAAGGCCACTCGCGTGAAGCAGCGCTTCGATCGCTGAGGTTTCGACCTCGTTCAATCCAAATGCCATCGCTTCGGCGATGGCCGAGGGGTCCATCGCCTTGCGCCGTTAGTTCAGTTGGTAGAACGCAGGTCTCCAAAACCTGATGTCGGGGGTTCGAGTCCTCCACGGCGCGTCCGATGGCCCCTACTGCAGTTTCCTGATTTCGAGCATGGAGTTGGATCTTCAACCTGGTGATGTGGTCAAGGTGCTCGAATCAGCCGCACTTGGCTGGGTTCGAGCACGTGTGATTCGTGTCAAATCTGGTGGTCGTGTCGTTGTTCAAAGCGATCAAGGCCGTGAATTCACGGCCCGTGGCAATCAAGTTCGTTTGATTGAACCTGCAGGTTTCCGCCCTTGATTCAGCTTGATTTGAATCGTCTGAAACCCCGCCGGAAGGTGGGGTTTTTTATTGGGTAGGCGATGACTGCCGGGGCTCATCCAATTGTTTCCACCTCAACTATTGACGGAGGGCAGGGCTTAGGTCGATACTTATTTGGTCGCGCAAGCGACACAGACAAACCGATCGGATTGAGATATCCGTAGGTCAGTCTGGGACCGTAGTTCAACCGGTTAGAGCACCGCCCTGTCACGGCGGAAGTTGCGGGTTCGAATCCCGTCGGTCCCGTTTCATCATTCAGCCATTGCATGGTTCGCGTTCGTCTGGCTCCGAGCCCTACGGGAACCCTTCACATCGGCACCGCCAGGACGGCTGTTTTCAACTGGCTGTTCGCGCGAAACCAGGACGGTTCCTTTCTGTTGCGTATTGAGGACACCGACAAGGAGCGATCCAAACCGGAATTCACCCAGAACATCCTCGAGGGCCTTCAGTGGCTTGGCATTGACTGGGACGGAGACCCAGTGATTCAAAGCGAGCAAACTGAACGCCATCGCAGTGCGATTCAAAGTCTTTTGGACAAGGGGCTGGCCTACCGCTGCTACGCCAGCGAAGAGGAGCTGGACTCCATGCGGACCCAGCAGAAAGCGGCGAACCAAGCACCCCGTTACGACAATCGCCATCGCGACCTCACACCTGAGAAAGAAGCGGCTTACCAGGCTGAGGGGCGGGACGCCGTTATCCGTTTCCGCATCGATGAGCATCGTGAGATTCGCTGGAGCGACCTCGTGCGTGGACCGATGCTTTGGCGTGGTGCGGACCTCGGTGGTGACATGGTGGTGGCCAGGCGGGCTCCCGCCGATCAAATCGGTGATCCGCTCTACAACCTCGTGGTGGTGGTTGACGACGCCGCAATGGCCATCAGCCATGTAATTCGAGGCGAAGACCACATCGCCAACACCGCGAAACAGCTGCTCCTCTATGAAGCGTTGTCCTTGCCGGTTCCGGCATTCGCCCATGCCCCACTGATCCTCAACCCCGAAGGTCGCAAGCTGTCGAAACGGGATGGAGTCACCTCCATTAATGATTTTCGAGCGATGGGGTACACCCCGGAAGCGCTGGCGAACTACATGACCCTGCTGGGTTGGTCAGTGCCTGAGGGAATGAACGAGATCTTCACGCTCGAAGCAGCCGCCAAGGTCTTCGATTTCGATCGCGTCAACAAAGCCGGCGCAAAATTCGACTGGGACAAATTGAACTGGCTGAATGCCCAGGTCCTCCACAGTTGGGAGCCAGCGAAACTTCAGAACGCCCTTACACCGCTATGGGCCGATCAAGGTTGGACGATCCCCGACACCACCGGTTGGACGCTGTCCTTGGTGGAGCTGCTCGGACCCTCGCTGACCCTGCTGAACGATGGTGTGGATCAGGCCAAACCGTTTTTCATGGAGCCTGGCCTGGAGGACGATGCCCTCAAACAGCTTGATCAGGAGGGAGCCAAACCATGTCTGCAGGCTCTTCTGAACGCCCTGGAGGAGGCTCCCTGGTCTGGCGAGAGCATTGACCAAGCCCAGGAGATCCTGAAAAGCGCTGCCAAGACAGCAGGTGTGAAGAAAGGGATCTTGATGAAGAGCCTCAGGGCAGCCCTCTTGGGTCGATTGCAGGGCCCCGACCTACTCACCACTTGGTCTCTTCTGGCGCAGATTGGTCAGGATCTCCCCCGCTTAAGGCGCTGCCTCTGACGGTTCCGTCGGCAACGGCGCCTCGTTGATGGCCTCGGGGGTCTGATCGATCAGACCGAGAACCTTGGCAAGGGGCTGGGCTGTGAGGCCCTGAAGGCCAACGGTCATCAAAATTGTTAGAAACACCAGGCCTTGCAGGCGTCCTGCTCCAAGCACCCCGGCTTGCTCAAGCCTGATAGCAAACAGCGAAGCCACAGCCGCGGTCACAATTCCCCGTGGCGCGAGCCATCCCAGGAAGAGCCGTTGCCGCCAATCAAGAGGAAGACCCACGGTGGCCACACTGACGGCCGCTGGGCGCACCACGAGCATCAGCACCAACACACAACTCACCCCACCCCATCCGAGAGGACTGAGCTCCGCCCAAGACACATCTGCGGCCAGAAGCGGGAACAGCATGGTGATCGCAAGCCGGGCCAACTCCCTGATCAACTCATCCAGCTGACCTGCCTGGGTGGATGGGCGACGCCCCACCACCACACCGGCGGCCACCGAAGCAGGCAGTCCTGACTCCGGGAGCAGCCATTCCGCAATCGAGAACATCAAAAACAGCACTCCCAGGGTGAGTTGAAGCCTCAGCCCGACGGAATGCTCCGAGGGCAATCGCCGCAGCACCTCCGAGAGCAACCAGCCCACAGCCAAGCCAATCATCACGCCGCCTCCAAGCCGCGACATCAGCCCGATCGCCAGCTCTCGCCAGCCATGGAGATCCCCCAGCGACAGTTCAAGCAGCAGAAGAGCCAGCACCGCGCCCACTGGCTCCAACACAAGGCCTTCGGCTTCCAGCACATCCCCCAAGGGCGATGCCAGACGGATCTGCTGAACGATCGGCGTGACCACGGTCGGCCCAGTACCCAACACGATGGCGCTGTAAACGGCAGCCACCGACCATCCCAGTCCTGCCAACCAGTGCGCAGCCAGCACCCCCGCGCCGAGCGACAACAGCAGGCGAAGCAGAGAAATCCGCAATACAGTCGCTTTGATTGTGTCCCCAGGGAGACGCAGGTTCAGACCGCCGTCGAACAGCACCAGACTGACCAGTAGGCCCACTGTGGTCTCGAGCCCCAACCCCAGGTCCAGCGGCTCGACAAGTCCCAGCCCGGAGCGTCCGATCAACAGACCAGAGAGGAGCAACAGAACGACGCCTGGAAGCCCGGACAGAGCTGCCAACAGCCTGGCCCCGGCACCGGCGAACACCGTGATGCCCCAGAGCAATCCCAGCCGCTCAGGCGTCATCGATGGAGGCGTATTGCGGTTCCACGCGCAGTCCGATCACCGCCTCCGGGCGGATGACCAGATATTCCCCTTCGAGCTCACCCAAAGGAACATTCACGAACGCCTGAGCCTGGCCGCCGTTCACAAGGCCCTGATACCACTCCTGAAAGGTCTCGAGCGTTGGGAAATGCACCACTTCAGTCTGACCACCTGACAGATGGAGAGAAATGCGATAGCGGCGTGGTTGACGTGGCATCAGCGAACCGTACAGGCCCAGGGAGTTGGAACTCGGTCCCCTGGAACATAGAGGGGATGGCGCGGCTGTCCGCTGCGCGTGGTCCCCAGAGTGAGAGGGCCAGCCCCGGCCATTCGAATCTGCAGAGCGGGTGCAAGCTTGGCCAGCATGGCCTGATCCCGCTGATACAGAGCGCCACGGGTCCCCCAGCCCAGCCAGAGATCCCAAGACGGATGGTCTGCCCAATCCTCCATCCAATGCTGCAGCACAGCATCGGTTCTGTCGCCGATCGGGTCGCTGCAGCGCTGCAATGCGCCTGGTGAAGGAGAGATCCTCGCGAACAGATTGACCACCACAAGCCGGTGGTACCGCCAACGTGTTCCAAACGCCATGAGACGTCGCAGTGTTGGATCGTCACGATGCTCACTGGCGCGGGAAGGGTTCAACCCCACAAAGATCAGCGTTCGCGGGCTCTCAGCTGGCAGAGGCTCCACCAGAGCACGGTGCAGCAGCCAGCGGTAACGGCCGCAACTGCTGAAGGAGGCGTCAGCTGACCAACAACTCGAGAGCGGCTTGGAGGATGCGTCCGCTGGCGAGACCATCCCCGAAGGGATTGACTGCACGGGCCATCTGGTCGTATGCGGCGGGGTCATCAAGGAGACGGGCTGTTTCCTGAGCGATCGATGCGCTGTCCGTACCCACCAGCCTCGCAGTGCCGGCATCCACAGCCTCCGGACGCTCGGTTGTGCGCCTGAGCACAAGCACAGGTTTACCGAGAGCGGGAGCCTCCTCTTGCAGGCCACCGGAATCGGTCAGCAACAGGGTGCAGCCTTTCATCGCCGCCACCAAACGGTCGTAGTCGAGAGGTTCGGTGAGGACGACGCGCGGATGGTGACCCAACAGCTCCTGAAGGGGCTCGCGCACGGTGGGATTCCGGTGCAGCGGCAACAACAGTGTGGTGTCTGGGTGGGACTCGAGCACCGCCAACATTCCTTCAGCAATGCTGCGCAGGCGATCCCCCCAGTTCTCGCGTCGGTGCACGGTGGCCAAAATGACGCGTTGGTTGGCCCAGTCGATGGACAGGTCGGTGAGCGCAGGGGCGCGCTCAGCCATGCGCAGCAGTGCATCGATCACCGTATTGCCAGTGACCATGGCGCGACCAACAACCCCGGAAGCCTCGAGATTGGCCTGGGAGCGCTGGGTCGGAGCGAAATGGAGCTGAGCCACCTGAGAAATCAGCCTGCGATTGGCCTCTTCAGGGAAGGGATCAAGGATGTTGTCTGTGCGCAGGCCTGCCTCCACGTGCCCAACGGGGATCTGCTCGTAAAACGCAGCAAGCGCCGCCGCGAAAGCCGTGGTGGTATCCCCCTGCACGAGCACCAGTTGCGGAGGGAAGGCTTGAAAATCGTCGCGGAGTCCCTGCAAGGCCGCACAGGTGACATGCGTCAGCGTCTGGCGGGGTGCCATTAAGTCGAGATCCTGATCGGCGCTGAGCTGGAACAGCTCCATGACCTGGGTCACCATCTCCCTGTGCTGTCCAGTGAGCACAACGCGAGTTTCCAGTGCGGAGCAGGCTCGAAATTCCTGGATCACCGGAGCCAGCTTGATCGCTTCCGGCCGGGTGCCGAGCACGATGGTGACGCGAGGCTTGGCCGCCATAAATGGAGGATCGGTGGCGGGATCCTAAGCGCGATTCAGCGAGCTCCCAGCCGACCCTCATTTGCCACGGCAGCAGCAGTGGCGAAGCTGAAACCAGAACGAGGCGGCAGCCGATGACTCAACCGATCTTCCCCCCGGGTTTCACGACCCAAGCGGCTACGCCCTCCACCCGGAGTCCTTCAGAAAGCGAGCCAGCACCGCTGAGGTCTTCGCCAACCATGCCACTGCAGAACGCACCAACCCTTGAGGAGATCGTGCGCCTGGCCCATGACCAGGGGCACTCAGACGTTCATCTCGGTGTGGGAGAAATCCCTCGCTTCCGCGCCCGCGGAGAGATGCTTCAAACAGAGTGGCCGAAGACAGACCCGAACACATTTCATCGCTGGCTAAGAGAAATCCTCACGCCGCAGCAGATTGATCTCTTTCAGCAAACGAAGGAGTTCGATGGCTCCCATGCGTTTCCGTTTGTGAGGGTTCGAATCAACCTTCTGGATTCGCTGCTCGGACCCGCGATGGTTCTGCGGCTCATTCCTCAGACCATCCTCACGCTCGAGGATCTGGCACTTCCCGACGTGCTACGGGAACTCTCGTCACGTCCGAAGGGACTGGTGTTGGTGACCGGACCCACTGGCTCAGGGAAAAGCACAACCCTGGCGGCAATGATCGACTGGATCAATCGCCATCAGACCCGCCATATCCTCACGATTGAGGACCCTGTGGAGTTTGTTCATCAGAGCCAGCGCTCGCTGATCAGACACCGGGAGGTGGGTCTGCACACGCTGCAGTTTCACAACGCACTGAGAGCAGCATTAAGAGAAGATCCGGACGTGATTCTTGTGGGTGAGATCCGTGACCGGGAAACCTTGAGCACAGCCCTTGAAGCGTCCCAAACGGGCCACCTCGTGTTCGGGACCCTCCACACCAATTCGGCCGTGAAAACGGTCGAACGCGTGCTCGGACTCTTCCCGCCTGAGGATCAGGACAGCGTTCGCCGCTCGCTCTCGGAGTCCCTTTTGGGAGTGGTTGCTCAGGGGTTGATCCGAACCAACGATGGCAAGCGCGCTGCTTATCACGACATCTTGATCAACACCGAAGCCTGCAAGGACTACATCCAGCGCGGAGACCTCGATGAAGTGGAGGAAATCATGGAGCGGAGCGGTTTTGACGGCATGGTCACAAGCAATCAATCCCTGCTGGATCTAGTCATGCAGGGAAGGATCGAGCCGAACGATGCGATCGCGGTGAGCCTCAAACCGAATGAGCTCTCACAGGCCATTCGCGGACGGAGCTCCTGATCGGATCTCCACGTGTAAACCTTGATTGTCAGAGACTCACAGGCTGAAAATCCTGAAAAGGACGAGCGTCAACAACCCAAGTGAAAGGCCAAGCATCGCGAGACGCCCGTTCCAGATCTCTGCCTGCGGTGTAAACCCGCGACGCCATTCGTTGAGCTCGTCTGCGTCGACGGGCTGTGGTTGCTGCCGTTGCTGGGATTCGGACTCAACCACCTTCAAGTGAAGCTGCTAAGGCAACTTTATTCCCGGAACTCTTAGAACCGTGGTTCCTTTGAATAGAGCTCCTCGCCGCTCTCCAAAGGCCACCGAGCCGACACCCCGAGCTTGAGGGAACTTGAATTCCACCCTGATTGCAGGCGACCGAGTGCAGCGGCACCAACCATCGCAGCGTTATCCGTACAGAACGCCAGAGGCGCCAGATGAATGGCAATTCCTCGCTCTCGCCCCTGCCGCTCCATCTGCTCGCGCAACCGTGCATTGGCGGCCACACCTCCGACCATCACAAGAGTGGACTGGTTCTGGTCATGGCAACAGCGCAGGCTGCGCTCCACCAGAACATCCACCACCACCTGCTCGAAACTCGCAGCAAGATCCTGCAAAGGGAATGCCCCACCCTCAGCTCTGAGACTCTCCACCTGCCTCAGCATCGCCGTCTTGAGACCGCTGAACGAGAAGTCGTAGGGATAAAACCCACCCTCCGGACGGGACACGCGTCCTTTAGGCAAGGAAAACCGCTTGGGATCACCCGCTTTGGCAGCCGCCTGGATGGCAGGACCACCTGGGTAAGCCAGTCCCAGCAAACGCGCCACTTTGTCGAACGCTTCTCCAGCAGCATCATCATGACTGCGTCCGAGACGGTGAAAGTCGCCGTCTTTGTCCACAAGAATCAACTCGGTGTGTCCCCCACTCACCAGAAGCACGACATAAGGAAGCTTTGGAGGGGATGCAGCCAGACGCACCGAAGCCAGGTGTGCTTCCAGGTGGTGCACTCCCATGAAAGGCTTTCCATGCAGAGCTGCCAGGGTGCGACCGGTCAGCGAGCCCACCATCAAGGCCCCCACCAACCCGGGTGTCACGGTCGCAGCGACGGCATCCAGATCAGCCACCGACTGATCGGCTTCATCAAGCGCCGCGTCGATGAGATGCGGAAGGGCCTCCACATGGCGTCTGGAGGCAATTTCGGGGACCACTCCTCCCCACTGAGCATGCTCCTCGATCTGGGAGGCAATGCGGTGCGACAGAACAAACAAACGGCCGCCGCGCTGCTCCACAACAGCAGCAGCCGACTCGTCACAACTTGTTTCGAGCGCAAGCACCTTTGGCATTCAGGCAGAAAGCCTCCACTACTGTCCGTTTGTGTCATCCTGCCGCTCCGGGGCAGGCATACCAGGAACCGTTCCGATGCGTCGTCTATTCGCTCTTGCGCTCTCGGCCCTGCTGGTGTTCGGCTTTGCACCGGTCGCCAAGGCTGATGTTGCTGGCCTCACTCCCTGCTCCGAAAGCGCCCGTTTCCAGCAGCGTGCCAGCGCTGCCACCACGCCACAGGCCAAGGCTCGTTTTGAGATGTACAGCCAAGCTGTCTGCGGAGAGGACGGGCTCCCTCACCTCATCGTCGACGGCCGTTGGGACCATGCCGGTGATTTTGTCTTTCCTGGCCTGATGTTCCTCTACATCGCTGGCTGCATCGGCTGGGCTGGTCGTGAATACCTGAAAGCGACCCGTGGAACAAAGGAGCAGTACACCAAGGAGATTCAGATCGATCTCCAGCTCGCACTGAAGTCCTGCATTGCCGCTGCCACCTGGCCAATCGCTGCGTTTGGTGAGTTCACCAGCGGAAAGATGCTTGAAAGCGACGACAAAATCACCGTCTCTCCTCGCTGACTCGCTTCAACACTCCAACACTTACCAACATCCTTGATCGATGCAGAAATTTCTCACCACTGCACCTGTTGTTGCAGCCATCTGGTTCACACTCACTGCAGGAATCCTGATTGAGTGGAATCGCTTCTTTCCCGATCTCCTGTTTCACCCTCTCGGTTGATATCGACAACTCATAAAAAAAGGAGGGCTTACGCCCTCTTTTTTTATGAAAACGTTCGGCCATTCATCACGACGACAGGCCCATTAACACCTCAAGCTCCGAGAGAGCTGCCTCGAGGTCGTCATTGACGACGACAGCATCAAATTCCGACTGGGCATCGAGTTCGGCGCGCGCTCTGTTCAGACGGCGTTGAATCGCCTCAGCAGATTCAGTACCCCTCCCGCGGATGCGACGCTCAAGCTCCTCGAAACTGGGAGGCGCCAGGAAGATCTGCAGCGCTTCTGGGAACGTTTTCCTCACCTGACGGGCACCCTCCAATTCGATTTCGAGCAGAACAGGAGTGCCTGCAGACAGCCGTTCTTCCACGGGTGCCCGTGGAGTGCCATAGCAGTTACTGGCGAATTCAGCCCACTCCAAGAAGCCACCGCTGTTGACCAGGGCATCGAAATCCTGGCGAGTCTTGAAGAAGTAGTGCACCCCGTCTTGCTCACCTGCTCTTGGAGCCCGTGTGGTGGCCGACACCGATAACCACAGATGGGGGTGGCGCTCCTGCAAGAGGGCCACCAGCGTGCCCTTTCCGACACCGCTGGGTCCGGTGAGCAACGCGAGCCTTGCCGTGGCTTGGGACGGTGCCATCGCTTGTCTGCAGTCATGCCGCAGGGTAGGAAGGCACTCAACGCACCGGATCAAGACGCGCGGATGGCCACCAGCACGCTCCAGGTGATGGATCTCACGGCTCTGAAGGCGGTGCTGAGCGATCTGCGCGAGCGCCTAGTACCGAGCCGATTCGAAAAGGCACAGCAACCTGATGCCCACTCGCTCCAACTCGGCTTCCGCACCCTGAAGGGCATGGTGTGGCTTGAGCTCAGCTGGCAGGCGGAATCCGCCAGGCTCGTGCAGATCAATGCGCCACGGCGCCATGGTGGCGGCAGCACCCTGGCCCAGCAGGTTCAGCACGGTCTGCGCCAACTGGCTCTGGTGGAGCTTGAACAGCACGGTTTCGAGCGTGTCGTGTGCTTTCACCTGGCGCCCCGCCCAGGAAGTCCCCCAACCAGAACAGTGGTTCTTGAACTGATGGGACGCCACAGCAACCTGTTGCTTCTGGATGACCAGAAAAGGATCACGGCGATCGGCCGCCAGGTGCGGCAACACCAATCCCGAATCCGCCCGCTCAGCACCGGTGATGTCTACACACCACCCCCAGCGCTACAGGGACTACCACCGAGCCTTGAGGAGCCGTTTGATCAATGGAAACGCAGGATCACGCTGCTTCCGATTCCCCTCGACAAAGCACTTCGGGAGACTTATCAGGGAATCAGTCCGGCTTTGGCGACCCAGCTCACGACGTTTCCTGGATCGCTCGACAGCCAGGGGACACCTCTCATGCTGCAGCAGGTCAACAAGATTTCCGAATCGCAATGGCGACGGCTCCATGAGCGCTGGAACGGCTGGCTGCGCCATCTGGATGAGGAGACGTTCTCTCTGCAGATGGAGGGCAGCGGCTTCCGCGTCTGGAACGACCCACCCGCAGAACCCAGCAGTGAAGCCGTGCTCAGCCTCCGGCTGGGGTGCTACTACCAAGATCATGTAAGCAAACGCCGCCTGTCGCGGGAGATCAGCACCCTGCAACAGCGACTCCAACAGTGCCGCGAGCGTGAGCAGGCCCAACGCGACGAACAAACGCAGCGACTGAGGGACACCGATGGGGCCGCAAACCTTCAGTCGGAAGCGGATCAGCTGCTCTGCCGACAGGATCCCGATCGCGACACGATCACCCGTGCGCAGAAGCTTTACCACCAGGCCCGGCGCCTGCGACGGGCCGTTCCTCTGATCGAGGAGCGCCTCAAGCATCACGACCAACGTCTGATGCTGATCGAAGGCAGTGAAAGCTTTCTGGAGGATCTCACCCGGGCTGACTGGGACAACCCCGATGAGCGCAGCCTGCAGTTGAGGGATCTCCAGCAAGAACTGGAGGAGTTGATGGCGCCAAGGCAGCGACGTCGCCGTAGCGGTGCACCGACGGGGCAACCTCAGCCCCTCGAGGTTCACACCAGTGATGGCCTGAAGATCCAGGTGGGCCGCAACCACCGCCAGAATGAATGGATCAGCCTGCGTCAAGCCAGAACTGGCGATCTTTGGTTCCACGCGCAGGAATGTCCCGGCAGTCATGTGGTGCTGAAAGCGTCGGTTGCGCCTGCATCCGAGGAAGCGATCCAACAGGCTGCTGATCTGGCGGCGTGGTTCAGTCGAGCCCGGGGCAATCGCACCGTCCCGGTGGTGGTGGCAGCCGTTGATGCGTTGCAGCGCATTCCCGGAGCCATGCCAGGAACAGTGCGCCATCGCAACGGAGAGCTGCTCTGGGCAGAGCCTGACCGGGCCAGACGTCAACTCGAGGGAAGAGAACTCCTAGCCTGAAGCTTGAGCCGATTCATGATCTGAATCCTTCCGACCCCAACGAATCCAGCGTTCTTCCAGCGCCGCCACCAATCAAGGTGTCGGCAACAGGTGATGCGATGAATGACGTTGAGATGCCTCTGGTGGATCATCTCGAGGAGCTGAGGCAGCGGGTGCTTCGCAGCCTTCTGGCTGTGGCCTTGAGCGCTTTCGCCTGCCTGCTGGTCGTGAAGCCTTTGGTTCGGCTGCTGGAGGAGCCCGCAGGCTCGATTCGTTTTCTTCAACTGGCTCCAGGGGAATTCCTGTTCGTTTCGTTCAAGGTGGCTGGCTATGCCGGACTCACCCTGGCGCTCCCCTACGTGCTGTATCAGGGACTGGCCTTCGTTCTCCCTGGCCTCACCCGCAACGAACGTCGCCTGATCGCACCAGCCGTAGCCGGATCGGCGGTGTTGTTCCTGGCCGGGCTCGCCTTTGCCTGGTGGGCCCTCGTGCCGGCGGCCCTGCGTTTTCTCGTGAGCTACGGAGCCGACGTGGTGGAACCGATCTGGTCGATCGAGCGCTATCTCGATTTCGTGCTGCTCTTGATGCTGTCGACAGGACTGGCCTTCCAGTTACCGGTACTTCAGCTGCTGCTTGGTGCCCTTGGTCTGGTGAATTGGAAACGGATGCTCTCGGCCTGGCGGTGGGTGGTGCTGACCTCAGCCCTCGCCGGGGCGGTGCTCACACCCTCCACCGACCCGATCACCATGCTTCTTCTTGGAGGAGCGATCACCGCCCTGTTTCTGATCGGCGTGTTGCTGGTGGCGATTGTGCAGCGTTTCAAAGCAGAAACTCCTCCAGTCGACCCTCCCCCTGCAGCTGCAGGCTGAGGGCTTTGCCGAGCCGGGGGCGATCCTTGGTTGTCTGCAACCAGGCCCGTACGGCACCAGCTTCCCCGAGCCTGTTCACCACTTCGAGAACCTCGGCCAGATGCTGGCAATAGGCGTCTTCCGTGAGGGGAAAGGATTGCTGTTCGAGATAAGCCCACATCACCTGCACATACAAACGACGACGGCGGGTGACGATCTGCATGTCGTAACTGGCCTGCCAGCGGGAACGGAAGAGGGCAACGACCTCGTCCGCACTGAGCGGTGCAGCCGGTGTTGAAGAAGCAGCCTGGGGCATTCCGGAGTCGTCTTTGAACATCAATGAAAATCCCAGTCCCCGCAAAGACTGACAGGGCCTGATGCATCCATAATGATCGCCATCCAGTGCCGATTGACATCCCGTCATGACCCAAATGCCAGCAGGTGATGTGCCCGGAATGGGGCGCAGGCAGTTCATGAATCTGCTGACCTTCGGGTCGGTCACGGGAGTTGCGCTTGGTGCTCTCTACCCGGTTGTGAACTACTTCATCCCCCCACGCGCTGCAGGCAGCGGTGGCGGCACGAGCGCCAAGGACGAACTTGGCAACGCAGTGACTGCCAGTGGTTGGCTGAGCACTCATCCAGATGGAGACCGCAGCCTCGTGCAGGGGCTCAAGGGAGATCCCACTTATCTGATCGTTGAAGGCGACGATGCCATTGGCAGCTACGGCATCAACGCGATCTGCACGCACCTTGGCTGCGTTGTGCCCTGGAACAGCGGCGCCAACAAGTTCATGTGCCCTTGCCACGGCAGCCAGTACGACGCCACCGGCAAAGTTGTCCGGGGTCCCGCGCCCCTCTCGCTCGCCCTGGCCAATGTGAGCATCGAAAACGACAACGTGTTCGTGAGCCAATGGACGGACACCGATTTCCGCACGGGCGACAAGCCCTGGTGGGCCTGATCACCTCTGCTTTCCACGCCCCTCTCCGTTTCCAGCCACTGATGCGCCGCCTCCTCTCACCCCTGTTCGCCGCCCTGATCGTGGGCGTCACAGTGCTGACCGCTCCCAGCACCAGTTGGGCCTACCCCTTCTGGGCCCAGCAGAATTACGACTCTCCCAGGGAAGCCACTGGGAAAATTGTTTGCGCCAACTGTCACCTCGCACAGAAACTGACGCAAGCCGAAGTTCCCCAGTCCGTCTTGCCAGACAGCGTGTTCAAAGCTGTTGTCAAAATCCCTTACGACACGTCCGTTCCTGAAATCGGTGCCGACGGCAGTGACGTTCCTCTTCAGGTCGGGGCTGTGGTGATGCTGCCCGATGGGTTCACCCTCGCACCTCAAGACCGCTGGACGGACGACATCAAGGAAGAAACCGAAGGTGTTTACTTTTCTGAGTACAGCGATGACCAGCCCAATGTGATTCTCGTGGGTCCGATTCCTGGCGACCAACATCAGGAAATCGTCTTCCCCGTGCTGTCCCCGGATCCGGCCACTGACAGCAACATTCATTTCGGCAAATATTCCATCCACGTGGGCGGCAACCGTGGCCGTGGCCAGGTGTATCCGACGGGTGAAAAGAGCAACAACACCGTGTTCACAGCTCCGTCCACTGGAACTGTGAGTTCTATTGACGCGGGCGAGAATGGCGCCAGCGTCGTAACCATTGCGTCAGCTGATGGCACTGAGCAGTCCGAGACGGTTCCTGTGGGCCCTGCACTGATCGTGTCTGTTGGTGATGCCGTTGAGGCGGGTGCACCAATCACCAACGACCCCAATGTGGGCGGCTTTGGACAACTCGATACCGAGGTTGTTCTCCAGAACCCTGTGCGCATCTACGGCCTGCTTGCCTTCTTTGCAGCCGTGGCTCTGGCCCAGATCATGCTGGTGCTGAAGAAAAAGCAGTTTGAAAAAGTGCAGGCTGCGGAGGGCGTTTGAATTCGGTGGTGATTCCTGCAGTCTTCACCTCCCCAGGGCCCGAGCTTTTCCAGCTCGGGCCTTTCGTTCTGCGTTGGTACGGTCTACTCATCGCTCTGGCCGTTCTGATCGGCCTCAATCTCTCCAGCTGGCTGGCCCGTCAACGGGGACTTGATGGCGCGTTGATCAGCGACCTCCTACCCATCCTCGTGCTGGCCGCCGTTGTAGGAGCGCGGATGTATTACGTGGCCTTTGAGTGGAAGACCTACCAGGGGTCATGGTGGGATGCTTTCGCCATCTGGCGAGGGGGGATTGCCATCCATGGAGCGTTGATCGCAGGAACGTTGTCGGTGGTTCTGTTCTGCAGGTGGAGAAAGGTTCCCTTCTGGGATGTTCTCGACGTTCTCGTGCCATCGGTCATTCTTGGTCAGGCCATCGGCCGGTGGGGCAACTTCTTCAACTCTGAAGCCTTCGGAGTTCCGACCGATCTTCCCTGGAAACTCCTGATTCCCTTCACGAACAGACCAAGGATTTTCGCTGATTCTGAGTTCTTCCATCCCACATTTCTCTATGAATCGGTCTGGAACCTGGCTCTCTTCATCGGGCTGATTGTTTTGTTCAGGCTCGGGCAGCGCGGCCGACTTCAGTTGCCCGCTGGCGCCCTGAGTTGTTTTTACCTTCTTGGATACAGCCTCGGGCGGGTGTGGATTGAGGGTCTGCGCATTGACCCCCTCTGCCTGGGTGGTCAGCCACCGTTCTGCGAGGGAGGTCTGCGGATCGCGCAGTTGATGAGCCTCGCGCTGATGGCCTTGGCCTCCGCTGGTCTTTTTTGGCTCTATGGACGCAGAGCTCCCCTGCCAGATCCAGGACTCCGTCGCGTCGAGCCTTCATGACAACCATTTCCATCGTTGGCGCCGGACCCGGCGCTCCAGACCTGCTCACCCGCAGAGCTGAACAGAGAATTCAGGCGGCTGATGTCCTGATCTGGACCGACTCGCTGGTTTCGCCGCAGATCGCCGCCCTGGCCCCTGAGCATTGCGAACGGATTCGCACCAGCACACTCACGCTGGAAGAGGTGATCCCCCTGATGATTGATCGGGCGAACCAGGGAGACCGCGTGGTCCGCCTCCATGACGGTGACCCCTGTCTTTACAGCGCTCTTAACGAACAGATCTGTGCACTGGCCGATGCCGACATCAACGTTGAAGTGGTTCCTGGGATCAGTGCCTATCAGGCCACCGCAGCGGCGATCAATGCAGAACTCACGATTCCCGGCGTGGTGCAAACGATCGTGTTGGGCCGCACCGGGGGCCGCACCGGCGTTCCTGAGCGCGAACAGCTGGATCATCTGGCCAGATTGCAGGCATCACTATGCCTGTATCTCAGTGCGCGGCATGTTGATGAGGTTCAGTCCACGCTTCTCAAGCATTACCCCGCAGACACTCCGGTCGCGATCGGCTACAGGGTGAGCTGGCCTGATCAGTCCATCGATGTGGTTCCCCTCGGAGCCATGGCCGACACAACACGTACAAGGAACCTGATCCGTACAACCTTGTATGTTGTGAGCCCGGCGCTTCGGGAGCGACACGGTTCTGAGCGGTCGCGGCTGTATTCGCCCGATCACGACCATCTCTTTCGACCTGCAAGCGGAAGCTGAGCTGCAGCTGGTGGTTTAAGATTAAGTTGTGCGGGCGATTAGCACAGTGGTAGCGCACTTCCTTCACACGGAAGGGGTCACTGGTTCGAATCCAGTATCGCCCATGAATTCACCTGCAGGTTTTGCCACACCTGGGGTTATGACTGTTCGTCCCGGCTCGAACTGACAAAACCGGGATTCACCTCTATTTTCTGTCAAATACAGACAACCGTTCGTCAATGTCCTCCGACGCGTCACTGACGACTGAAGGGAACGAAATAGCGTCCAGGTTTGGTTCTGTTGGCAGCCAACTGCGCTTGGCAAGGGAAGTTGCTGGCCTGACTGCTGCGCAACTGGCTGATTCACTGCACTTGGGGCACGAACAGCTCGATGCGTTGGAACGAGGGGAACGAGAGCGTCTGCCCGAACCGGTGTTCATCAAGGCCATGACCAGGCGCATCGCGGTCAGGCTTCGAATGGATCCAGACCCGCTCCTCGATGAGCTGACCATTGCCTTGGCAGCAGAACAAGCCGGTCGATCCCAGCCGAAACGTGCTGCCAACCCTTCGCCGGCTGTCTCCAACAACACATCATCAAACGCACAATCTGAATCAAGGCCATCGGCAATGCGCTGGAAGTCTGTGGCAACCCTTGCGCTGTTGGCTGGTGTCGGTGTTGGCACCGCCTTGGTGTTTGCCAAACAGCAGCCCATGCCAACGCCTGAAGTGGCGGTCAACACAGCGATACCCCAGCCGGCACCAGAGACTCCGCAGCCAGCGGCGATAACAGAACCGGATCCCTCGTTGACTCCCCCATCAGCGGCTCCTTCCGTGACAGTGACCAGTCAGGAACCCAGCTGGCTGGAAATTCGCAATCCCAACGGTGAGACGCTCTACGAAGGCACCCTTGACGACGAGACCCCACTGGCTGTCAATCCTGGAGACGAGATTTATGCAGGTCGTCCTGACCTCGTTCTCATCAGCAACGGGAACAACCGACCCCGACCTCTGGGCGACATCAGCGATATCCGCTGGCACAAAATCACTCCTGGACCCTGACCTTCAGATTGAGACCAGTCACCTCTTTAACAACATCCTCGCAACTTTCCAGGCTCCATTGTTCAAGGCTGAGATTCTGATTCAGTCGTTCAGGAATCAACTCAAGGGTGATTGAGCTGGATGTGAACTCCACGCCCAAAGTCTGCACAACAGGATCAGGACGACGATCGAGGGCTGCAGCTA